>JBJDZI010000095.1:0-39982 GCA_051867925.1 Eubacteriales bacterium
GCATCTGCACGCTGGCGATCATGATCTTGCCCATCGTGATGCGCACCACGGAAGAGGCGATCATCTCAGTGCCCGACACCTATCGGGAGGGAAGCTTCGGATTGGGCGCGGGACGGCTTCGCACCGTCTTCAAAATCGTTCTTCCTTCCGCTACGCCCGGTATTCTCAGCGGCGTTATCCTTTCCATCGGACGAATCATCGGAGAGACGGCGGCGCTGATCTATACCGCAGGGACGGTCACTGGCATCGCAAAGTCGGTAATGGCTCCCGGTCGGACGCTTGCCATCCATATGTACGCGCAGACCAACGAAGGCTGGTATGAAGAACAGGCTTTTGCCACTGCAGTGGTGCTGTTGTTGCTTTCTCTGCTGATGAACGCGCTTTCGGGTCTGCTGGTCAGAAAATTCAGCAGTTCAAAACAGAAATGAGGAACACTATGAGTCAAAACGATAAATTCACGATTCGGAATCTGGATCTCTTTTACGGCGATTTCAGGGCGCTGAAGCAGATCAATCTGTCGCTTCCCGCAGGGGAAATCGTTGCCTTCATCGGACCCTCCGGCTGTGGAAAATCCACTCTGCTCAAATCGCTCAATCGGATGAACGATCTGGTGGAAGGGTGCAGGATCACTGGTGAGGTCAGGCTGGACGGCGAGGACATCTATGGCAATATGGACGTAAATGAATTGCGCAAGCGGGTAGGGATGGTTTTCCAGAAGCCAAACCCCTTTCCTATGAGCATTTACGATAACATCGCCTTCGGACCCCGCACCCACGGTATCCGCTCCAAAGCGAAACTGGATGAGATCGTGGAGCGTTCGCTCCGTCAGGCGGCGATCTGGGACGAATGTAAGGATCGGCTGAAGAAGAGCGCCCTCGGAATGTCCGGCGGGCAGCAACAAAGGCTTTGCATCGCCCGTGCGCTGGCGGTAGAGCCGGAGGTTCTCTTGATGGACGAACCCACCAGCGCGCTGGATCCCATATCAACTTCCAAGATTGAAGATCTGGTGCTAGAACTGAAAAAGGACTATACCATCATTATGGTCACCCACAATATGCAGCAGGCAGCCCGCATCTCCGACAAGACCGCGTTCTTTCTGCTGGGGGAAGTGGTGGAATATGGGGAGACCGAGCAAATGTTCAGCCTGCCCCGCGACAAGCGGACGGAAGACTACATCACGGGAAGGTTTGGTTAAGATGAGAGACAGATACAACGAACAGTTGCAAGAACTGAACAACAGCCTCATTCATATGGGCGCGCTCTGTGAAACGGCAATCTCTTCCTCCATGAAACTCCTTTTGAATGAGGAGGAACCGATGGCGGAGAAAGTAGCTCTTGCCGATAGCGAGATTGATCAGATGGAGAGGGAGATCGAGCAAAGCTGTATGAAACTGCTCCTGCTCCAGCACCCCATGGCGCAGGATCTGCGGGTCATCTCCGCCGCCATGAAAATGATCTCCGATATGGAGCGCATCGGAGATCAGGCGTTTGATATTGCGGAGCTTGCAATGCAGGTCAGTCACAGCGAGGTCAAGAACAAGATCCGACTGAAGGAAATGGCGGTGGCGGCAGTTCGCATGGTAACCGACAGCATAGACTCCTTCGTGCGCCGCGATCTGGATCTTGCCCATCACGTCATGGAATCCGACGACGTGGTGGACGAATATTTCAATCAAATCAAGGCGAAGCTGATCAGACTTCTGTCTTCCGGCACCGAGGACAGCGAGGCGTGCATTGATCTGCTGATGGTGGCAAAGTATTTGGAGCGGATCGGCGATCACGCCGAAAATATTGCCGAATGGGTGGAATTTTCCATTACGGGGATTCACAAAAGCGGTGAACTGAAGGAACGAAAGTAACTCCGATCTTGACAAGATCAGCGAAATTTGTTATACTACGGACAAACATGCTTTCAAAGGAGCCAATATGATCACTTATTCCGACGTGAGACGGGACGCTGCCGTCCGCACGTATATTCGAAAAGCGGATGAATCCCTGCTGGCGCTGGGCTACACCGAACACAGTTTTGCCCATGTCACAAAAGTTGCAGAGACCGCAGGCAGATTGCTTCTGGAGCTGGGCTATGACGGGCGCACCGTGGAACTGGTGAAGATTGCGGGCTATCTCCACGACATCGGCAATCTGGTCAATCGCATCGATCACTCGCAATCGGGCGCGGTGATGGCGTTTCGCATTCTGGATCGGATGCAGATGGATCCCGCCGAGATTGCCGATGTGGTCACCGCCATCGGAAACCACGACGAGGGAACCGGTGTGCCGGTCAGCGATCTTGCGGCGGCTCTGATTCTGGCGGACAAATCCGACGTGCGCTCTACCCGCGTGCGCAACGGCGATCCTGCCACCCACGACATTCACGACCGTGTAAACCTGTCGGTCAATTCCTCGGAGCTTACCGTGGACAAAACATCCGGCATCATCCGACTGACTCTTGCCATAGACACCGAAATCAGCGCGGTGATGGACTATTTCGAGATTTTCCTCACTCGCATGATCCTCTGCCGCAAAGCCGCAGAACGGCTGGGTCTGCG
Organism: Eubacteriales bacterium; assembly: GCA_051867925.1. Taxonomy (GTDB): domain Bacteria; phylum Bacillota; class Clostridia; order Oscillospirales; family CAG-272; genus CAKSQF01. Next base: position 2,550 of record JBJDZI010000095.1, read on the forward strand.
ATTCGCCCTGACGATCAACGGGCAGAATCTACTGTAAGCAAAAGGAGCGCGCCCGCGCTCCTTTTGCTATTTCTTCTTATTCGCCAGCGGATTTTTCGCCATGGCTTCTTCCATTTGCTCGTTGCTGACATGGGTGTAGATCTGCGTGGTGTTCAGTTGGGCGTGTCCCAAGATATCCTTCAGCACCCGCACATCCACGCCGCCCTCCTGATACATCAGCGTCGCCGCCGTGTGACGCAATTTGTGGGTGGACAGTTTGCGATTGCCAAGTCCCGCCATGTCCAGATATTTGTACACCACCGTCTGCACCATCTGCTTGCTGATCCGTGTACCGCGACTGCTGATAAACAACGCGTTTTTGTCCTTGATCTCTAATGTCGCCCGCATCTTCAGCCAATCGGTGATCGCCGCCCTGCAGGCTTCGTTCAGGTAGATCATCCGCTCTTTGTTTCCCTTACCGATGACGCGCAGGGAGCGCAGCTGCGGGTCAATATCACCCAGCGAGATTCCCACCAGCTCTGACAGACGCATTCCGCAGTTGAGAAACAGCGTGATCATGCAGTAGTCCCGCTTGACGGTTTTGGAGCATGTGTCCCCTTTGACAGTGTCCAACAGAAGGATAGACTCGTCCAAGGTCAGAAACTTCGGCAGAGCCTGTTTGACTCTGGGACCTTCCACATCGCGGGCAGGGTTCTCGGGCAAATAATGTTTCCCTGCGGTGAGAAACTTATAAAAACTGCGGATCGCCGACAGCTTTCGGGCGCGGGCGGCGGGGTGGTTGTCCCGCTCGCTGGCCTCCCATCCCACGAAAGCGATGATCTCGTAGGAGGTGACCGATCCGCAAAGCGCAAGATCTACCGACTCCAGCGTTTGCGCTTCAAATTCTTCCGCAGAAATGCGTTTGTTCGGATGACGGCGGGCACAAAGCAGATAGCGGAAGAACTGATCCAGATCGATCAGATATTGCTCAACGGTCAGTTTACTACGCCCTTGCACGGCAATTTTGTAATCTGCAAACTCATTGAAAATGGGTGGGTAGTCTCTCACGGCAATCTCCTTTCAAATATTAACAATCTCGTACGGAATATATAAATTGTTTATTGAATTTTCTTGCTTTGTTCATAATTTCCAAGTAAAATAGAAAGAGAATACTTTTGAGGGAATTTATGAAACAATTTTTGAAAGATAACATTTATCAATCGGTAAGAATGTTGCTGAACCAGATCGTCATGACCATGTTCTCCATGATGCTGATCTTTGCCGTCAACACGGCGGCGTATAAGAACGATGCGGGCGATTCACTCAGCGATTTTCTGCTGATTTTGGTCAGCGTACTGTCGATTTTGTTCTATCTGTATCTGATCTATCATATGAGTTACGAGATGGGGCAAAAGGACGGCATCCGCATTCAAGGCAAGCGAATGTCTTACTTCCGTTGGAAGGGACTCATCATCGCGCTGATCGCCAACGGCCTGAACATCGTGCTGGGACTTTTGGAACTGATCGGCAAGATCGCCATCGAGGGCGATTCGCTGTTTGCAGACGTCAGCCAAATGAACCCGTCTCCCATCTGGGCGGCAAGCCTCTACGACGTTTGTCACACCATTGCGCGCTTTATTCAGAGTATGTATACCGGTCTCGGTGCCACGGTTTTCCGCGGAATGGGCTTCTTCGATCTTCTGATTCCGTTGCCTGCGATCCTGGTTTGCACTTTCTCTTATCAGCTCGGTGTCCGTTACTGCGACGGCTTTATCAAGCGCACGCCTAAGCAGTCACAAAAAGCCAAAGACGTTCGCTACAAATAACTTCTGAAACCACCCGTATTCGCATATAGATTACAGAAATATACGAATATGGGTGGTTTTTATGAAAAAATTCCTAATAATTCTGTGGATCACGGTTTTGGCGGCAGTCCTTCTTGCTGTCGGAGTGTTTGCATTGCACCGATACGTTACACCTTTGGTTGACTCTATTTTAACAGAAGACGGTGGTAATGTCAAGGAGGCAGACGACATTTTTACCGAAACATCTGCACGACCCGTGATTATTTTGGATGCGGGACACGGCGGGGAAGATTCGGGAGCCGTGGGTGTGGACGGCGTACTGGAGAAGGATCTGAATCTGTCGGTCACCTTGCGCCTTCGTGATCTGCTGATTTTTGAAGGCTGGCAGGTCATCCTCACCAGAGAAGACGACCGTCTGCTGTACGATCCCGAGAATTCGCTTTCCCATAAGGTGCAGGATCTCAAAACCAGACTGGACTTTGGTACCCGCTACCCGAGCGCGGTATTCGTCAGCATCCACATGAACAAATTTCCTGCGGAGTCCTGCCGCGGACTGCAGGTCTACTATTCGGGCAATCACGCCTCCTCCGCTACCCTTGCCGAGCGGATTCAAAACGACGTGAAGTCCTATCTGTCTCCCGACAACCATCGCTTATGCAAGAGAGCAACCACATCTATCTTTATTTTGCATCGCATCCAAATTCCCGCCGTCTTGGTGGAATGCGGATTTATCTCCAATCGGGAAGAGTCCGCTCTGCTTGGTGAAGATGCCTATCAAAAGAAACTGATAGCCCTTCTGGCGCATAGCCTATACCAAGAATTTCGCCTTGGCGCCTCTCCGAATGACGAGCCAAGTCAATCTTCATCCTCAAAGGAAGTGTCAAAATGAAAGCACCCAAATCGGTTTATATCTGCTCCGAATGCGGATATCAGTCCGCTCGCTGGCTGGGAAAATGCCCCTCCTGTTCTGCCTGGAACACGCTGGAAGAACAGGTCACAGAAGAGCCGTCCGTACCCTCGACCAAGGGAAGAACCCGCATCTCCGCCGTCACCGAATCGGCGGCTGTACCTTACAAGAAACTGGAACTGCCCGAATACATCCGCTCCGCCACCGGCATGGAAGAGTTGGATCGCGTCCTCGGCGGTGGCATCGTCGAAGGATCGGTGGTTTTGCTGGCGGGCGAGCCCGGTATCGGCAAATCCACTCTGCTGATGCAGATCTGTGACGTTTTATCAGCCCGTCGGAAGGTACTTTATATTTCCGGAGAGGAATCGGGCGGTCAGCTCAAATACCGCGCCCAGCGACTGGGCATCGTGGGCGAGAACCTCTACATCCTCACCGAAACTGCAATGGATCGCATTATCGCGCAAATCGAAGCCATCTCCCCCGAGTTCGTGATTGTGGACTCCATTCAGACCATGTACTGCGAAGGTGTAGCCTCCTCCGCGGGAAGCGTCAGTCAGATCAAGGAATCCACCATGCGACTGATCGCCATCGCCAAAAGCCGAGGCATCTCGGTACTTCTTGTCGGTCACGTCAACAAAGAGGGAAGTATCGCGGGACCGAAAGTGATGGAACACATGGTAGACGCCGTTCTTTCCTTTGAGGGCGACCGCCAGCAAATCTTCCGCATCATCCGCGCGGTGAAAAACCGTTACGGCTCCACCAATGAGATCGGCGTGTTCGAAATGGGCGAGAAGGGATTGTCCGAAGTGGCAAATCCCTCCGAACTGCTTCTGTCCGGCAGACCCGAAGATGCATCCGGCAACTGCGCCGTCTGCATTATCCAGGGAACCCGCCCGCTGATCACCGAGATTCAGGCATTGAGCGCAGAGACTTCCTTTGCTTCCCCCCGCCGCACCGCCAACGGCTTCGATTACAGCAGACTGTATCTGATCCTTGCCGTGCTGGAAAAACGCCTCGGACTGCGGCTTTCTGCTGTGGATGCCTATCTGAATGTCATCGGTGGCATTACGCTGGACGAGCCTGCCGCAGATCTTGCCGTAGCACTGTCGCTGATCTCCTCCTTCAAGGACATCGTTATTGACCGCAGTCTCATTGCCTTCGGCGAACTGGGGCTGTCCGGCGAATGCCGCGCAGTATCTACTCCCGAACTGCGCATTCGGGAGGCAGAACGGCTGGGATTTGAGACGGTGGTTCTCCCCAAGCGATCCTATGATAAACTGATGCAAACGAAATTCAAGACCGGTGTAAAACTGATTCCCGTCAAGAGCCTGTTCGATGCAGTCAGAATTCTGGCGAAATAAGAATGCATGGATGTGAGACCCCAAAAGCTAAAAAACTTAATCCCCTTGACATCATTATAGTAATATGATATAATGCATCTGAAATATATTACCATCTTATGGTATTTTGTGTCCGTTCAACAGGATTTAACCGATGTAACATCGAAAAAAAGGAGGATAAAGAAATGTTTACCAAGAGTTTATTCCAGATGGGACTTGTGAGGAAGACGGCGGCGTCACTGCTGGCATTGACCTGCTGTTTGGGATGCCTTGTGGGCTGTGACAACAGCAAGACACCGGACAATGGCGAAGACAGCAAACAGACCACGACACAGCAGGAGGGAACAGGCGATCCGAACGGTGGGACTGACAATCCGGACGGCGGGACAGAGAATCTGGACGGCGGAACAGAGAAAAAGTATTATATTCCGGCTATGATATCAATGACATCTGATGAATACTCAGCAACAGGCGAACTCAAATGGCAGGATAACAGTGTGGACGGCTATCTGGATGGTGCGTTGTCTTTTCACTATGAATTTGATAACAACGGAAATCAGATGAAAATGATTGACTATGACTCGGACGGGAGTGTTTACCGGTGTAGGGAATACAAATACGACCAAAGCGGCAATCTGACGGAAATAATTGATTATGACTCAGACGGAAGTGTTTCCTGGCGTACTGAATACAAGTATGACCAAAGCGGAAATCAGACGGAAGAGATTGATTATGGCTCATACGGAAGTGTTGACAGCCGTATTGAATACAAGTACGACCAAAGCGGGAATCTGACGGAAGAGATTGGTTATTACTCTGACGGAAGTTTTCTCAGGCATTGTGAATACAAGTATGATCAAAGTGGATATATGACGGAAGTAATTGTATATTGTTGGGACGGAAGTGTTTCCTACCGTACTGAACACAAGTATGACCAAAGCGGGAATAAGACGGAAATGGTTTATTATGACTCAGACGAAAGTGTTTCATTGCGTACTGAATACAAGTATGATCAAAGCGGGAATCAGACGGAAATGATTGATTATGACTCAGACGGAAGTGTTTCCCGGCGTTATGAATACAAGTATGACCAAAGCGGCAATCAGACGGAAGCGGTATATTATGGCTCGGACGGTGTGACGGAAAAACTTTCGTTCAGTCAATGGGTCAAGGCTACAGAGGCACAGCATCAATTCTTTGAGCAAATATTTCAATAATCCAATACTGCCGCAAATGCAATCAGCGTTTGCGGCAGTTGTCTTATTGTTTCAAAAAATTACGAGGGTACTCATTTTTCTCTTGACAACAATATAGCATTATGATATAATCTATTTGATGTATATTACCATCTTATGGTATTTTGTGCCCGTTCAACAGGATTTAACCGATGTAACATCGGAAAAAGGAGGATAAAGAAATGTTTACCAAGAAGTTATTCAAAATAGGACTGTTAAGGAAAACGGCGGCTCTACTGCTGGCATGGACCTGTTGTGTGGGATGTCTTGTGGGCTGTGACGACAGCAAGACACCGGACAATGGCGAAGACAGCAAACAGACCACGACACAGCAGGAGGAAACAGACAATCCGAACGGTGGAATAGAGGTAAAGTATTATGTTCCGTCTGTTTTATCAGTGACAGCCGGCGGCGAAACACGAGCATTCGAAGTCAGATGGAAAGACAACAGCATGGAACTTTATTTCGAAAATAAAGTGGCTGTTTCTGTTGCATTTGACGGCAGTGGGAATCAGACTGAACAAATCTTTTATAATGAGGACGGCAGTGTTTACTCACGTAAAGAATTCAAATATGATGAGAATGGAAATCAGACGGAATATATTAAATATGACGCGGACGGCAGTCTGTATTACCGTCTGGAATCTACGTATGACCAAAACGGTAATGTGACGGAAATGATTGAGACAAGGGGCTCGGGCGAAAGTATTGAATACCGTTATGAATACAAGTTTGACCAAAGCGGAAATATGACGGAAGTGGAACTCTCTTATTCAGACGGCTACGTTGTTTACCGTGATCGTTTCGAGTACGACAGTAACGGTAATCGGACACGTGCGGTGTATAGCTTCTACTTAGGTGAGGGCGGCTCCACTCAATACTATGAGTACAAGTATGATGATAATGGCAATCTGACGGAAAAGATTGAATATGGCTCGGACGGCAGTATTGAAGACCGTTATGAATACACGTATGACCAATACGGTTACCGGATGGGTACGATCTGGTACGGAGAAGACGGAAGTGTTGTTATGGAATACACGTACAGTCAATATATCGAAGGCACAAAGGCGCAGCAACAATTTTTCAAGGATTTTGATTTTTTGGATCTTGACGCATAATCATCATATAGCCGAATAATCAAAAACCCCCAACCAAAACAAAACTCTCTTGTTTATGGTTGGGGGTTGTTATGTGTTCTTTGATGGAGATAGTTTGATACTTTTCAGATCATAAATCCGTAAATTCACTCGACAAAGATTTCCGGCGAAATAAGAAAAAACACTTGCAAATCTCACAGTTTTGTGATATACTAAACTGTATTACTATGAATTTGACATTTCACGGAGGTAATTCATGCCCTTTCCTTCTGACATTGAGATCGCACAGAGTGCGAACATGAAACCCATCACCGAAATTGCCGATGCACTCGGAATTCGGGAAGACGAACTGGAGACCTACGGTCGCTACAAAGCAAAGATCAACGATCGCTTTATCAAACGCAACGCAGACCGTCCTGACGGTAAACTGATTCTGGTGACCGCCATCAACCCTACTCCCGCAGGAGAAGGGAAGACCACCACCACCGTCGGTCTGGGGCAGGCAATGGCGAAACTGGGAAAGAAGGCGGTTATCGCCTTGCGGGAACCTTCCCTCGGACCCGTGTTCGGCATCAAAGGCGGAGCGGCGGGAGGCGGCTATGCGCAGGTAGTTCCCATGGAGGACATCAACCTTCACTTTACAGGCGATTTCCACGCCATCACCGCGGCAAACAATCTGCTGTCTGCAATGATCGACAATCACATCATGCAGGGGAACGTTCTCGGCATTGACCAGCGCCGCATCCTCTTCCCCCGTGTTACCGATACCAACGACCGCGCTCTGCGGAACATTATCGTAGGACTGGGCAAAAAGATTGACGGCATTCCGCGGGAAGATCACTTCATGATCACTGTAGCCAGCGAGATCATGGCGATCCTCTGCCTTGCAGAGGACATTGCCGATCTGAAGGCGCGTTTGGGCGCTATGCTGGTGGCTTACACCTACGACAACAAACCTGTCTACGCCCGCGAAATCGGTTGCGTTGGTGCAATGGCGGCATTGCTGAAGGACGCCATGTCTCCCAATCTGGTGCAGACGCTGGAGAATACCCCCGCGCTGATCCATGGCGGTCCCTTTGCCAATATTGCCCACGGCTGTAACTCGGTCAAGGCGACCAAATTGGCGATGAAACTGGGCGACTATGCCATCACCGAGGCAGGCTTTGGTGCAGACCTCGGCGCAGAGAAGTTCCTCGACATCAAGTGCCGTGCGGCAGGACTTGCTCCCTCCTGCGTGGTACTGGTCGCTACCGTCCGTGCACTCAAATACAACGGCGGTCTGAAAAAAGACGAACTGGCGACAGAAAATTTACCCGCTCTGCAGAAGGGAATCTGCAATCTGGAAGCACACATCGACAATCTGCAACAGTACGGTCTGCCCGTGGTAGTTGCCATGAACCGTTTCGGCACAGACTCCGAAGCGGAGCTGGAGCTGGTGCGTCGCACCTGCGAGGCAAAGGGCGTAAAAGTTGCACTGTCCGAGGTCTTCGCCAAGGGAGGAGAGGGCGGCATCGAACTTGCCAATCTGGTGCTGGAAGCCTGCAAGCAACCCTCGAAATTTCAGTTCCTGTATCCAGATTACGCATCTCTCAAGGATAAGATCCGCACCGTTGCCACCAAGATTTACGGGGCTGACGGCGTGAATTTCGAAGCCGCGGCGCTCAAATCGCTGGCGGAGATCGAAGCACTGGATCCCGATTACTGCCGTCTTCCTATCTGCGTTGCCAAGACCCAATACTCTCTGTCTGACGATCCCACCCGTCTGGGCAGACCCTCCGACTTCCACATCACCGTGCGGGACGTGAAACTGTCGGCAGGCGCGCGTTTTGTTGTGGTCTATACAGGCTCTATCGTCACCATGCCCGGTCTGTCCAAAGCACCCGCCGCGCTGAAGATCGACGTGACCGACGACGGCGTGATCACGGGACTTTCCTGATATAGCCCTGATATAGCAATGATGAAAACCAAACTGATTTATAAAATTCTCTCCCATAACGTGGGAGAGACCGAATCGGCGGGCGCTCTGTTGGGGGCAATGCTGAAAAACGGCGATTTCGTAGCCATGTACGGCGATCTGGGCGTAGGCAAAACCGCATTCGTGCGGGGTGTTGCCACCATCCTTGCGCCCGATGCAGACGTATGCAGTCCAACCTATGCCATCTGCAACGAATACGAGGGAAAACTCGGAAAACTCTGCCACTTTGACGTTTATCGCATCAGTAGCGAAGAAGACCTTTACGCCTGCGGATTTTACGATTATGTCAACTGCATCAGCATCGTAGAGTGGAGCGAAAATATCCCCTTTGCACTGCCCGAGCGGTACTATCGCGTGTCCATCGCCAAAGTGGAAGGCGGAGACGAAAATCTCCGGACGGTAACCATCGAAGAGGTGAAGGCATGAAAATTCTGGCAATCGAATCGTCTGCATTGACTGCATCGGTGGCAATCTGTGAGGACAATCGCCCCATCGCCGAGATGACCCTGCAAACGGGCAATACCCACAGCGACACGCTCCTGCCTATGGTGGAACAGCTTCTCACCCATGCAGGGATGAGCGTGCAGGAGATTGATCTGTTCGCCGTCCCCGTAGGTCCCGGTTCCTTTACCGGCATCCGCATCGGCGTTTCGCTGATCAAAGGACTTGCCTTCGACAGTAAAAAGCCCTGCGTCGGTACTTCCTCGCTGGAGGGGATGGCGTACAATCTTGCGGGATTTGAGGGAATTCTTTGTCCCGTGATGGACGCCCGCCGCAATCAGCTATATAACGCGCTGTTTCGCTTTACAGACGGCAAATTGATTCGTCTGACCGAAGATCGTCTGATTCCCGCTACTAAGCTGGCAGCAGAACTTGCCGCATATGGCGGGTCCGTCATCCTGACCGGGGAGGGGAGTGATATCCTGCAAAAAGCCTCGGCAGATACGGTACCTTATGTGATCCCGTCGCCCTTGATGGCGACCCAGAATGCCGTCGGCGTGGCACAACTGGCGTTTCGGATGTACCGCGAAGGGAAGTCCGTCAGCGACTGCGAACTGCTCCCCGTCTATCTTCGCCCCAGTCAGGCGGAACGGGAGCGTAACGAACGTTTGGCCGAAGAAAAATCGGCTCAGTAATATGCAAATTTCGGAGGAAAAACAAATGAAAACCATCGCATTCGGATGTGACCACGGCGGATTTGATCTGAAAGCCGCTGTGATTTGCCACCTGCAGGAAGCAGGCTATACCGTGATTGATTGCGGCTGTGACAGCACCGCATCGGTGGACTATCCCATCTACGCAGACAAGGTCTGCAAAGCCATCACCGATGGGAAGGCAGATCTGGGAATCCTGATTTGCGGTACGGGGCTTGGAATGTCCATTGCCGCCAACAAACACGCGGGAATCCGCGCTTCTGCCTGCGAGAATACCTTCTCCGCCCGCATGACCCGCGAACACAACGACGCCAACGTGCTGTGTATGGGTGCCAGAGTCATCGGTGTAGGTCTTTGCCTCGATATGGTCGACCTCTTCGTGACCACCGAATTTGCAGGCGGTCGCCATCAGAAGCGCGTGGATATGCTCAACGCGCTGGATGCATAAGAGCAATGCTGAAACGAAGATTTTCCGCGATCCTTGCCATCGTGTTCCTGCTGCCCGTGCTGTTTGCATTGGGCAGTTGCGATATTTCTGCCCCTGCACACGATAAACCGCTGGTGGTGACTACCATTTTCCCACCTTACGATTTTGCCCGTGAGGTGGCAGGGGATCGCATAGAACTATCCGTTTTGGTAACGGTCACCGACAGCCACAGTTTTTCGCCGTCAGCCGCCGATATGGCGCTGATCGAGGAGTGCGATCTCTTCATCTACACCGGCGGAGACTCAGACGTATGGGCAGAAGATTTTTTGGAGCAGATCGACACATCCCACAAGATCGTCCTCAATATGATGGAACTTTGTACATTGATCGAGGCGGAACACGATCACGGTCATGAACACGAGCATGAAGGGGAAACCTACGACGAACACGTTTGGCTGGATCCTTACAACGCCGCTGCCATCACAGAGGCGATCCGGGATGCGCTGGTTGCCATCGATCCGGCAGGGGAGAGCGATTACTGCTCCAACGCGGACGCTTATCTTGCGGAGCTTGACGCGCTGGATGAGGAGTATCACACATCTCTCTCCTCTGCCAAGCATCATTCCATCGTGGTGGCAGATCGGTTCCCCTATCGCTATCTTTGCAAGGCATACGGCATCTCGTATACCCCCGCCATCGACGGTTGCGGCTCCGCTTCCGACCTTGCCGCCATCGCATACGATGAACTGATCACGGCGCTGAACACCGATCATTTGTCGGTGATCCTCTGCACCGAATATTCCGACCGCACTATCGCAAACACCGTCCTGCGGGAGAGCGGGCGAGAGGATGTTCGGATCCTTACGCTTCATTCTTGTCACACATTGACGATGTCAGCCATCGAAGAAGGGGACAGTTATCTTTCGCTGATGCGGGAGAATTTGCAGATTCTTACGGAAGCACTCAACTGATATGGGAGAATACAATGGCTTATCTTATATGTGAAGACCTTTCCTTTTCCTATGACGGACGAAAGGTTATCAATCATTTGTCTTTTTCCGTAGACAAAGGCGCACTGGTCTGTATCGTCGGTGAAAACGGTGCGGGCAAGAGTACCTTGGTCAAGGGAATTTTGGGACTGAAGAAGGCAGACACAGGCTCTGTGAAATTAGCCGACGGCCGCGGTCATTCCATGCCGCAGATCGGCTATCTGCCCCAGCAAAGCGAGCAGGTAAAGGATTTTCCCGCCTCCGTGCGTGAGGTGGTACGTTCGGGCTGTCTCGGCGCACGTAGCTGCAGTCGGCAGGGCTTTTCATTATCCTCACTCTCTCCTTTTTACTCAAAATTTGAAAAGCGGCAGGCTGACGCCGCCATGGAACGCATGGGCATCCTTGAGCTGGCTGACCGCAACTGCTCCCAGCTGTCCGGCGGTCAGAAGCAGAGAATGCTGCTGGCACGCGGACTTTGCGCCGCAGGACGGCTCTTTTTGCTGGACGAGCCTACCGCAGGTCTGGACACCGCCGCCACCGCCGATCTCTATCAACTGATCGCAGAACTAAACCGTGAGGACGGAATGACCATTCTGATGGTCACCCACGATCCTGCCGTTCTGCCGAGACTGGCAACCCACGTTCTCCATCTGGGACACCATGAAAACTTCTACGGCACTTGGGACGAATATCGCGCCACCGAACTGGGCAAACGCTATTTGGGAGGTGAGATTCGATGACGCTTGACCGTTTCATTTATCTGTTTACCCGTTCTTATGTTCTCTATCCCTTCATTGCCGGCATCGTCGTATCGCTGATCGCCGCCGTGATCGGCGTGAGCCTGGTGCAAAAGCGCTATTCCATGATCGGCGACGGACTTTCCCATGTTGGCTTTGCATCCCTTGCGATCTCTACCGCAGTAGGAATGGCGGGTTCGCTCTGGATCTCTCTGCCCATCGTGACGATCTCTGCCGTCTTCCTCCTTCGTTTGCGGGAGTCCAGCAAAATGAAGGGAGACGCCGCCATTGCCATTCTGTCCACGGGTGCGCTGGCGATCGGTACGATCATCGCGCAAAAATCCACGGGGCTGGGCGGTGATGTGTGCAACTATATGTTCGGCAGTACCAGCATTTTTGCTATGACACCCGCCGATTTCACGGTCACCGTCGTGCTGGCATTGGCGATGCTGGTGCTGTATCTCTTCTTCTATCATAAATTCTTCTTGGTTTCCTTTGACGAGTCTTTCGGACAAGCCATCGGCGTGCGGGTTTCCTTCTACAATACTTTCCTTGCCATTCTGACCGCCATCACCATCGTCATCGGCATGAAAATGATGGGTGCAATGCTTATTTCCAGTCTGATCGTATTTCCGTCGCTGACCGCTGTGCGGGTATGCAAGACCTTCCGCTCGGTGACGGTTACCGCAGGCATACTGTCGGTTGCCACCTATATGACGGGATTTGCGCTGTCGATCGCGCTATCCACCCCTCCCGGAGCGACCATCGTTATGGTAGATATCATCGTTTTCTTGCTCTTCTGCGCCATTGGTGCGCTGAAGGGGCGCGCAAAGGCAGGGAAATGAGATGAACGAACTATTTTCCCGCACAGCCCTTCTCTTCGGGGAGGAGGCGATAGAGTCGCTGTCTCACAAAACCGTCGCGCTCTTCGGACTGGGAGGCGTTGGAGGCAACGCTGCAGAAGCACTGGTACGGGCGGGGATCGGCAAACTGATTCTCGTTGACAACGATACCGTCTCTGCTTCCAATAGGAACCGCCAATTGGTGGCTTTACAGAGTACGGTGGGGATGCCCAAGACCCGTGCGCTGGCATCGCGGCTGAGAGACATCAATCCCGCGGTGGAGATCGTGGAACATGAACTGCTCTATCTTCCCGAAACAGCCGACCTGATTGATCTGTCCGACTGCAACTATATCGTGGACTGCATTGATACCATCTCCGCCAAGATCGAACTGGTACTTCGTGCGGCGCGGCAGGGTATCCCGATGATCGCATCCATGGGAACGGGCAACAAAACCGATCCCACCCAACTGCAGGTCAGCGATCTGTCCAAAACTTTCACCTGTCCGCTGGCGCGAGTGATGCGTCGCGAACTGAAACTGCGAGGGATCAGTCATATGAAGGTGGTATGGTCTGCTGAGCCACCGGTCACGCCCATCGGAGCTCCATTATCCGGGCAGGGTAAGCCCATCCCCGCCAGCACGCCCTTCGTGCCGCCCGTTGCAGGCATTCTGATTGCCCGCACCGTCGTGTGCGATTTGCTGGGCTATGAGGGTGCCGCCCCTTGCGTTCCTCACTGACAGGCACGTTTCACCTTGGCAGAGCCAAAATGAATAACCGAATATACAAGCCCCCTATGGAAAGCAACTTTCCATAAGGGGCTTGCTTCTAAGTTACCGTCCGCATCGCATAGAATGGAGCGTACAAGAAGGAAAGGACGGGTGCAATCGTGAACTATAACGGATTGTCAGAGGCTGATGTCAAAGCATCAGCGGAGCGCTACGGCACCAATCGACTGACAAAGCAAAAGAAGCAGAGTTTTCTCTCCCACCTGCTGAAAAATCTGGGAGATCCCATCATTCGCATCCTGCTGGCGGCGCTGGGCATCAATCTGGTGTTCATGCTGGGCAGTTTTGACTGGTTTGAAACGGTGGGCATCGTGCTGGCTATCTCCATCGCAACGCTGGTGACAACCGTGTCCGAATACGGAAGCGAGAAAGCATTTGAAAAACTCCACGCGGAGGCGGAAGCCGTGCAGGTGCGGGTTATCCGGGATGGGGAAATCCGTAAGATTCCCTTGGAAGAGGTGGTTGTGGGCGATTTGGTGCTGATCTCGGCGGGCGATCAAGTTCCCGCAGACGGCATCCTGCTGTCCGGTGCGCTGACTGCCGATCAATCCGCCCTCAACGGGGAGAGCAGAGAAGTGAAGAAATACCCGCTCCCGGGAAATCGCCCGATCAGCGATCCGGACAGCCCGGCGTGCCTGCTTCGCGGGGTATCGGTCTGCTCAGGCGAGGGTATCCTGCAGGTACTGCGGGTAGGGGATGCCACCGTTTACGGTTCTCTTGCCAAGGAACTGCAAAGCGAAACGCGGGAAAGCCCGCTGAAACTGCGCCTGTCCCATCTGGCATCGGTCATCAGTAAGATCGGTTATGTTGCCGCTGCAGTGGTGGCACTTTCCTATTATCTGAACGCGCTCCTCATCGAAAGCGGCTTCGAAAAGATTCTGATCGCCGCAAAATTTACCGATTGGCACTGGCAATCGGTAACGCTTCTGCATTGCCTCACGCTGGCGATCACGCTGATCGTGGTAGCCGTCCCTGAGGGGCTACCGATGATGATCACCGTGGTGCTATCGTCCAATATGAAAAAAATGCTGAAAGACGGAATATTGGTGCGAAAATTAGTTGGCATTGAGACCGCGGGAAGTCTGAATATGCTGTTCACAGACAAAACCGGCACCCTCACCACCGGCAGGCAGACCGTCCTGTTGCTGATCGACGGCACGGGGAGAGAATACCCACTAAGCGAGTGCCGTCAAAAACCGCTGGGAAAGGCAGCACGGGAGGCGATCCTCTGTACCGGGCAATGGCAGGTGGCGGACGGAGCGTTTTCAGCCGCCAATCCCGCCGATCGTGCGTTTGCCAAAGCCTTCTCCATAAACAGCCGCCCGGAACTGCGGATCAGACGCACCGTCCCCTTCGACAGCAATCGAAAATACTCCGCCGCAGAACTTGCCGATGGCACCGTCTATGTCAAGGGCGCACCCGAAAAACTCTATCCGTATCTGCAAAGCACCCTTGCCGCGGACGGAAGCGTGACGGCAGTCAGTCAAACCGCATTGCAGTCTGCGGCAGGAAGACTGGCGCGAAGCGGATGCCGCCTCATCGCCATCGCCAAAGGGAATACCTTCCCGGGAGAGGCAGACAACTTCGGCGCGTTGACGCTGATCGCTCTGGCAGTGATTCGAGATCCTGTTCGTGGGGACGCTCCCGCGGCACTGGCAAAGCTGCAACAGGCAGGGATCGGTGTGGTGATGGTAACGGGGGACGCTCCCGATACCGCTGCAGCCATTGCAGGTGAGTGCGGGCTTTTGCGGCACGAACGCACGAAGGTCATCACAGGCGCGGAACTTGCCAAGCTCGACGACCGTGCAGTGGCAGAACTTTTCCCCACGCTGGCGGTAGTCGCCCGCGCACTCCCCTCCGATAAGTCCAGACTCGTGCGGATCGCCCAGTCTATGGAACTGGTGACGGGGATGACGGGCGACGGCATCAACGATGCACCCGCGCTGAAAATTGCAGATGTAGGCTTCGCCATGGGAAGTGGAACCGAGATCGCCAAGGAAGCAGGGGATATTGTTCTGTTCGGTGACAGCATCCGATATATCGCCCGCGCCGTCCTCTACGGAAGAACGATCTTTGCCAGTATTCAAAAATTCATCCTGTTTCAACTGACGATGAACTTTTCGGCAATGGGCATCTCGCTGATCGGTCCCTTTATCGGAATTGATACGCCCATCACGGTGGTGCAGATGCTGTGGATCAACATCATTATGGATACCCTCGGTGCTCTGGCATTCGCAGGCGAGCCACCCACCCGTGAACTCATGCTGGAGCGTCCCAAACGCCGTAGCGAGCCGTTGCTCTCTCGCGAAATGGCGGGGCGCATCGCCTATTGCGGCAGTCTGACCCTTGCCGTGTGCATCTTCTTTTTAGGCGGTAGCACTATGCGAAATGCCTTCGGCTACTATGACAGTTCGATCCTTTTCCTCAGCGCGTTTTTCTGCCTGTTCATCTTCTTGGGGCTGGTCAACTGCTTCATCGCCCGCACGCCCCGCCTGAATCTGACCGCGCATCTGAAAGAAAACCGCGCGTTCATCGCCATCATGCTCATGGTTACGCTGATCCAGCTCTGCATGATCTATTTCGGCGGAAGCGTTTTTCGCGCCGCACCGCTCCCAATCGGGAAACTGGTGACAGTCATCCTGTTGGCTTTGTCGGTGATCCCTCTGGAACTGTTTCGCAGATGCTGGAAACGGCTGAACCCCCGTAAGAGAGAATCGGTAAAGATGTGTAAGAGAACCTCGTGACCGCGAGAAATTTTGTTGAAATTGCCATATTGCTTTTTCTATAACTTTGTAGTATAATAATGTGGCGATGGAGGCATAGCTCAGCTGGTTAGAGTGCATGCTTGACATGCATGAGGTCACTGGTTCGATTCCAGTTGTCTCCACCAAATCCCCAAGGAAATATCCTTGGGGATTACTTTTATCGTATCACTTTTTGTCATAGCTTACCCAAGTCTCAAGAAATTTAGTCCTTGAGGCTTTTTCTGTTTCTTTACCATTTTCTGAAAACACGAACAATCCATGCCGCCGATTATATATTTGCCCCCTTCAAAAACAATATTGTCAAATATAGGAGATTTTTGAAATGATTCATTTATAGGCATATCTTGAAAACAAATTGCGTGGAATTATTTCAGCTTGGAATGAAGATGATATTTATGCAATTTCATTTTTTGTTTACTCAAACGAGGCGTACGAATTGACTCATTATTTTCAATGGCTAAACGATTTACCATTAACTTAAATTGGTGAAGAGCGGCAGGCGGCTAATTATGTGAATCGAATTTTTGCAGGAATATGCAACTACTCGGAATCATCCATGAGTATTTGTGCAAACTCATTCCTTTAGAGAAGATAGAGGAGTAATGGAGCATGGATTTGACATAGTCAGAGTATTGGACGGAGGATCGTGATGGGAGGATGAAAATAGTGAAAGCACGGCATAGGACCTCTGTTCATACGTTTTTTGCAGAAAAGTCCGGGAGGAGCATGACACTCCTCCCGGACTCGTGTTTGTATTTTGAAGCATCGAGGAAACCGAATTCAGTGTTCCCTTATTCGATTCCTTCAACCAAGAACAGCGACGATACGCTGGACAGCTTCAGCTTCAGAACGGTCACGCCATTGCCTACGGTAGCGGTAACTTCCGATTGCTCACCGGTGGCGGGATCCCAGAGCTTCAGGTTCGTATACTCTCCGCGGAGGGTCACGGTGACGCTGGTCTCACGGTTGGAGGAATTGCCGATATAGTAGACATTCCGTCCGTCGACGACCTTGTGAATGTATGACAGATAGCCGCCGGATGTCCGTCCTGCCTCCAGCTTGACATCCCAGACCGACAGAGCTTTGTCCAGCACCTGATCCAGGTTTTGGAGTGCGGTCACATGGAATGCCTTTCCCTGATCGGTGATCTTCTCACAGTTTTCTCTGACTTTGTTGGGGGCAACACCGAACATTTCGGTGAGAATTTCTACAACCCGGGCATCTTCCGATGCCTTGATGCCGTGGGTAGGCATGGTTCCTACCGAGATCACAGAACCGCCACTCTGCCAGAAGGCATATATTTTTTCCAGATTGGACAGGCTGATGCTTTTCATGCCCGGCAGAACCACAACCTTGAACTGTTCAGCATTGACCTCGTTGTGCAGCGACAGTATGCCGTTTTCGACCGTACATTTTTCGTCCAGCACTTCGGGATGGAGATAGGTGAAGTCCCGTCTGGCAGTCAAGGAGAGATATTCACCGACTTGCATATAGTTGGCATCGGCAGGGGCGTTGGTGGAACCGTTGAAGAGGTAGACAGACTCCAGATAGTCAATGGGGTAAAGCATGGCAATGTCCGCAACGTGTCTTCCGCTCTTCTGGAGCAGAGTGGCAAGTCGTGCCACATAGGTGTTGTACGCCGAAAGTTCGGAGGCGTATTTTTTGTTGCGGTAGGACAGTTCGGGAGGATAGACCACGTTTTTCGTGTTGCTGTACCAGATGGCATGGGGAACGATCAGGTTGATGCCCTTGGTGTACAGGTCGATGGTTCCTTTGTAGAGGGTAGACACCGGCGTGTCGGTACCCATGGCTCCAAACGCTTCGCACATAACCAGTTGCTTGTCCCAGTTCTGGGCGGAGGAGGAAATGAGCTTGTACGCCTCCTGTGAGAAGCCGTAGTTTCCGATCAGATCCACTCCGGGGATGGTTTGATACTTAAAGGAAAGCATCAGATCGCCCTCGATGGAGACAGGGTTCACCTGCTCCTCCATGAGCATATGGCCCATCAGCTGGATGCCGTGGTCGGTACACCACTTATCGACCTGACCGATGTAGTTCTTGGCGAACATTTCACTGCGGACACCGAGAAGCTTGTCTCTTGCCTCTGCGGTGTCGTCACCGATATCATACCAGAGAGCGGGATAAAGCAGGGAAGGATCCTCGCCTTCATAGATGGATTGAAAAAACTCGTTGAAATCGTCGGTCCACATACGGGCACCTTCGACGCCGTAGGCGGTCAGTCCGCCTGCGGGATAGAAGGAAGGCTCGTCGTAGAAAGAGGATGTAATGGTTCCGTTGTCAAAATATTTCTTGAAACGCTGATAGTAGGTCTCATGAGTAATCTGAATATACCCGGCGACGGCTTCTTCACTGAGGTAATCCATCCCTTCGCTGCCGTCTACCACCGACAGAAATCCCATGATCTTCCAAGTGCCATCTGCATCCTGCGGAATAGTGTACTCAATGTAGGAACCTTTGTAGGAGGATGTTTCCTCGCCCGATTCGGGAAGCAGTTTCTGACCGCCCGAGTAGCTTGCGAACTCATAGATGGAGGGAAGATCTCCGCCGGGGGTGGACATCATCAGACGGAGCATTGTGGTCTGTACCGGCTGGAAGGAAAGCTCCAGCTTTTCTCCGATGGTGGTACCGGAGGCGCAGGTCTTCCATTGACCGTTGTCATAGTACTGGATCTCAAAATTACGGATTCTGCCCAGTGCTTCGGACAGGTATACAGAGTCTACGCGGACTTCTTTGCCGTAGGAAATCATCAGCCATTGATTGACGGATGCGCCGTTGGCAGAGTTCCAACGAGTGGTGGGATCGCCGTCAAACGCCTTTGCGGCATCGTAATCGGAGCCGTAAACGGTGGAGGCATAATAACCTGGAGCATAACTGTCGCTGACTTCAACTACGGGAACAGCCAGCTTTTGATCGCCGTGATAGACCTCAAATTCGCTGATGCTGGCACTGTCGCCAACAACCCGCTTACAGTAGAGGCGGACGAACTGCGCCGTTACCGGCTGGAAGGTGAGGGTTACGCCTGCATCGGTAATTTGATCGCCCGATGCGCAGACCTGCCACTGACTTCCGTCCCAATACTGAATTTCGAAGGAGGACACTCGCTGAACTTCGGGATCTTTGTCTTCATAGACGCTGATTTTGTCAAATGTGGTGGGCTTGCCGTAGTTAATCTGAATCCAGGAGCGGCTGCCCGATCCCGAAATGGCATTCCAACGGGTATTTTGTTTGCCGTCGAAAGCCTTGTCCACTTCATAGCCGGGGGTAATGGTGTAGGTGCTGGATGCCAGCGCACCGAGGGGCTGTTCCTCGGGGTTAAATTCGGGGAGGGTTACAATGTGTGCATACTTAGAGATGTCAATTCGCTCTTTGGTGGCGGTATTCATGGCGACGGCGGAAAGGAGAACACCCTGTGGAAGTTTCACGAATACGGTATCTCCCGCCTTGCCCTCGCCCTCTGCCATGTCCAAACGGCGGGCGGTCAGGTTCGGATAGGTTTCGGCGAACAGTCCGCCTGCGGTGTAACTGGGGAAGCCGTCCTCATCGTACAAGGAGAACTGCATCCCGTACTTACTGCCCTCGTCCAGTGCCGCCTCGTACAGTTCGAAATACTGATCGGTCAGGTATCCGTCCAGCCAGTAGGGCAGGATACCGAAGCCGTTGTACCCACTTTCCTCATAGGATTTGCGGACGATCTCACGGACAGTATCGGTGGTCATTTCGCCCAGCGGAACATTCCAAAAGAAGAGGGGTTTGGTCTTCAGGTGTTCATCGGGATTCAAAAATGCCTGATAAAGGGCGTCAAGGATGGGGTTCGGATTGGTCGTGGAGAAATCCTCCGCGGTGGTATTGGCAGCGGCAGTAGTGGAATTCACAGTGGTACCTCCTTTTGAGGGTGCGGATTGACACCCGGCGATGGAAAACAGCAATATCAAAGACAGCGCCGATCGAATCCATTTTTTCTTCATGATGAATCTCTCCTTTGTTTTTGCACTTGATTATGTATTTTTATTATACACGATGGACAAGCCCTGCACAAGGGGAAATCTTGCTATGTTTTATCGAAATATTGCTGAGTATGGTGGGTGGGAAGTGTTGCGCTAATTTAACCAGTTGTACTGTTCTTTTCGATAGGCTGCAGGGGTTGTACCGGTGATTTCCCGGAAGACCTTGCCGAAGTTGGCTTGGCTTCCGAAGCCCACCTCGCTTGCAATTTCTGCGATGGAGTGGTTGGAAAAGATAAGCAGCTGTTTTGCACGGTCAATGCGCATAATCTGGACATAACGGTAAGGTGGAAAGCCGGTACTTTTGTGAAAGGTGCGGATAAAGTGGAATTTGGACAGATTACAGCTGGCGGCAAGTTCATCTACGGTAATCTCCCCGGAGAGATGGTTTTGGATGTATTCCTTGGCAGGAGCCAGATCGTCAAGACCGGCGGTTTGTCCGCATTCGCAGTTCTCAAGGCATCGGATGGAGAGGGTCAGCAGTCGGTCAATCAAACTGCTGCGATAGGCGAAGACGAAGCGGTCGGTGCGGTCATGGAGCTCGTCCAGTTCTTTGAAAATGTCAACGACCTGTGTAGGAAAGTCGACCGCAACGGGAATCAGCCGATCCATAAGGAATGGGGTTATCCCCGCCATTCCGCTTCCTGTGAAATGTGCCCAGTAAAAGCACCAGGGCTTTCGGGATGCCGTCCGGTAGTCATGGGGTTCCATGCAGTCGATCAGGACGGCAGTACTCGGAGGCAGGGCGATGGTTTGATTTCGCCAGGTCAGGATTCCCTCTCCGGACAGGGTATAGATATAGAGCAGGGCAGATTTCTGGTCTCTTCGGGTGAAGTAGCGAGAATTTGCTTCGAAGTAGCCGTTTTCCCATAGGCAATAAGGAAATGGATCCTTGGTTTGATGGGTGGTGTATACCCTCATATATGATTTTTCGGATAAGTCCAGACAGTATTCCAGCATATAGGCTCTCCCTTTATAGGACTGAGATTGTTTTGATTGCATTATATCTGATCATTGCCATTTTGTCAAGAGGACTGACCGATGTTTGTAAATTGCTGTCAACCCGGCAATGCCGTCGGAATCATTTCGTGTCGGCTAATAAATTTCAAAAGGTATTGAAAAGAGTCGAAAAGCATGATATAATGGATTCAACAACGGGAACCAAAGATTTCACAAAGGATATGTGGTCTATTTAACAATTTTCAAAACAAGGAGATATATAGGGAAAGGTCCTGTTGGTTATTATGAGTTGCTTTCTGAAATTACTTCTGTTGCCAAGATATTACAGGATAGTGGCTTTATCAAGAATAAATTCGGCAGACCGATTCCTATTCTCATTCACGATTTGGAATATCCGTGGTATATTATCGAAGCAACCCAAAAAGCCCATTCAAATGGAGAAGCTGATCTGTTTTTAGCTACGATGAAGGAACTCGGGTTTATGGACTGATGGGAAATAAATACAATACATGACTTGGCTTTATATGTTTGTGGTATGGAGGAAAATGAATGAGCAATATAAATGATATTTATCAAATGCTAAACTGCCATAGTAGATTAGAAGATCAGCTACAAGGGATTAAACTTGCAAGAGAGATCGATGACTTGTCGCTTCTGATTATTCCGTATGCGGATGGAGAAAGTAAAGCTTTATGGGATAACTGCGCAAAAGCTTTATTTGAACTGTCTGATGATAGGTTAGAACCACATTTACCGTCTTTGTTGGAGTGGATTCAAGATATAAATTGGCCCGGGGCGTTGATCATATTGAATCGCCTGAAAGTTTTTGCCGGCAAAAAATTAAGAAACCCCTTTATTGACCGTGTTACTTACGTTAGCAGCTTGAACAATGAAGAAGGACTAATGTGGTTGGATTATTTGTCGGAATTACTGGATAATAAAGAATTAAAAGCAGAATTGCCAATCGAAATGATAGATAAACTGCAAAATCATTATCATAATTGGTCGGCTTGGTATAATGATTGAACAGCATAGATGACAAAACCTCTAATTCACATGATCCTGGGAATCCTTGCAAATAACTCATCAAACGCTCTCGACTACTTGACAGTCGGGGGTGTTTGTGTTATACTATTGTAAAATCTACCCGGAAAGGGGATCGCCAAATGAAATCTTTTATTAAAATCGTCAGTTTTTTGCTGGTGCTGGTAACCGGCGCAGCGCAGGTTGCCTGCAGTAAATCGGATGATACAACCACCGAAGCCACCACTGCGGCAACTACCACCGCCAAACAAGAGGAGGAGAACCCACCCGTGGAATATAACTTTGATTCCGCCGTTCCCAAAGCCGCGATTCAGGCAACGACTCTGTATCAGATCGGAGAACCTTCGTCTTTTTCCGACAAGTTGGCAGTTTCCACCCTGCAGGGACTGGTCGCCAATCTATCCGAGGAGCAGATCATGATCTCGGGCGGTGCATACGGCAATTATCGAACCTACTTAAAGCGCACTTGGGGCTGCACCTATCAATCCAAGGTTGATGGGAGTGCCATCACGCTTGAGTCTCTGATGGCGCACTATAAGGATCTGCTGTCGGGCTACATCCTTGCATCCGCCGATTCCGCTTCCGACTCCGGCAACGTGGCGATCTCTCTGGCGGGACTGCTGGGTGCCGTCGTGGTCACTCCCGAGAATCAGAAGATCTGTGACGATCTGGGAATGACCTGTGTGCTGGATGCCACCGATAAAAACGATGCTTGGCTCCGAGCCTCCGAATACTGGTCTTTGCTGAATCAGGAGATGGCCTTTGAACAACCCCTGTCCATGGCACCGAAGCTGGTGGACTACGCCGTGATGTCCAAGTCCTATTTCTCTTTCTATAACGGACATAATTCCACCGAACACCGCAACAAGTACAAGTTCCTGTCTGATGGTGGAATCGTGTTCGGCTACAACAATACCTTGGGCGAATACGATACCGTAGCGTCTTTCTCGGCAGAAAACATTCAGATGATCCCTTCCGACCATGCTTATAATCTCTCCACTCTCAGCGGCTTCAAGACTGCTGTGCTGGAGCAGAAGACGGCGGATGTCAGCATTGAGACCTCCAAGAAAGTCCACACCGTTTGCATCGTGATGTCTGATGGTGACAATGTCCAATGGATGACCAATAATTTCACCACCGATGAAAAATGGTGGGCAAGCAGTAACCGCGGCAAATTCAATATGGGTTGGGGACTCCCCGCCACTGCCATTGATCTGACCGCTCCCTTTGCCGAATATCTTTACGGCAGTATGACCGAAAAGGACGAGTTCATTATGCAGCTGGGCGGGCTGGGTTATACCTTCCCCTCCAAATGGTCTGGCGAGGCAAGAGAAGAAATGGCGGCGAAGTTGTCCGAATACATGATCCGCAGCGATCTGCACTATGCCGAGATTCTGGACGATAACGGTATGAGCCGCTCGGTAATGTCCTCCTTCACCAAGCAGGAGGGCATCGACGGTCTCTTTTACATTGACTATTCCAACTACGCGGGCATGAAAGGCAAGATCCTGTGGTCTAATGACAAGCCCGTGGTAGCCGCCCGTTACCGCCTTTGGGCAAACACTTCCGATGGCTCCATCGACTCCATCGCCAGGGCGATCAACCGCGCATCCACCGATCCGACCAGCGCAGACTCCTACTCCTTCATCATCGTACACGCGTGGTCCGGTCTGTCTGGAAACAATTTGGTTGAAGGCGGCAACACCATGAACGCGGTGGCAGAGCTGGTGCGTTCCTTCGACGGCGACGTGGAAGTGGTAACGCCTTCCGAGTTTATGAATCGTATCATTGCCAATCAGGCAAAGTAATATGAGTAAATTATTGCAGTATCAAAAGACGATTCCCGTCAAATACTCCGTCGATGTTTTCGTGGCAGGTGGCGGACCGGCGGGTATTGCCGCTGCCGTCGCCGCCGCAAGACAGGGCAAGCGGGTCTATCTGGCAGAGTCGGGTGGCTCCTTCGGCGGATGTCTATGACGAAATGGCAGTTGCGGCAGGTGTGCAGTTCACCTTTTTCACCCGACTGGTGGACGTGATCTCCCGCGACGGCAAGGTGGAAGCGGTGATCCTCACCTCCAAAAGCGGACTGTTTGCCGTGGAAGCCGCCGTCTACATTGACTGCACCGGCGATGCCGATCTGGTGGAATGGGCAGGCGGAGAGACGGTCTACGGAGACGAAAACGGCATTGCGATGCCCGCAACCCTCTGCTCCCTTTGGGCGAATATCGACTACACGCGCATTGATCAGCAGGTAAACAGCCGATTGGACGATGCCTTCCGTGACGGTGTATTTTCCAAAGAAGACCGCCACATTCCGGGCATCCAATGGACGGACTCCCAAAAGGGAATCGGCGGCGGTAACATCGGTCACGTTTACGAGGTAGATGCCCGCGACGAACGCGCTCTCACGGATGCTATGCTGGAGGGGCGGCGCACCGTCCGCGAGTTTGAACGCTATTACAGCAAATACCTCCACGGCTACGAGGAGATGTATCTCTGTTATACGGCAGATCTTTTGGGCATCCGGGAATCTCGCCGCATCGTCGGCGATTACGTCCTCACGGGCGCGGATTTCGTTGCCAGAGCATCCTTTAACGACGAGATAGGCAGATACGCCTACCCGGTTGACATCCACGCCATGAAGCCCGACCGTGCCTCCTACGCCGTCTTTGAAAAAGAGTATCACACACTTCGCTACGGTGTCGGCGAATCCTACGGTATCCCCTATCGGGCGCTGATCCCCCGCGGGCTGACCAATGTCCTTACCGCCGGCAGATGCGTTTCCACCGACCGACAGATGCAGGCATCCATCCGCGTGATGCCGGGATGCTTCATCACGGGACAAGCGGCAGGCGTCGCCGCCGCCTTGGCGACGGAGCAGGGCGGAGAAGTGCGGGCAGTCGCTTCGGATGCTCTGCGAGATGCACTTCGCCAAATGGGCGCGTATTTGCCCGAATAAACATGATGGCGATCTGCAGACGATCACGGCAATCCAATCATTGTACAAGCACGAAAAAATCGACGACCAAAACGGTCGTCGATTTTCGGTTAATCGTAATATTTGCTTCGCTTTTTCCAAACCACAACATGGCGGATGATCATTCCTGCGATGGCGACGATCACCAAAATGCAGAGAATATAAACCGCAGAGCTGATGGAGTCGCTCAGTTTGACCTCTTCCCATAAGCCGTTGACCAGGTTCAGCGTATCCCGATCCAGATTCTTGAAGCAGTATTGATCATACTCTGCGCTGAAGTCGAACCCTTCGGGGTAGAGTATTTCCATCGCATTCTCGTGGATGGAATTCATGTACTCGGCATACTCGGGATCGTTGTAGACCAGCGAATTGGGAGATGCATAGTAAATGTACTCCGCGTTGGCGATCGCCGCATCCTTGGAAAGCATGAAATTGATAAAAATCTCGGCAACTTCTTTGTTTTGACAGCCCTTGGGCACGCACATTGCGTCCACGAACAGGTTGGAGCCTTCTTCGGGATAGTAGAATTCCAGCGCATCGTTGTCCTCGTACATATAGAGGAAGTCACCTGCATAGTAAGCGGCAACAGCGGCATCGCCGTTCATCATCTCACCGAATACCTCATCCATGACGAAGGATTTGAGGATCGGCTTTTGATTGATCAGCTCATCCCGAGCAGATTCCCAAATGACTTGGTCGGTGGTGTTGACATCGAGCTTCAGCTTGTACATCGCCGTGCCGAAA
The DNA here is from genome assembly GCA_051867925.1 of Eubacteriales bacterium. Classification (GTDB taxonomy): domain Bacteria; phylum Bacillota; class Clostridia; order Oscillospirales; family CAG-272; genus CAKSQF01. Next base: position 28,339 of record JBJDZI010000095.1, read on the forward strand.
GCATCGCGGGAATTGTTGAACTGCAGGATCTTTCCCGCATAATTCTCGTTCCACATCAGATCCCAAGTGCCGCTGACATCTTCTTCGGACACCATCTCGCAGTTGTAGATGATGCCGACTCTGCCGTAGGTATAAGGAACCGTGTACAGATTCTCGGGATCGTAGTAGAGTCCCTTAAATGCATCGTCGATGTACTGATAATTGGGAATGTTTTCAAAATCCAGCGGCTCCAACAAATTCTCGTCGATCAATCTGGCGATCATATAGTCGGAAGGAATGATCACATCGTAGCCCGACACGCCGTTTTTGATCTTGGCGTAAAGGCTCTCGTTACTGTCGAATTCGGAATAGTTGATCTTAATGGACTTGCCGTAAGTGGATTCGAAGTACTTCTTAAACTCCACCAGAACGTCGTAGCATTCGGGATCATCATAAGAGAGATATTCGCCCCAGTTGTAGATGTTCAGCGTGACTTCCTCGGCAGATACCGGGAGGGCAGGCATAAGCCCTGCAAAGACCACCGCCAGAAGCAGAACAGAAGCGGATTTCAGCAGTTTTTTCATGCCTTTTCTCCTTTCCGTTCCTTGCGGGACTTGCGCTCTTTCCGCTTGGCGGGCTTGCCCGAATTGTCGCGGGAGGAGATTACGTTGGAAATGATCAGAAGAACCAGCACGGCTACCGTCATGATGGTAGACAGTGCGTAGATGTTGGGCTTAAAGGGCTTCTTCACCAGCGAATAGATGTAGGTAGGGAAGGTCTTGAAAGACGCGCCCGTGGTGAAATAACTGATCACGAAGTCGTCCAGCGACAGGGTGAAGGCCATGATCATACCCGAAATAATGCCGGACAGGATCGCAGGCAGTTCAACCTTCAGAAATGCTTGCATGGGCGTACAGCCCAGATCCAGTGCCGCTTCGGTCAAGTGAGGATCCAGTTGCCGCAGTTTCGGCAGGACGGACAGAATGACGTAGGGAAGGCTGAAGGTGATATGGGCGATCAGAATCGTCCAGAAGCCCAGAATGTTCACTTTAATGAGCATTCCCACAGTGATAAAGAGCAGCATCATGGAGATACCGGTGACAATATCGGGGTTCATCATGGGAATGTTGGTTACCTGCATGACGGCGTTCTTCAGCCATTTTTTCTTCATGTGGAAGATACCGAGGGCGGCGGCAGTTCCGACGACGGTGGATATCACCGCAGACAGAGCCGCGAGGATCAGCGAGTTGATGAGAGTATCCACAGCCTCGCCGCCGTTCAGAATGCTCTTATACCATTGTGTGGAGAATCCGTCGAAGGCGAAAATGCTGTCGGAGGAGTTGAACGAAAAGAGGATCATCACCGCAACGGGTGCGTACAGGATCACGAAACAAAGGATAGTATAGATTCGGGAGACCTTTTTCATACAATCACACCTCCGTCATCGTCCGAGTATTTGTTCATGATACTCATACTGATAATGATCAGGATCATCAGCACCAGCGAAAGGGCAGAGCCGACGTTGTAGTTGTCCGCTTCCTTGAACTGACGCTCGATGGTATCGCCGATCAGCGAGAAGGTACGGCCGCCCATCGCATCCGAGATATAGAAGGTGCTGATGGAGGGCACGAACACCATGGTCACGCCCGACATAATGCCCGAGAAGGACAGAGGAAGCACCACCTTAGTCAGTGTCTGGAAACGGTTGCAACCCAGATCGGATGCCGCCGTCAGCAGATTGTGATCCATCTTGGAAATGACGGTGTAGATGGGCAGAATCATATAAGGCAAATAGTTGTACACCATCGCAAAAATGACCGCGCCGGAAGTATTGAGCAATTTCAGCGGCTCAATGCCGAAGTTGCCGAGAAAGGTATTGATGAGTCCCTGATCGTTTAGCAGGATCTTCAGGCAGTAGGTACGGATCAAAAAGTTCAGCCACATCGGAAGCATGACCAGAACGATGGCGATCCGTTGAGTCTTGGGCTTCATATTGGCGATCTGATAAGCCAACGGGTAACCGATGAGCAGGCAGATCACGGTAGCCAAAATGGAAAACATCACCGAACGCAGGAAGATCGTCAGATACTCAGGAGATGCAACGATGGACAGATTGGCAAAGGTAAACGCGCCGTTGGCATCGGTGAAGGTATAATAAACGATAAACAGCAGGGGAATGACGATAAACAGCACAGACCAGACGATGTGCGGCGCCGCAGCAAACCGCTGCAGGAGCGAGCGGCGCTTCACTCTTCTTCCTCCGGGACGGGATCGGACAACTCGTCCATCTCGTCGCTGAAGCTGGAGTAGTCACCGAAGGTGTCGGAATACTCGGAGCGTTTCATGACTTGAATCTCGTACGGGTCGATGGAAATGCCGATGGTATCCCCGGCACAGACCCGATCGGTAGACTCGATCATCCACTTGAAGTGATCGATATCCACGATGATCTCGTAATAATCGCCCTTGAAGGTGACGGAGGTGACCTCACCGGTCAGCATTGCCTCGTCAATGGGAACGATGTCAATATCCTCGGGACGGACGACCACGTCCACTTTTTCGTTGGGCGCAAAGCCTGCATCTTCACAAGCGAAGGTCTGCCCCGCGAACTGAACGACATAGTCCTCTGGCATCACGCCGTCAACGATATTGGACTCGCCGATGAAATCCGCAACGAAAGCGTTCACCGGCTCGTTATAGATCTCGATGGGCGTACCGATCTGCTGGATCCGACCGTCTGCCATGACCACAACCTTGTCCGACATCGACAAAGCTTCTTCCTGATCGTGGGTCACGAAAATAAAGGTGATTCCCGTACGCTTTTGAATCTCTTTCAGTTCCTTCTGCATATCCTTGCGGAGTTTGGCATCCAGCGCGCTGAGAGGCTCGTCTAGTAGCAGAGCGCGGGGTTCATTGATCAGCGCGCGGGCAATCGCCACACGTTGTTGCTGACCGCCGGAAAGGGAGGTGACGTTGCGTTTTTCGAATCCTTTCAGATTCACCATTGCAAGCATCGCTTTGACTTTTTCACGGATCTCGGCGTCGGGCATCTTTTTGAGTCGAAGTCCGAACGCGATGTTCTCGTACACGTTCAGGTGGGGAAAAAGTGCGTATCTCTGGAATACCGTATTAATGTTCCGCTGATGAGGCGGAACGTCGTTAATCTTTTTTCCTTCGAAATAGACATTGCCTTCATCGGCGTCTACAAAACCGCCGATAATCCGGAGTGTGGTAGTCTTACCACATCCCGAAGGACCAAGAAGCGTTACAAATTCGTTGTGTTTGATTTCAAGGTCAATATGATCGAGGATCACCTCGCCGTCGAAGCTCTTGGAGACATTCTCCAGACGAATCAGAACGCCATCACTATCCTGCATGACTGTTTCTTTCATTCTCTTACTATTATTACCTCCCGGTTTATATAAAATTCGATTTATTATAGCAAATTTTGCGGCGGATTGCAATAGATTTTCCGATAAATTTGCAAAATTATTTATGGGAGCGGTGAATATCGGCAATTGACAGAAATAATCCTACCGAAAGGATCAGCATGGACAGATTGCCATCCAGTACCAGTGCCACCGCAACCGCCAACATCCAATAGGCGATCAAAAACAGCATGGAGATCGTCTGCACGATCCGCTCGGTTTTGTCTTTGTCCAGCCGCACGCCAAGTGCCGCCGACAAAGCCTTGCCGCCATCCAGCGGATAGATGGGAAGCAAATTGAGTAATCCGAAGCTGAGATTGGCATCCACCGTGCAGGGATCAAGGGCGAAATGCAAGTAGAGTGCCGCCAGCAAAAGGTTAACTATGGGTGCGGAAAGGGATAGCAATAACTCTCCGCGATGCGAAAGAAGCCCGATCCGCTCGATCGACAGTCCCATAGGCGTGACTGTCAGAGACTTGGCTCTGCCGCCCGCCAGCCACAGTACCAACAGATGGGTCAGCTCGTGAATCAGCACTGCGCTGCAGATTGCCGTCAGCGACAACTCATGGGAAAACAGCAGGCAGAACGCAAAATAGAGCAGCGTCATAGGCGATAGGTACAGTTTCATAGAGTCCCTCCAAGCCACTATATGCAAATCATCGACGAAACTGTCCCGTTTTGTAAAAATCAAGTGCGACTCGTCAGTGCCAATCAAAAAAAAAACCTTTCATCGAAAGGGGACAGTTTGTCGATAAACTATAAATTTAGAGTACCGCCAGCCAAGGAAAGGGGTTGGGAGCCCGAGGGAAGGGGAAAAACTTCGGCGTCCCCGATGGTTTTCCCCTTCCCTCGGTATGGTATGGGGCTTTTTCGACAGTCTGACCCCTTTCATCGAAAGGGGAATCTATAAATGTATCGATAGAGTGAATATTCTCAAAAAACGTTCGTTTCCGAGAGGAGGGAGAAACCATCGGGGGCGCCGAAGTTTTTCGTAGCAACCGCAACGCGGTTGCTGCATTCCTCATCGGGCTCTCCACCCACTTCCTTGGCTCTGCCGAAGTTCGAACACTATCTCTTGGCTCTTGGCTCAGCGAACATAACAAGTCAGGGCGGCAATGATTTGCCGCCCGTTTAATATAGTTTTTGGAGTTCCCGAAACCTTTTTTCAAATGGCTCTGGGCAGGGTTTGGGGCAAAGCCCCCATTCGATCAATTCTTACAGCGCGCTTGCGATGCGAGCGGTGTCTTGTGCGATGACCAGCTCCTCGTTGGTGGGGATCAGGTATACTGCGACCTTGGAATCGTCGGCAGAGATCTTCTTGGCAATTGCAGAGCCTGCGCCTTCGCTGTTGGAAACGGGATCGATCTTGATGCCGTAGAAGTCCATATCTTCGCAGATCAGCGCACGCAGACGTACATTGTTTTCACCGATGCCTGCGGTAAATACCACGGCGTCCAGACCGTTCATTGCTGCAGCGTAAGAGCCGATAAACTTTCTGATCTGATATGCCCAAGTAGTGATGGCACGATTGGCATCCTTATAGTGAGGATCGGAAGGACCTGCGGCGATGGCAGCTTCCAGATCCCGGCAGTCGGAAGAGAAGCCGTGGGTCATGCCGAGGAAGCCGCTCTTTTTGTTCATGAAGGTGTTCATTTCGTCGGGAGTCATGCCCTCGCGGTCCATGACATAAGTGACGATGGCAGGGTCAATCGAGCCGCAACGGGTACCCATCACGAGACCGTCCAGAGGAGTGAAGCCCATGGAAGTGTCAACGACCTTGCCGCCGCGTACAGCGGAGATGGAAGAACCATTGCCCAGATGGCAGGTAACGATCTTGCTGTCTTCCTTGTTCAGAATCTCGTTCATGATTCCGGAAACATAGCGGTGAGAAGTACCGTGGGCACCGTAGCGGCGAATCTGATACTTTTCGGCGATATCAGCGGCGATGGGATAAGTATATGCGCACTCGGGCATGGTCTGATGGAAAGCGGTATCGAATACCAGCACCTGAGGGGTGTTGGGCATTACGCTGGTACAGCCCGCGATTCCCATCAGATGGGGACCGGTGTGCAGAGGAGCGAAGTCGGTACATTTTTTCAGAACCTCGATCACCTCATCGGTAACCAGAATTGATTCGGAGAAGTAGGGACCGCCGTGGACTACGCGGTGACCGATGGCTTCGATCTCGCTCATATCCTTAATACAGCCGATCTCGGGATCGGTGAGTACCTCAACCAGAATCTTGGTGGCAACGCTGTGATTTGCCATCTCGATCTCCTTGGACCACTTGGTGCCGTCTGCGGTCTTGTGGTCGATGCGGGAGCCGGGAATACCGATACGGTCGCACAGACCTTTTGCTTTTACTGCGCCGGTGTCGGTATCAATGAGCTGATACTTCAGAGAAGAACTGCCGGCGTTGACAACTAATACATTCATAATAACCTCCGGGACTTGACATTCAGCAGACCGTATGCTATAATGCGTAGAGACGCAATCTGCCGACGATCCTGCTTGTTCAGTTTATCAGGTTTTATTATACACCTTTTTCCCGGCAAATGCAAGGGTTGTCGGAAGATTTCTATAAACTTTTTGAAAAAAGTCGAAAGGAGGCTCCCCGATGGTAGCCGTCGGTATTATTTGCGAATACAATCCCTTTCATTTGGGGCATAGCCTCCAACTGCGCTTGGTCCGTGAAAAGTTCCGAGAGATGGGCGAGGACGCCTGCATCGTCTCGCTGATGAGCGGATCTTTCGTCCAGCGGGGAGGTCCCGCCGTCCTGCCGAAGGAGGAGCGTGCCGCCGTCGCGCTTTCCGAGGGAGCAGATCTGGTGCTGGAACTGCCCTTTCCTTGGTGTATGTCGGGGGCAGACCGATTTGCCGCAGGTGCGATGGCAATTTTAGAAGGTCTTGGCGGGATAGATTATCTCGCTTTCGGCAGTGAGTCGGGAAATGTGGACGGGCTTGCTCAAATCGCCGATGTCATCGCCTTGCCGGAATTTGACCGCGCGGTGGGTACGGCGGCAGATATGCGCCCCGATCTTTCCTTTGCCGCACAGCGTGAGTTGGCTTATCAAACGCTGACCGGCGAGCCGCTACCCAAGCTGACGCCCAATGATCTCTTGGGGGTTGCTTATCTGTCGCACAGGAAATCCATCCGACCGCTGGTGTTCAAGCGCCTGCCCGGTTTTTCTGCCGCCAAAGCACGCAGGGCGCTTGCGGAGCGGGATTTCCCCGCGTTGGAGGAACTGGTGCCATCTCCCACGCTCAATGCGCTGAGAGCTTCGAATGGGCTTTCGCAGGATGCGATCGACAAAGCCCTGCTGGCACACCTACAGCTCGCGCCCGCCGAGAAGATCGCTATCGCCGCAGAGTGCAACAGAGAACTGGCGTCCTGCCTGATCGACGCCTCCGCACGTTCTCGGACGGTTGCAGAGGTAGTGGAAAAAGCCACTTCCAAGCGTTACACTGCCGCCCGCGTGCGCCGCGCTCTTTGGCACAGTTATTTGCAAACGCCCGCGGATGCGCCTATGGGTCTGCCGCACTACACCAATTTGCTTGCCGCAAACCGGCGGGGAAGAGCCTTCTTGCGAAGCATCGCCAAGACAAGCGCGATTCAAGTAGTGACCCGCCCATCCAATGCCGCCAAAGATTCCCAGATCGCCGCCCAGTATGCTTTTTCCGAGGTACGGGATCGTGTCTATTGTATGTTTTCCGGAATTGCAACCGCAAAAAAACCGCCGATTGTCAAATAATTTACAAATTGATCTTGATTTTTACGATCGGATATTGTATAATACTATATAAAACTATAAAAATGATATGGGGGAAACTAACATGGCACAGTCCACGATCCAAGGGAAATACCTGGTCTATCAGAATCTGCCGCTGGTGCGCGAGAACAATCTCATCTGCTACGGAAGCACCGACGACAAGTACGTGCTCTTTTTAATGATATTAACCAACAAAACCATCGCCACCGCCGACCCGAGCGTAAAGGTCGAAGTCCCCGACAAGATTCTCGGTCAGATTGTCTCCACCGATATGACCAAGGCTCCCCACGAGCGGATGGTCAAGCAGTTTGAGCGAAACGGTCTTTCCGACGCAATGGCGTTCGGCATGATCCAGCTGGAGCGCTATAATAAGAAATAAGCAGAATCGTAAAAGGCATCTATCGGTTGATAGATGCCTTTTACTTGCAGTTTGAGAGATAGAACCGCGCGGTTCTGTTCGTGTTTGATGATAAGATACTTATCTCTGCACCCGACCGGAGCCGTCGCCGCCGGCGAGCTTTTCTACCTCGGCTACGCTGACGCGGTTGAAGTCGCCCTCGATAGAGTGCTTGAGCGCCGATGCGGCTACCGCAAATTCGATGGCGTCCTGCGAAGTCTTGTCGGACAGCAGGGAATAGATCAGTCCTGCGCCGAAGGAGTCGCCGCCGCCCACGCGGTCTACGATGTGGAGGTGATAGGACTTTGAGAAGCAGTAGCTCTCACCGTCATAGAGCATACCTGCCCAGTCGTTGTCGCTGGCGGAAAGGGAGGTGCGGAGCGTGATGGCAACCTTTTCAAAGCCGAACCGATCGGCAAGCTGTTTCGCCACCGACTTGTAGCCCTCGTGGTTCAGCTTACCGCCGTAGATGTCAGTGCCCTCCGCCTCGATGCCGAATACGTCCTTGGCGTCCTCCTCGTTGGAGATGCACACGTCCACGAATTTGCACAGTTTAGTCATGGTCTCGCGGGCTTCCGCTCTGGTCCAAAGTTTGCCGCGGTAGTTTAAGTCACAGGAAATCTTCACGCCCCGTGCCTTTGCCGCCTTGCAGGCCTTCAGACAGATGTCGGCAACGCCTTTGCCCAAAGCGGGCGTGATGCCGGTGAAGTGGAACCAGTCCGCACCCTCGAAGATCGAGTCCCAATCAAAATCGGAAGGTGATGCTTCGGCGATGGCAGAATGTACGCGGTCGTAAATGCAGACCGAGCCGCGCTGGGACGCCCCCTTTTCCAAAAAGTAAATGCCCACACGGTCGCCGCCGCGGACAATCTCGTCGGTGTCTACCCCGAAATAGCGGAGCGAATCTACCGCCGCCTGCCCGATGGCGTGCTTGGGCAGTTTGGTTACATAGGTACTGTGCAGACCGAAATTGGCGAGCGAGACGGCGACATTTGCCTCGCCGCCGCCGAAAGTAGCTTGCATCTGATCGTTCTGAAAGAAACGATAATAGCCGTTCGGTGCAAGGCGAAGCATAATTTCACCGAAAGTGATGACAGTTTTCATGGGTTTGCCTCCATTTTCTCCAATGCTTCCTTAACGAAGAAGCTACCGCCGATGGCGGCTACCTTTTCAAAGGCAAGGAATTCGTCGATATTGCTCCGATCCACGCCGCCGGTGGGAATGAATTTCACCTGCGGGAAGGGGGCAGAGAGCGCCTTCAGCGCATTCAGCCCGCCGTAGATGTTGGCAGGGAAGAACTTTACGGTAGTGATGCCCAGCTCCAGTGCCTGCATGATTTCGGTGGGCGTTACGCAACCGGGATAGTAGGGGATCTGCTGCCGGCGGCAGATCTCTGCAACCGAGGCAGACAGTCCGGGAGAAACGATGAACTGCGCGCCTGCTTGCAGCGCAGCATTGCACTGGTCGGCGTTAATGACGGTTCCCGCGCCGATGGACATATCGGGGTAGTGTTTGCAAGCGTAGGCGATCGCCTCTGCCGCGCAAGCGGTGCGGAAGGTGATCTCAGCCGTATGGATGCCGGAATTTAGGAGTGCGGTCAGAATTTTGTCGGTCTCCGACAGTTCCTTGATGACCACAACGGGAATGAATTTTTCCATAATGCAACCTTTCTGTAAATGGAATCGCTGCCGAAAACCTTTTGAAAATAATTTTCGGACTTTCCCAAAACTATATACCCATCCTGCCGTGCAAGTATTTGCACGGCATTCAAAGAAGTTCTTTGTCCTACTTTCGCCGGGGAAAGTAGGCGGGGGTTGGGGCAGAGCCCCAAAATCAGTCAATCAAACTCCCGAATAAGCGGAGAAGCCGCCGTCGATAGGGAGAACAACGCCGGTGATGAAACCTGCGGCGTCATTGTTCAGCAGGAAGAGCAGACCGCCTTCCAGCTCGTTGGTCTCGCCGAAGCGACCCATGGGAGTGGCGGCGAGAATCTTGCCGGTACGGGCGGTGGGAGTGCCGTCTGCGTTCCAAAGGAGCGTGGCATTCTGCTTGGTAGAGAAGAAGCCGGGGGCGATAGCGTTCACGCGAATGCCCACTTGGGAGAAATGCACGGCAAGCCATTGGGTAAAGTTGGAAATTGCCGCCTTTGCGCCGGAATAAGCTGGGATCTTGGTGAGAGGAGTGTATGCATTCATGGAGGAGATGTTCAGAATATTGCAACCCTCACGCCCCACCATCTGTTTGGCAAATGCCTGCGTAGGGATCAGCGTACCCAAGAAGTTCAGATTGAAGACGAACTCCACGCCGGACGCATCCAGATCGAAGAAGGATTTGGTGTCGGCATCAATATCGCCAAGTTCAAAATACTCTTTGTCGGTGGTAGCACGGGGATTGTTGCCGCCCGCTCCGTTGACTAAAATATCGCAAGCGCCCAGATCTGTTTTGACCTGTTCGGCAACAGCCTCGCAGATATTCTTGTCCAGTACGTTGCACTTGTAGGCTTTGGCAACGCCGCCCTCGGCGACGATCTCGTCGGCATAAGCCGCTGCCGCTTCCAGATTCAGATCAAGCAGGGCGACCTTTGCGCCGGCTCTCGCCAAAACCTTCGAAAAGTGACTGCACAGTACGCCGCCCGCACCCGTCACTACGGCAACCTTGCCGCTGAGATTGGTATTGATTACGTTTTCCATCATTTTGCATACTCCTTTTCCAATGCTTCAAACAGTCCGTTGAGATAAGTCGCGCCCAGCGCGCGATCGTAGAGACCGTAACCGGGCTTGCCGGTCTCGCCCCAGATCATTCGTCCGTGGTCGGGACGGACGTAGCCGTCGAAATTGTTCTCGACCAGAGCTTTCACGACCTCGTACATATCAATGGAGCCCTTGCAGGAGAGATGTCCGCTTTCCTCAAAGGAGCCGTCGTCCATCAGTTTTACATTGCGGATGTGCATGAACGCAATGCGATCCATGGCGGCGTACTTGCGCACCATGGCGGGGATATTGTTGAAGGCGGCACAGCCCAGCGAGCCGGTGCAGAGGCAGAGACTGTTGGCAGGACTGTCGTAGAGCTTCAGGAGACGGTCGAGATTCGCTTCGCAGGTGATGATGCGGGGCAGACCGAAAATGGGGTAGGGGGGATCGTCGGGATGGATCGCCATCCGCACGCCGCATTCCTCGGCAACCGGTAGGACTTTCTGCAGGAATTTCTCCAGATTCATCCAAAGTCCCTCTTCTCCCAGCTTTTTGTAAGCGGTAATCAGTTCGCGGACTTCGTCCTGAGTGTAGCTGGCATCCCAGCCGGGGAGATGGATATCGTCGGTGAGGGGGTTCAGTCCCTTTAACTGATCCCAATACATCACCAGAGAGGTGGAGCCGTCGGCGGCTTCCTTGTCCAGCTGGGTGCGGGTCCAGTCGAAAACGGGCATAAAATTGTAGGTCACGCATTTGACGCCGTATTTGGCACAGCGGCGGATATTCTCACAGTAGACCTCCAGCAGTTCGTCCACATTGTTTCTGCCCAGCTTGATATCCTCGTGAACGGGAATAGACTCCACCACGTCGAAGATCAAACCATTTTCCTCGCAGAGGGCTTTCATCTTTGCCAGCGACTCCTCGCTCCAGACCTCGCCGGGCTTTACCTCATAAACGGCAGATACGATGGAACGCATACCGGGAATCTGCGAAATGTAGCGCAGGGTAACGGGATCGTCCTCGCCGTACCAGCGGAAAGACATCTTCATCTTCATTGTAATTCCTCCAATCGCAAAGCGAATATAACATGTTTTCATTTTATCACAGCCGCAGGCAATTGTCAACGAAAAATCAGAATCTCGTCGTTTTCTGCATTTCTTACTGAAAATTTCATTCGTTTTTGATATTTCGGAAGATTCGCAACGAATGAAAGCTTGGCGGTTGCTACATTCCTCATCAGACTCTCCATCCCTTTCCTTGGCTGGCGGCACTTTAAATTTATAGTTTATCGACAGTCTGAAACGAGGTCTGCAAATACAGACCTCGTCAGTTTGTCGAAAAAGTTTACGAGAATACTGGAGGAAGGGGAAAACCATCTCAG
>JBJDZI010000096.1:0-8735 GCA_051867925.1 Eubacteriales bacterium
GAGATGGTTTTCCCCTTCCTCCAGTATTCTCGTTAACTTTTTCGACACTCTGAAACGGGCGGCAAGTACTTGCCGCCCGTTTTTCATAAATTTTGGGAGTACCAAGAACCTTTTTTCAAAAAGGTTCTTGGTAGGGTTTGGGGCGAAGCCCCAATTTGGATAAAAAATTATTCTCCCCAGACGTCGTTTAGCCAAGCGATGCGTTGTCGGTACCAGTCGGCAAGGTAGGCGATCTGTTTACGGCAGGAGTCCATGGTGAGGATCACGTCAGCTTCGCTGGACAGGCGTTTGTGCAGGATGTCCCAACGCTCGAAATTACGTTCAAAGGCATCTTCGTAAAGCGCACCGGTCTGCCGCAGGAGGGCGGGCAGGGCTTCAAGGGTGGGAGATACCTCCTGCCAGCGGGCTTTTACCATGTCCCAAAACCAATCGTACTCTGCGAGGGTGATAAACCAGGTGTTCTGCTGCGGATCGGCGGCGGCTTCCACATTGCCTGCGTACAGACCGTCGGGATAGGAGAAGGTGTTGTGGCAGACGCTGGAGGCAGTAGCTTTCACGTTGCCCGAGGACATATCAAAGTCCCAAACGGGGCCGAAGGTCAACTTGCCGCCCGCAGCTTTGTAGAGATAGAAGGAATCCCAGCCCGCGTCGCGGTTTTTGGTCAGTTCCTCCACAATGTAGGCGTTCACCACGCTGCCCAGATCGATTAAAGCGTCGATGCGCGCAAAGTCTCCCGACCGCACCGCATCCATGCAGGCAGTCAGATGGGCGTCAATGGCCATCAAATAGGCTTTGGCGTTCTCCTCGGGCAGATCGGAGAGAACTTGGTAGGAGTCATCGTACACCGAAAAATAAGGCGCATCGGCATGCACGGTAAGTTCGGCGAGGTAACTCACGTCGTCCACCGTGCCGAGGGGAACGGAGACCTTGTGTTCGTCTTCCTCGATCTGCTCGTAGAGCTGATAAACACCCATGTATTCGCCGTTGAGATAAAGATCCACGAAGGCGTAGTCGGCGACCCAAGGAAGATCGAGCTGGCGCTCTATCCAAGTGGCGGCGGCGTTGCGGAGCAGACTGCGATCCACTTGACTGGCGATCAGCACCCATTTGCGGGCTTTGCCCTCGCCAAGTCCCAGCAGAGACTGTCCTTCGGACAGCTTCAGCTTCCATGGCTTCTTTTCGTAAGTCCAGGAGCCGTGACCGCGCCCGCGGATCTCGGTGGCAAAATCGGTCAGCTGATACTTCTCGGCGCATCCGCTGATGCTGATCCTGCCGCTCACATAGTCGGTGCGGTTGATGTCGGCGGGATCCACCTCGGTGGTGATGCTGACGGCGGGCAGATTCAGAATGTCCTGTTCAAAGTATGCGGTGAGGACGGTGTCATCGGCAAAACTGTCGTCCCGGCGAACGGGGGAGGTACTGCCGTCGCTCCAGCAGGCGAAGCGGTAGCCTAAATCCGCTACCGCCTCCACTTGGGAGCAGACGGGACGGTCGGCGGTGAGGGTCTGGCTCAGCGCGCCCGAGATACTGCCGCCATCGGTCGCCAAATAGGCAACGTGCACTGTCGATTGGATGGACGGATCAAACCCCTCCGCAATATTTTGGGTGACTGTGGTCGATGAGGGCGCGATAGTGGAGTCTGCGGTCGAGGAGCGAGCGTCGGGCGTGGACTGCCGTTGACAGGCGGAAAGCAGGGTGACCGCCGCCAGAAGAAGGCAAATGATGCGAGTTTGTTTCATATATTTAAGAATGTACTTTTATATTAGGATGTACTTTTTTGCGTTTGCCGAAAAATCGTTTCACATCGGAAAGGGAAGAGGGAGCGTCCATGGGAAGCACCCTCGGCGGGTTTATTTGTGACTGAGTACGGGCGTGCCGCTATCGCCTGCCACCCAAGTGCAGAGGACGCTGACGGAGATTTTCTCGCCTGCGGAATGTTCGCCCTGCAGTTCGGACAGGGTGGAGAGATTGCCGTTCAGCAGATCGGCGAGAGGGGCGTTCATCTGATCGCGGGGGAGCAGAATGTCTGCGACCTCCGACAGATTGACGGCACCCAGATCGTCGGGCGAGTAGAGGAAGGCGAAGGTACCGCCCCGTCCCTCGTACCAAACGTTGGACGGAGAATTGTCACTGCCCGTGACAGTGCCGGCAAAGTAGCAGTTCACCAGCAGAACGTCGTTGCCTGATTGGGTGGAAGCGGACAGACCGCCTGCAATTCCCTCGCGGTAAGAGGTGACGTCCATCAGCGAATAGCAGTTGACGATGCCGCCGCCCTGACGGATACTGCGGCAGATGCCAGCCGCCTGTGCGGAGTTGTTGACACTGCCGGTGGTACCCAGATTGATCACCAGTCCCGACAGATAGGGGAAGATACATTCGTCGGTGCCGGAAAGTATTGCGTGGATGGTGTAGCCGTCGCCGTCGTAGATGCCGGCGAAGTTGCCGGCGGAGCCGATGCCGTTATAATCCCTGATGGTGGTCATATCCAGATCGGCGGTCTGACGGAAATACCTGTCTTTGAAAGTCTCGCCGCGATAGAGTGCCTCGGTGAAACTCATAAAGTCCTCGGCGGTGGAGATCAGATAGGGATCGCTGTACTTACCGCTGCCGCCCGAGCATTCGAACTCGTAGGAGGGATCGGGATCGGGGGTGGGAGGCGTGACGATACTGCCGCCGCTTTCGGTGTTGTAGCCCTCGTTGTACCGATCACTGCCGATGAACTCGTTCATCCAGACTACTCGATTGTCCAGCCAAGTGATCAGATAATCCACGTGCTTGGCGTAGGAGTCCAGTTTCATGATTTCGCGGGGCTCGCGGTTGAGCTGTTGCCCGAAGATCTGCCACTCCTCGAAATTGCGGCAGAAGGAGCCGTTGTAGGCGTCCGCCTCGGCGCGGATCAGATCGGACAGAGAGGTGACGATGGACTGCACCTCGTCGGATGCAAAGCGCTCTGCCACCAGCTGACGGAACCATTTGTAGGACATCAGATTGTAGAACCAAGGGTTGCTCTGTCCCTTGCCGCTTTGGGCGGCGTAGAGATCGGTAAACTTATCACAGCCTTCGTTGGCGTTGCCCAGCGACAGGTCAAAGTCCCAGATGGGCCCCATCACCAGCTTGCCGCCGGCGTCTTTGTAGAAGAAGAAGGAATCCCAGCCCACGTCCAGATTCTTGACGGTCTCCTCCACGATGTAGGAGTCGACAACAGAGTCCAGATCCATCAACTTTTCCAGTTCTTCCCGATTGCCCGCCAGAACCGCTTCGTAGCACTGGCTGATGTAGTCTTGAATGAACATTTGCTGTTCCCATGCAAGGGAAGGATCTTCGGACAGATCGTTCTTGATTTCGTAGAATTTGCCGCCCACATAGAAGGGATACTCTTCGGCGTAGGTGGTCATTTGCACCAGATAGCCGATGTCGGTGCCCGCCTCCGGATCGTCTGCCACGTCTACTCTGCCGTCGCCCACGCGGATGGCTTCGGTCAGCAGGTAAACGCCGTTATAGGTGCCGTTGATATAGACCTCCACGCTGGTGCAGGCGGGAGAGTAGCCCACGCCGCTCATCATATCGGCAAAGCGCAAAGCGGCGAAGTTTCGCAGCAGGGACTGGTCGCAGTGGTTGGCAATCAGATTCCAATGCTTGCCCGCGGCATCGCCCACCCCCAGCAGATTTTCCTTGCTGTCCAGTTTGATGTGATAGGATTTTTTGTCAAATTCCCAAGATTTGTTGCCCCGTCCGCGGATCTCGATAACCCGCTCGGTCAGTGCGTATTCTTTGGCGCAGTTGGTCAGCGTCAGCGTACCCAGAATGTACTCGTCTCTGGAGGTGACGTCGTAGCCTGTCTCGGTGGTGATGTGCATCACGGGCATCTCCAGATAAACGGGCTGCATAATGGCATAGAGCGTGGTGGTCTTGCCCGCCTCGCCCTTGTCGCCCGATCGGGTGGGAGAGGTGTTGCCGTCGCTCCAGCGGACGAACTGATAGCCCACCCATGGGGTAGCAGTGACCTCGGAGGTGCCGCCGCCCTTGACGGTTTGCTCGACCTTCCCTGCGATCTCACCGGAGTTTTCGATGGAGAGGGCGTAGATTACCCGGGTGGAGCCGTCGGGAGAATCGGAGACATCGGTGTCCGGCTCGTCATAGGGAGAATTGCTGACAATCTGCGTCGTGCCGTCGGGCGCACCGTCCCCACTTGAGGTGGTGGTGGCATCCCCGTCGGAACCGGAGCCGCAAGCCGACAATGCAGGGCAGAGCAGAGCCGCAGAAAGCAACAGAGAGACAAATTTGAACTTCTGCATGGGATAGATCCTTTCGCGTCAAATAAAAAATCAATATAGTATAACAGATAAAAATGAATATTTCGTGACGAAACGGCGAAAATAACGAAAAATATGACCATAGGGGAAAATTTTCCCGTTTCCTTCGCTTGACAGCCGAAAATGGGGCGTGGTATAATAGACTGTAAGTTTGTTCTTTACGGAGGGGTGCAATGATGCTGACATCCGAGCAGATCGCGCGCTGCAATCGCCTGCTGCTGGAGGGGCTGTCCGAATATCTGAACGCGCGTCCCGATTTCATTGATGCCGACGCTATTCGGGAGCTTACCGCTGACGGCGGGCTGACACAGGAGAATGCCTTTTCGCTGATGCTGGCGGCAGTACTGGGACTGTCGGTGGGGGAAAATCCGTTTCATCGGGAAATCTACGAGGCGTATTTTCCGCAGATGATCCGACCGCTGCAGGCGGCGAACTATCGAAGCGATCCCTACTACCGCACGGTCAGACTGCCCGATGCGAAGATCGGCAAATGGGAGTTTCGCACCATGCGTTATCGCCCTTACGAAGCCTTTGCCTGTGACGATCTGCTTTGGCGTCCCGACGGACGGCTGATCCCGCAGATCGGCTATTTTGCGGAGGACTTCGAGTATCCCGCGGTTCTGGAGGACGGTCGGGAGTGGATGCTGATCACGCCCAACGAGATTAACACCATGGCGCCCTCTGCTATGGCGGCGTATGGGAAGGTGCTGACCTACGGCTTGGGGCTTGGCTACTTCGCCTATATGGCAGCCCGCAAGTCTTGTGTGGAATCGGTGACGGTGGTGGAGCGGGATGCCGACGTGATCGCTTTGTTTGAGCGATACATCCGCCCGCAGTTGGGTGCGGCGGGGGAGAAGATCCGCGTGGTGCGGTCGGATGCCTTTGATTTTGCCCGACGTGAGATGGGCAAGGGCGGGTACAATTTCGTCTTTACCGATCTGTGGCACGATCCCTCCGACGGCGTGGAACTGTATCATCGGATGAGGGCGCTGGAGGATCGCTCTCCAGGAAGCGAGTTTCGCTATTGGATCGAGGACACGCTCCGATGCTATGAGTGAGGGGGCCGAAGGATCTGCGAGTGTAATGTACAACAAACGCTGAAGACCAATGATCTTCAGCGTTTGTTGTAGGCGGTCACCGCCCCGTTTAACTCAACTTAAAGGTATAGGAAGCGCAGAACTGATAATTCGAGTCGCCCCGCTCTTTGGTGGTCTCGCGGAGCAGATCCAGCGAGATCTCGGGGGTAAATTCCTTCACCGTGCCGTCGGGCATGACGATCTTCACGGAAGAGAAGAGATTCACCATTTCCTCGTTCAGATAGACGGTCACATTGGCTCGCCGAACGGAGCATTCGGCGATGGTAATGGTATTGGTAGTTTTGTCGTAAGAGGCGTCGATGATGCCCGAAGTGGCGGAGGTGGAGATCCAGTAGAAGGAGTGGATGCCGCGGCGATTATTGGAGGTTTTGGTGGTGGCGACGTTCCAGATCACCCGCTCAGGCAAGGGGTCGCGGGTGTGGGCGGTCATCAGCTTGGCGGCGTGGGTCTCGGTTCTGACGGTTCCACCATCGTAGGACGTGCCGGTTTGCTTTGCGGCAAGCCAAGCAGCGTTGTCGGCAATGACCGTCTGATTCGAGGCGTTGTCCCCCACCACGCCGTGTTCCTTGTTGGCGTGAACGAAGCATCTATGATAGTATCCGCCGCCGTATTTTGCCGCCAGCGCATCCAACTTCTGCTCGTATTCCACGGTGATGGTGTTGCGGTTGTATGCAGAATCCAGTTCGCCCACCTGCAGATAGAAGGGCAGATTGTAGAGATTGGTCAGATCAATGCCCTCGGGATGCCCTGCGGTCATGGTGGCGGCGGCAAGCCGATCGGCAATGCGTGGTGCGATCTGATAAACGCCGTTGCCGCCTGCGGAATAGCCGACGATGTAGACCTTGTTGGGATTGGCGTTCATGAAAACGATGCAGTCTTCGATGATGCGGTCATAAAATTTCCAGGAAATGTCGGTCGAAAAGATCTGACCGCTGGATTCGTTGTCGCTGACCGAGCGGATGGAGCAGTAGATGCCGGGAATACTTGCATAGCGATCCGCCATGCCCGACCATTGGGACTCGTTGGTCTGCCCGGAGGGATCGTATCCGCCGCCGTGATAGACCAAAAACAGAGGGTATCCGTCCTCGGGGGCGGAGCCTACCACCCGGGTCATCACCTTCATGGTGGTGCCGCTGATCTTGATCTTGGTGGTCTGATTTTTCTTGATCTCGTTCTTGCGGGAGGATTGATTTATCTTGATGTTGGCAATGTACTCCTGCCAGACCAGATGGCGCATCTCTTTGATGGCATCTACGGAGGTCAGACCGCCCGCCAGCGCGTCGATCTCGGCCTGCACATCGGCAAGTGTCTGCTCGGCAGGGGAGAGCGTGACCTCCGGCTCGGCGGTGGTGGCTTCGGTAGCATTGGTGTCAGCGGGTGCGTCCGTGCCGCAGGCGGTGCAGAAGAGCGCGGCGAGAATCAAAAGAACGGAAAGTGCTTTTTTCATCGGTAGAGCCTTTCTTGGGAATCACTGAATTGAGCGGATGGAGCGGGGATGAATGAAAATCGGAAGATTACGGATAATCGGTGGTTAGCGGATGGGATCTGTGTTCATTTCCCTGAATTTCTTTCGCACCTCCAAGGTTTTTCCGCAACACATGGCGCCCTCGGGGCAGGGACCGCTGACGCAGGAGGGACCTGCGGCGGCAAAGAGCAGGGGAGCGGCGGTCTTCACCAGACGTAGCATCTCGGTAGCCAGCTCGCGGATCTCCCATTGGGCGCGGTTACAGCAGCGCAGGGCGAAGAAATTGTAGAGGGAGCGGGTGTTCATGGTCATGATGATGCGGGTGTCGCAGGCGTTGGGAAGTACGAAGCGCGCGTCCTCGTTTGCCAGTTTGCCTGCGGCTTTGTCGGCATCTGCTTCCGATTTGCCCTCTGCCATCAGCTGCGCCTTGTGCTTTTCTTTCAAAATGGAGCGGAGTTTGTCGTATGCCTCAGCATCGCGGCGCATTTCTTCTTCAAAGATCGCCTTGGCTTCAGGGATCGCGGCGATCTCGGGGGGCGTGATGTAATCAAATCCCGACTTTTCCACATAACGCTGACTTTGCACCGAGTAGGAAGCGATGCGATGGCGAGTCAGCTGCGCCAGAAGTGTGCGGGACACGCCTTCGATGCCGAAGGTGAAGTTGGCGTGTTCCACGGGGGACTCGTGTCCCAGATCGCCCAGCAGTTTGAGAAAATCCGCCACTTTATCGGGGGTAAGTTTGTCCATCAGCGAGTCGATGTCGCTTTTGGCATAGCAGAGCTTTGCGGCGGCAGCCACCAGCTTGTCTGCATCGGGGGTATAGGTAAGCAGTTCAACTTTCATCGGGGATACCGTCCTTACAGCAATATATAAGTATTGTACCATAATTGCAAAGGTCTGTCAACAATTTTGTGAAATTTCGTGCAAAAAAGGAGTCAGCGGTGCAGATCAGCGGACTTGACAACACCACTCTGATGTGCTACAATAGAAGACAAACATATAAATTAAAATGAAGTTTTTGAAAAGCTCGGGAAACTTTTTCCAAAAAGTTCCCCCGATGGAATAAAATACAGGAGAAAACCATGCAAAACAGTTTTTTCGCGCTGATTTTCAGGCAGAAATACATCAAACGGTGGGGACTGATGCGCAACGTCGCAGACGAGACCCTTGCCGAGCATTCCGCGCAGGTGGCTATGCTTTCCCACGCCCTTGCCCTCATCGGCAACAAGCGGCTTGGGAAGAATTACGATCCGGGCAAGGTCGCCGTGGCAGCCCTCTATCACGACGGCACCGAGGTCTACACCGGCGATCTGCCCACGCCCATCAAGTACAACTCCCCCGAACTGCGGAGCAGTTACGCCCTGATCGAGGAGCAGGCAGCGCTGACGCTTCTCTCCCATCTGCCCGAGGATTTGCGGGAGGATTATGCACCCCTTTTGCGGGAGGATCTGCCCGGGGACATTCTCCGCATCGTGAAGGCGGCAGATAAACTGGCGGCGTACATCAAGTGCGTGGAGGAGGTCAAATGCGGCAACACCGAATTTGCCGATGCCAAAAAGACCACCTTCGAGGCATTGAAACAGCGCAACATCCCCGAGCTGGAGATCTTTATGAAAGAATTTCTCCCCGCCTTTGAGCTCACCCTCGACGAAATGCAGGGGTGAACGCGTTGGGGCGCGCATCGGGAACGCATCGGGAACTCATTGGGGCTTCGCCCCAAACCCTACCAAGAACCTTTTTGAAAAAAGGTTCTTGGTACTCCAAAAACTTATGCTGAGGGCGGCAAGTATTTGCCGCCCTCAGCCCAGTCTGTCGATAAACTATAAATTTAGAGTGCCGCCAGCCAAGGAATGGGGTTGG
>JBJDZI010000097.1:0-8104 GCA_051867925.1 Eubacteriales bacterium
CTTGGCTGGCGGTACTCTAAATTTATAGTTTATCGACAAACTGAGGGCGGCAAATTCTTGCCGCCCTTTTCTCAAATCTGTTTTGCCGTCAGCGCGATGATCTTTCTCAGATCGTCTGGCTGGACGTCCACGTCATATGCCGCCTTGTTGCGGCGGATCTCCCCGCATTTGCGGCATTTGTGGATGATAATGTACCCGCGCTTGGGATCGGGCAGAGCCGATATCGGCTCCAGTTCGCCACCGCAATCGCTGGCACGGTCGCCGGGATTTACGTCCAGATGGAGCGACCACAGGCAGAACGGGCAATGATTGCGGGAGGTCTTCTTCAGAGGAAGCACCTGCCGTCCGCAATGGGCACAGATAAATCCGCTGTCATTTTTCGTAAATCGTTTCGTTTCCATGTTACATTTTCCCATCGCTCCGGAGAGCGATCATCCCTTCCAAGTTCTTTTGTAAAATCGGTTCGTTATATTCGGATGCCCCAAACATCCTGAAAGCAGGCGGCTATCTGCCATCTGCCATTCTGCCTTTGCGCGTTTTGCAAATTTGCATCGACTGCAAAATCTCCCACATTCGCCGCCCATTTCCTCGGATGATGTTCAATACACGGCGCACAATAAGCCGTGAAAAGGCAAGAAAGGATGTTGAAACAAAAATGCACAAATTTAATCGGCTTTTTCATGGCGAAAAGTGGATCGCACTGGTCGCCGCAATGATTTTGATGCTCGCTGTCTTTTGTCTTCCTCTCCAAGCGGCAAGTCCTTACCGCGGACAGGATGACGACGGCATTGTAGGCGATATCGGGAACGGCGTTCGCCGCTTCGGTCGAGACATCTCCGACGCGCTGGATCCCGACGACAACGGTACCGCAGATGGGCTGTTGCCCGACGGTTCTATTAACGACGGACTGAATCAGGACGGCAGTCAGAACGATCCCGATCACGACGGCATCCCCGAGATGACCGCCGACACCGATCAGGATACGCTCCCCGGCACTTCCGACGGAACCGACAGCAACGGTACCACCGGCACCAACGGCGGGACGGATACCAATCCCACCACACCCGGCACTTCGGCTCCCACAACCACCAACAACACCCAGAACGGGAATGACACCTCCGGTACCGACAACGGCGGCTTCCGCTGGACGGGGCTGATCATCGCACTGGTGATTGCCGCCGCAGTAGTGCTGATCATTATCTTGGTAATGCCCAAGAAAAAGAGCTAATCTTTGTCGCCATCATATGAACTTCCGGCGCAACTCCGTTTTGGGGTTGCGCCGAATGGCTTCGTACAGGCGCGCATCACAAATACGCGTGGCTGAGGAGCAGATTCTTACCCTTGATCTCAATGATGCCGTAGGAAGGTCTCGCGCCATAACTGCGCCCCACGGCACCGGGATTGAACAGATAGTAGGGCTGGGTACTGTCAGAATCGTAATCCGACAATGCCTCATGGGTGTGACCGAAGAGGATCACATCTGCGCCTGCCTCTCTGCCTCGCGCACGCAGTCCCGCGGTGGATGATTTGGCTCCGCAGATATGTCCGTGAGTCAGATAAAAGGTGAAACCGCCGAAGTTCAGCGTCAGTTCCAAAGGCAGGTCGCAGGCGAAATCGCAATTGCCCCGCACCGCCGCAAAGGGGAGCCCTCGGCTTTGACAAAGCTCTGCAAATTCGGGCGCGCCGTCCCCTAAATGAAGATAGCAGCCGGCACCCGGATGGAGCGTCATCGCCTCCAACATTCCGTAGTTTACGCCGTGACTGTCCGAAAATACGATCAGTTTCATAAATTCCTTTCCGGATCCCGCGCCTCACCTTGGGGCGTTTTTTGCATATATTGGCAGTATCAAGGTGAAATGAGGTAAACGATATGCAACTGGATCCTTCCAAACTGCGTGCGCTCTCCCAGATCGACGACGACCGTTTTGCGGCAATGCTCTTTACCGCCGCCCGCGCGGTGGGGCTGTCCCCCGAACAGGCAAAAGCCGCCGCCGCCAACGCGCCCGCATTCAAAAATATGTTAAAAAACGCTTCCGACGAGGATCTTCGCCGCCTGCAGGAGAAGCTGAAAAAGTCACCTGCCTCTCTGCTGAATGACTTGGGAGGCAGATCATGAGCGAAGCATTCAACCCTGCAGATCTGCTATCCGGGCTTGCCGCCAATCCGGAGATGCTGAAAAACGCCATTCAGATGGCATCTGCGTTGGCATCCTCCGGTGCGCTCAACGGTCTGTTCGGCGGGGGAGGAAACGCCGCTCCCCCCTCCGGTGAACCCACGGCAAACGCACCCACAAACTCTGTGCCGGCAAATTCCGGGGTGGGAAATTCTTCCCCCTCCGGCGGAGCGAGCGGATTTGCCGATCTGCTGGCAGGACTGGCAGGAGCAGGAAACGCGTCCGCGGGAGGAGCTTCGCAAGCCAACGGGCAATCCGAAAAGCCCGATGCCACGGCAGTGGCGGCACAACAGTCGGGCGGTCACGGGCAAAAACGCCCGCCCACCCCCTGTCATCAGGATCGGGTGCGACTGCTCCAGGCGGTTTGTCCGTTTCTGCCCGAGGAAAAACGGGAAAAAGTGCAGTTTCTCATCAAATTGCTGGAACTGCTCAGCACCGCCGAGGGTATGGGACTCGGCAAATTATTTTGAGAAGGGAGGAAAGCCACGTGTACAGCCGAAAATACATCCGCTCCGTCGCACCGTCCGCTCCCCCGTCCGGGGGAGACAGGAAGGTTCCGCTTCCTCCCGATTATACGGGAACCGCTTTCGCTGATGCGGACACCCTGTGGCAAAGCCGTCGGGAGGACTATCCCGAAGCCTTTATCCCTGAGCGGGCGGCATGGGATGCGGAGCCTTTCCACGAGAATCCCAACACCGATCCTCCCTCCTTGGCAGAGCCGCCGGCTCCACCCGACGAGGGCGAGTATGCCGCAGGGGAAGAGGCGCAGATCATCACACCCGCCGACTTGTCGGAGGAATATGCGGAATCGGAGGAGGCAGACTCGCCCTCGTCGATGTCCCCGCCGACGGATGCGCCTGCCCCGGGGAGATCACCGGGGAGTTGTCCCGTAAGCGATAGCTTCGTAGATGAGTGCCCCGGAAACGGCGGTTCTGCGGACGGGTATCCCTCCAATGGTGGTTCACCGGGGAGTTGTCCCGTCAGCAACACTTCATCCGTCGGGTGTCCCGCAAAGGGCGATTCGGCAGATCGAACTCCCCCAAACGGGCGCGCTTCTGACTCCCCTCTGCTGACCGCAGATCTGCTGCGCTCGCTGACGCTGGAGGACCTGATGCTCTATTGGATGCTCCTGATGCTTCTGACCTGCAAAGAGGAGGAGCAGGTCTATTTACTCTTGGGGCTTCTGCTCATCAACCGCTGAAGCACCTTTGCCGAGTCTGCCACCCAAAAGGGTTTTTGCCATCTGCAGAAGGGGCTTGCAGTTGAGTACAACAACCGCCGCCAGCAGGACGCCTTCCACCGCCATCCAGCCGGGGAAAGACCACAAAATCACTGCTGTCTGCGCCACCACCAGCAGGCTGTTCAGCCCGATTTTGGCAAGGTGCATCCGGAAAGGCTTGATCTTTTTGGCAGTCCACACCCGCAGGAAGAAGACCACCAAATAACTGGCAAAGGTAGCAATCGCCGCCCCCTTGGTGCCCAGCCTCGTGGGAATCAGAAGCAGATTGAGTACGATGTTGACCGTCGCACCCGCCATCGAGGTGAAGAATGAGTACAGCGACTTCTTCTCGGCAACATAAAGACTGCCGAGGAAGGAGACCAGATTAAAGAAGACCATCGCAAGGGTGAGGATGGGGATATTGCTCCACGCCGAGCGGTAAGAGGGGGCGAACATGACCACGGTAATGACCTTGGCAAGTGCGATAATGCAACCCGCCATCAGGAAAACGACAGCAGAAAAGACACCGAACACCCGCTCGTAGAAAGTGGCACTGTCTTTAGACTCCCGCTCGTCCACTGCGCTGTTGCGCCACGCGGTAACGAAAATGCCCGAGATGGTCATCATCAGCGTGGGAATCTTGTAGGAGGCGGAATAGAGTCCGTTGGCGGAGTCTCCCAAAAACCAAGTGACGATGTAGCGGTCGGAGACATTGGTGATCCACCAGAAAATATTGGCGGGAATCATGGGGATGCTGTACTTCAGCATCTCCTTGAGCGTGGATTTTTGTACCGCCCGCAGGTCGAAGTAACGCCACATTTTCGCCGCAACTACCATAAAGATCGTGGCAAAAAAGTCCGCCACCGCTACCGACAAAACATAGCCGATGTAGGATAGATGCAGGGGGATCAGGAAGATGATATTGCAGGTGATGACCAGCGCGGTGTTCAGCAATCCCTGAACGGCGTAGAGCTTGAAGTTTCCCTCCGCACGCAAAAATTGGGAACAGATGGTGTGCAGGATAGAGGAGAAAACATAGACGAGGATCAGCCACTCTCTGCCCTGCATATAGGGGATGGCGCAAAGGATGGGGATCACCGCCGTCAACAGCAGTGCGCCCATCAGTGCCGCCACGAAGCCGCCGCTGAACACATCCTTCTTGGAAAAACTGCGATCCATGCCGAAGCGGAAGACCGCCTCGCCGATGCCCAGCGACAGGAGAGGGATCAGCAGAGTTGCCGTTTCGGTCAGGTTGGAGGCGATGGAGTATTCCTCGGTGGACATGACCGCGGTGTACAGTCGCACCAACAGATAGACCAGCACCTTGGAGCCCAGTTGCCCCAGACCTATGATCGCGGTGTTGCCCATCAGTTTTTTGTAACGCTTATCTTCTGCCATTTCAGACCTCCCCGGAATAATTCATTTTAGTTTATCACAAAATGGAGAGTTTTACAAGAGTTTTCGGGAAATTCCCGCATATATTTGTGTTGAGATGATGCCCCAAGGGCGCCGACAGAGGGGTTGTTTTGTAATAATCGTCAGTTTGCTCGAAGGGACGTAGCAACCGCGTTGCGTTGGCTACGGGAAAACCATCTTATACGCAGAAGTTTTCCCCCTTCGCAGCCGCCGCGTAGCGGCTGCTACTCCCCCCACACTCTCTTCCTTGGCTTTGCCGAAGATAACGCTCAGATTGCGACAGCCCCTTGGAACTCCCAAAAATTTTTATCAAATGGAGGTGCAGGAGTCTTTTTCCATAACACTCCTGTCAAAATCCAAATGTCCTATTACATACTCATTGCCGGGACGCGTCCCGAAGCGATCAAACTTGCTCCCGTTGCGGCGGCTCTGCGCCGTCGGGGAGCGCGAGCCGATTTTTGTGCTGTCGGTCAGCACGGAAATCTGCTGACCGATACGCTTGCCGCATTCGGGGAGGTACCCCGATACGCGCCCATCGCCTTCCGCCGGGGGCGAACGCCTGCAGAACTGCTGGCTGAGATGCTACGTGTCCTGCCGCCACTCTTTACGGATGCCGCACCCGATGGGGTACTGGTGCAGGGCGACACCACCGCGGCACTGGGTGGCGCGCTGGCGACGTTTTATGGGAAGGTAAATAAGAAAGCCGCCCGACGCGCAGATGGAGAGCGATGCGCATCTGCTCCGAGCGGTGGAGTGCTTGGCACCTTTGCCCGAGCCGGCAAAACGCATAGCGCACCTGTCCCACCCCACAGAGCGCACATCCCTCCCGCACTCATCCATGTGGAAGCGGGACTGCGCACCTACGATATGTTCCCTTTTCCCGAAGAAGCCCATCGACGGATGATCGCCCCCCTTGCCGATCTTCATCTATGTCCCACCGGGGCCGATGCCGCCGCCCTTTGCAGCGAGCGGGTGACCGGGCGGATCGCCGTCACCGGCAACAGCGGGCTGGACGGTCTGCGGCTGATCCTCTCCCGTCCCGCCCCTTCTCTGCCCGCCACGGAAGGGCGGATCGTCCTCTGCACGCTCCATCGCAGGGAAAACGCCGATGCCATGCCCTCCTTTTTGACCTCGCTGGAAGAGATCGCCGATGCCGTTCCTGATTGCACCGTCCTCTTCCCGACGCACCCCTCTCCCGAACTGACAACGGCACTCGGGAAGGTGCGCCATCCCCGTCTTCACATTCTGCCGCCGCTGGACTATCCCACCTGCGCCCATCTTCTGCCGCGGTTGACTCTTCTGCTTACCGACAGCGGCGGGCTTCAGGAGGAAGCAGCGTTTTTGGGAATCCCCACGCTGGTTTTGCGGAAGCAAAGCGAGCGGGGCGACGCGCCGTCTTTGCGGATCATCGGAGGCGATCCCGATAAAATGGTCAGCGAGGCGGTGGGGCTTCTGTCGGACGAGGCGGCACTTTCCCAACTGCGCATCCGCTCTTACCGTTACGGTGACGGGTTTGCCGCCGATCGGATGGCAGAAGCGATACTGGGAGAGTGGGCGTGACGGGAATTTTCTAAAAATTCCTTCTTCCCCCTTGCAATTTTCGGAAGTTTGTGCTATAATACCTCTAACGAGTAGCAGAAATGCGTAAGTCCAGTTTCGGACTTACGCATTATTTTTTTGCGCTCCCGATCCCGCAAGCCATGGGTTTGCAAGGATCGGATCAGGAGGTATTATATTTATGGAAACAAACAACCAAGCCTATCTTGCCACCGAGAAGATTGGCAAACTGATGCGAAAGTACGCCATTCCCTGCATCATCTCGCTTTTGGTGGGCGCGCTGTACAACATCGTGGATCAGATCTTTATCGCCAACGCCGCCTATCTCGGCTCTTACGGCAACGCCGCCAACACAGTGGTGTTTCCGCTGACGGTGATTGCGCTTGCCATTGCCGTGATGATCGGCGACGGCTGTTGCGCTTTCGTCAGTCTCAGCCTTGGCAAAAACCAAAGCGGTGACGCTGGGCACAGTGTGGGCAATTCCATCCTGCTGACGGTCATCGCAGGCATCGTTCTGACCGCCGTCTACCTGCTTTTGGACGATCAGATCATCACCCTGTTCGGCGGCACGGTCAACGAGGAAACCTTCCGCTATTCGAAGGAATACTTTTTCTACATCTCACTGGGTATCCCCTTCTATATGTTCGGGCAGGCGATGAATCCCGTGATCCGCGCCGACGGAAATCCCCGATTCGCAATGATCTCCACCCTGTCGGGAGCCGTGGTCAATCTGATTCTGGATCCCATCTTCATCTTCGCCCTTCAATGGGGCATGATGGGTGCCGCCCTTGCCACCGTGCTGGGGCAAATCGTCACCGCGGTGCCGGCAATTTGGTATCTGTTCCACACGAGGACGGTGAAATTGTCCAAAGAAGATTTTCGGTTTAATGTCAGGATCATTCGGAAGACTTTGGTGCTGGGAATCTGCAGTTTCCTGTCCCAGATCTCGCTGGTGGCGGCAATGGCGGCGATCAACAACATGATCCGCAAATACGGTGCCATGGATGTCATCTTCGGGCAGGAGCAGTACGCCCAGATCCCCATGGCGGTGGTGGGCATCGTGATGAAATTCTTTCAGATTGTCATTTCCATCGTAGTGGGCATGGCGGCAGGATGCATTCCTTTGGTGGGCTACAACATGGGCGCGGGACTTTGCGACCGTGTGAAGAGACTGTTCACTAAATTGCTGATCGCCGAAGCCGCCGTGGGTGCAGTGGCGCTGATCATCGTGGAGTTTTTCCCTAACCGGCTGATCGGACTCTTCGGTGCTTCCAACGAAAGCGTCTACTATACCGATTTTGCCGTGAAAGCCTTCCGCATCTATCTCTGCATGATGATCTTCGCCTGCATCAACAAAGCGGCGTTTATCTTCCTGCAGGCAATGGGCAAAGCGGTGGCTTCGACCATGCTGTCTATGGTGCGGGAGATCGTGTTCGGTGTGGGACTGGCTCTGCTTTTGCCGATCTTCTTCGGTCTGAACGGCGTACTTTATTCCATGCCCGCCGCCGACATCCTGACCGCCATTCTCTCCGCCATTGTAATCGTCACCACATATAAGAATTTATCATAATTGGGGCTCTGCCCCAACCCCCGCCCGCTTTCTTGAAAGAAAGCGGGGCAAAGAACTTTTATAAATAAGGGCGGCAAATTCTTGCCGCCCCCAGTTTGTCGAAAAAGTTTACGAGAATACTGGAGGAAGGGGAAAACCATCTCAGACGCCGAAGTTTTTCCCCTTCCTC
>JBJDZI010000098.1:0-7955 GCA_051867925.1 Eubacteriales bacterium
CGCCAGCCAAGGAAAGGGGTTGGGAGCCCGAGGGAAGGGGAAAAACTTCGGCGTCTGAGATGGTTTTCCCCTTCCCTCGGTATGGTATGGGGCTTTCTCGACAGACTGAAGGCGGCAAGAATTTGCCGCCCTTTTATAAAAGTTCTTGGAGGTTTGGAATCTTTTTTCAAGAAGGTTCCTGCGGGATAGGAGCAGGGCTACGCCCGGCTCCGGGGCAGCGCCTCAATTCCAATTCCATTACCCGATACGGGTGGTGAAGGTGAAGCTGCCCGAGACGGCTTCGAAGATCAGTACGCCGTCTTCCATGCCAACATAGGTGAGTCCGTCGGTCTCGACGGTCAGATCGCTCACCGACTTGCCGTTTACGATGCAATACTGCCGGTCGATGGCGGGAATGCGGATCTGACCGGTGGTGTTGGCGGGAAGGGAGCAGGAGTAGGTCCACAGCGTATCCTCGAAGGTGGATTCCGCCTTGATCAGACCGTATGCGGAGTCATAAGAAGCCTTGACCGCAAGACGGGTGTCGGGCTGAGGAGCCAGGATGATCCGCTTGTAGCCGGGATGCTCGGGATCGGTACCGATGCCTGCCATGGATTCAAACATCCATGCCGCCACCGCGCCGTAGGCATAGTGGTTGAAGGAGTTCATTCCCACGTCCCCGAAGCCGTTTTCGATGGTGTAGGAGTTCCAGCGCTCCCAAATGGTGGTGGCACCCTGATCCACAGAGTACAGCCAGGAGGGATTGTCGTGCTGGAGCAGGAGCGTGTACGCCAGATCGCTTCTGCCGATCTTGGTCAGCGTAGGCAGAATGATGGCGGTGCCCAAGAAGCCTGTCTGGAGACGGTTCCCTTTGCGCTTGATGTTCTCGGTCAGCTGTTTGATCACTGCATTCACCGAATCTTCATCGGGAAGCAGATCCAGATAGAGCGCGTACAGGCAGACAGACTGCTCGCCACGCTTGAGCGTGCCGTTGGCGTTAACGTACTGCTCAATGAAATACTCTTTTTCGGTTTCGTACAGCGTCATGTACTTTTCCACTGCGCTGTCCAGACCGATAGCATCTGCCATCTCTGCCATCATCAAGGCATCCCATGCGTAGAAGGCTACCGCAAGAATGGCTTGGATCTCCGCATCGTTGGACTCGTAGGCAAGCCAGTCGCCCCAAATGGATTTGGGACCTTTTTTATTGCTCTTGCCAAGATAACTGTCGACATATTTCTGCATGGCCTTCCAGTTATCCTCGATGATCGCCGTGTCACCGTACTGCATATAGAGATTGTAAGGGATGATCACGCCTGCGTCTGCCCAGCCGGTGCCGCCCCAGCCACCGCCGCCGTAGTTGCCAGTGGGAGCTGTGCCGGGATATGCGCCTTCGGCATTCTGGGCATCCCGCATATCTGCCGTAAACTTTTCCAGGAAGCTCTTGGAGAAGGCGAGGTAGGTGCCTGCCTGAGAGAAGACCTGGGTGTCAGCCGTCCAGCCCTGCCGCTCGTCACGCTGAGGACAGTCGGTGGGGATAGAGAGATAGTTGGAGTACATTCCCCAGAAGATGTTGGAGATCAGTTGGTTCACATCCTTGTCGGTGGTCTCCATGATGCCGGTCTCTTTTTCGACCGAGGTGACCACCTGCCCGTCTACGCTGTGGATGGTGACGGTTGCGGTAGTGGTGATCTCAATATAGCGGAAGCCGTAGAAGCTGAAGGAGGGATGATAGCTCTCCTTGCCGCCGCCTGCCAGCGTATAGACCGTGGTAGCCGCCGCGCTACGGTAGTTGGCGTTGTAAACAGACCCTTCGGGACCGTCGTTGCCGCGGGATTTGAGACCGTTGTTGTCGTTGAGGATCTCGCCGTGCTCGACGGTCAGAACGGTTCCTGCCGCGCCTTCCACGGTGAAAGCTTCCCAGCCCGAGAAGTTCTGACCGAAGTCGATCAGCGCGGTCTCACCGGGATTCAGGGTGAAGACCTCGTCGCCGTAGGTTTTCAGCACGTTGATCTTGCCATAGCGGTCAGAACCTGCACCGGTCGCGCCTTTATAGATGATGACCGATGCGGGATCGCGGTTCAGATCTTCGCGGACGGTGATGGGGGAACCCATCCATGCGCAGATGGTACCCTTGAACTCGGTGTTGACCACGGGAGCAGACCACTGGCTGTCATCGTAGCCGGGCTTCATCCAGGACAGATCCACGCGGGCATCGTAGGTCTCGCCGGTGTAGATGTCGGCATAGATTACCGCGCTCTCACGGGCGGTCTTCCATGTGGTGTCGGTGACGACGGTTTCGGTGGTGCCGTCGCTGTAAGTGAGGATCAGTTTGGCAAGGAAGGCATCGTTCTTGCCGTATTTTGCCGCCGCCTGGTCGCTCCACCAGCCGCCCGATACCACTGCAGAGAGGACGTTCTCCCCTTCGGTCAGCATCCAAGTCACATCGGTGGTGGTGTAGAACTTGCGGTCAGCCATTTCGGTGAAACCGGGCTTCAGTTCGCAGTACTGCACGGTGCCGTCAGCATACTTTCTGCCGATCCGTGCGCCATTGACATAGGCTTCGTACACGCCCAGACCGGCGGTGTAGAGCTTTGCGGAGACCAGACCGCTCCTAATGTTGATTGCCCTGCGGAAAGCGGGCAGGGAATTGGCGGTGGAATGGTATGCGATAAACTCGCCGGTGGAGTTTTCCGTTCCCATCTTCAGCATACCGTCCTGCAGGACGGCGTGGGAGGAGCCGACGAAATTGTCGGTCACGCCCGAGAAATCGTTTTCGTAGATCACCTTGCCGTCTGCATCCCGGATGACGATGTTATCGTAGCGGGCGATCTCTTTGTCGGCGGAGGCGTCGGTGTTGTGACGCACGCCGATATTGGTGAGGGGGATGGTTGCGCTGTGGGTGTAGGTGGACGCCAACGTCAGATGGTCGGCATCTGCGCCGAAATAGGTTTTGACGGTCTTGCCGTTTACCTCAATACGCTCGTGGATCGTCTTGCCGATGATCTCGGTGCTGTTGTAACCGATGACATCGGTCACGTCGATCGCCTGCACGTTACCGGGGCCGCCGGGATATGCGGTCCAGTTGCCGCCCGACTTGAAGTGGGGACGGAGCAAAACTCTGCCGGGGCTTGACTTGGTGTTGACCTGCCACATGACAAAGGTGCCGGTATCGGACATTCCGAAGCAGAAGCCCTGGGCGTCTCGGTCGATGATAAAGTCAAAGTCGATGGTGTAGTTTGTTCCGGAGTAGAGGGACGTGCCTGCGTAGCTGATCCAATCCGCATCCTTAAAGGGCTTGGAACTCAGCAGTCCCATTTCGAAGGTGGCGTCGTCCGAGGTTTTGGAGTCTCCCTTCTGATCCCAGACCGTTACGTTCCAGACGTATTCGGTTGAGGAAGCCAGTTTCTCGCCTGCGTAGACAACGCCTATGGAAGCACCGGACTCCACTCTGCCGCTGTCCCAGACCACCGCAGAGCCGTTTTGAACCACGATCTGGTAAGCGGACTGGAGCCAGCCCATCTCTTCAGACTGCACCTTCCAGCTGAACACGGGGGTGCTGTCATCAATGCCCACGGGATTTACCAGATCCTCGGTGAGCATATCGTAAATGATTGCGTTAGATTTGCCGTTGTTCATAAATCCTCCTTGATTATCGTCGGCAGTGGTTTGGGTGGGTTTATCCTGACTTTTGCAGGCGGCAAGGGGAAGCCCCGCTACCAGCATAGACAGACAAAGAAACCCGCTGATGAATCGTTTCATCGGATCACCTCGCTGATGAGATTATTATCGTTCATATTATAGCATAAAAAATCGCTCCTGTCACTTGTTATTTTTGCGCTTTTTGGATAAAAGACTTGCTTTTTTTGCGCAATTGTTGTATAATCAAAGTATCAAAGGAACCCACGGAAAGGAGACTATCCCAATGGATCAAATGAATCCCCAATACCAAGCCCTGTTTACCCCTTGGAAAATAGGCAATGTAGAGATCAAAAACCGCATTGTGATGTGCCCGATGGGCGGCACCTCCCTCTTCGGCTGGTTTGAACTGACCGGCTGCGGCTTTGACCGGGAGGCGGCAAAACTCTTTCTGGAGCGCGCCCGGAACAATGTCGGTCTGATTATCCCCGGCATCGCGCCTCTGCGGGACACCTTCTGGGGCAAGTGGCTCTGGCAGAATCCCAAGATGTTCCAAGAACTGAAGGTCTTTATGGACGAGATTCACAAGACAGGTGCGAAACTCTTTATCCAGCTGACTGCAGGCATGGGCAGAAGTTGGGCGATCACCGAGCTGATCGGTCCTCTGCACAAGAAGAAGTTCACCCGGGCGCTGATCAGGCCTGTCATCGACACCAGCCACGAATTGGCATCGCCCAGCCCTCAGCCCGCGCGCTGGGCACCTGACATTGAATGCCCGGAAATGACGAAGGAACAGATCCACGAGATCATCGAGGCCTTCGCCAAGACCGCCAAACTCTGCATGGACGCGGGCGTGGACGGTGTGGAGGTTCACGCGGTTCACGAAGGCTATCTGTTGGATCAGTTTGCCATCGAGTTTTACAATCAGCGCACCGACGAATACGGCGGTTCTTTCGAAAACCGTTATCGCTTTGCCGCCGAAGTGGTGCAGGCTATCAAGCAG
This sequence comes from Eubacteriales bacterium, assembly GCA_051867925.1. Taxonomy (GTDB): domain Bacteria; phylum Bacillota; class Clostridia; order Oscillospirales; family CAG-272; genus CAKSQF01. Next base: position 4,622 of record JBJDZI010000098.1, read on the forward strand.
GAATGCGGTGCGGACTTCCCCGTATCGCTCCGTTATTCGGTAGAGTCCAAACTGAAGGGATTTGCCGAGGGGATCGTTCCCGGAGACGACGCCAAGGAAATGGGCAGAACCATGGAAGAGTCCGAACGGGCGGCGAAGTATCTGCAGGATGCGGGCTACGATATGCTCAACGCCGACAACGGTACTTATGACTCTTGGTACTGGGCGCACCCGCCTATGTATATGCCCCAAAACTGCAATCTGGAAGATGTGGCGCATATCAAACAGTTCGTGGATATTCCCGTGGTCTGTGCCGGACGAATGGAGCCGGACGTGGGTGCCGCCGCGATTGCGGAAGGCAAGATCGACGCGGTGGGCGTTGCCCGCCAGTTTTTGGTGGATCCCGAATGGGTCACCAAACTGATCGAGAACCGTGTGGAGGACATCAAGCCCTGCATCTGCTGTCACAGCGGCTGTTTCAATTTTTCCTCCTCCAAAGGACATTACAACACGCAGGATTTGTCCGACACCATGGGACTTGCCCGTTGCGCACTGAACGCAGAGACGATGCAGTCGGGGAAGCACTATATCGCACCTGCCAAGAAGAAAAAGAACGTGGCGGTGATTGGCGGTGGCATCGGCGGTATGGAAGCGGCGCTGGTGCTGGCAAAGCGGGGACATAAGGTCGCCCTTTATGAAAAGACAGGTGAGTTGGGCGGTGTGTTCATCGCGGCGGCGGCTCCCTCCTTCAAGGAGAAGGATCGGGCGCTCATCGCATGGTACAAGCGGGAACTGACCAAATATCCCGCTATCGAAGTGCGGCTGAACACCGAGGTCACCGATGTGAAGTCGCTGAATGCCGACGAGGTGATCGTAGCTACCGGCTCGGTTGCCAACCGTATCCCCGTTCCCGGAGCAGACAAGGCGATTCAAGCGGTGGACTTTCTGCTGGGTCGTGCGCCCGTAGGAGAGAATGTCGTCGTCATCGGCGGCGGTCTGACCGGCTGTGAGATCGCCTACGAACTTTATCTGCAGGGCAAAAAGCCCACCATCGTGGAGATGCAGGACGATCTGATCACCACTCCCGGCATCTGCCTTGCCAACACCTCCTTCCTCCGCGATTTCTTCAAGGCGAATGAGGTTCCCGTCTATCTGGAGACTGGCGTGAAGGAGATCAAGGACGGCGTGGTCACCATCGCCGATAAGGAAGGCAAGATTACCGAAATCCCCGCGGACTGCGTGATCCTCTCGGTGGGCTACAAGCCCGCTCCCCTCGCCAAGAAGGGCGGAAAAGTCCATATCATCGGCGACGCAGACAAGGTCGGCAACCTCCGCACCGTCATCTGGGGCGCGTGGGATGTGTGCATGAAGATCTGACAGAGATGCAGGGGCGCGCCGGACGGCTTGCCCATCCGAACTTTCTATGATGTTTCCCCAAAATATTTGTGAAAGGAATATACCCCCAATGATTCTTACCAAAGAACAACAGGCCATTTTGGACGGCGAAAAAGGCGAGACGATGGCGAAGGTTATGAAGACCCTCGTGATGTACGGCGATGCCTTTAACGCTCAGCGGATGGTGCCTGTTACCTCTAAATACAACCATCTGGTGACCTCCTTCGGTCTGAAGATGATGAAGCCCGTTTTCCATCTGATGCAGGAACTGATCGACGCAGGCGTCACCTCCGAGCAGAAATTCTCGGTGGATCCCCGTCCGCTGGATAAGAATGTCCCCGCCAACTTCCTGCAGAAACTGATTTTCAACAAATTCATGTACTCCACGCAGGATTTCTACGAAGGTCAGCTGGGAAAGCTGGGGCTTCTTGCCGACGATGCCTTCACCTGCACCTGCTATATGGATGAGGTGGGCAACAAGCCCCAAAAGGGCGAAGTCCTCTCTTGGGCGGAATCCTCCGCCGTGGTCTACGCCAACTCAGTGCTGGGCGCAAGATGCAACCGCAATTCGGGCATCATTGACATTATGGGTTCTATCGCGGGCTTCGTTCCCGAATTCGGTCTGCTGACCGACGAGGGCAGAAGAGCAACCTGGATCGTGGAGATCAAGACCACCAAAAAGCCCGAAGCACAACTGCTGGGCTCTGCCATCGGCATGAAGGTGATGGAAGCCGTTCCCTATGTGAAGGGATTGGACAAATGGCTGGGCACCGAACTGACCGATACCGCCTGCACCTATCTGAAGGATTTCGGTGCGGCCACCGCCTCCAACGGTGCGGTGGGGCTGTACCATATTGCAAACCTCACCCCCGAAGCCGTGGAACAGGGCGAGGCTCTGATCGCCGAGGGCGCGCAGACCTACGTCATTGACGATGCCGAACTGGAGCGGGTTTATCAGTCCTATCCCGTCATCTGGAAAAATCCCGATGCCAAACCGAAGCTCTGCTTCATGGGCTGTCCCCACATGAGTCTGGAACAGCTCAAATCCTGGACGGATAAGGTGGAAGCCTCCCTGAAGGAAGCGGGCAACAAGAAGGTGGTCATTCCCACCGTCTTCACCGCCTCTCCCGCCGTACTCCGCGAATTTGAGAAGACTCCCTACGCCGCAAGGTTGAAGGCGACGGGCGTGATCACCTCGTACATCTGCCCGTTGATGTACATGAACAATCCGCTGTGTGCGAAGATGCCCGTAATCACTTCTTCCAACAAACTCCGTACCTACACGACCTCGCGTTACTACACCGATGACGAGATCCTGATGCAGATCACCAAAGGAGGCAAAAACTGATGAAAGTATTCAAAGGACGGGTCGTCGCCCCCGGTACGGTCACCGCTGAGGCGCTGGTCTCTCACGGCGGGCTGAACACGCTGGCTTCCTTCCAGAAGGCACTCCAATTCGGCGACAAGACCGCCACCTGCGGCGATCAGAACAATCCCGATCTGTACGGCAAGCAGATGCTGGGTAAGGCGCTCTGCCTGCCGATGACCATCGGCTCCACCACCGGCGGTCTGGTGCTTTACTGCGCCTGTGCCATGAAACGCCAGCCCGCGTGTATGCTCTTCTCCAAACCCATCGACTCCCTCGCCGCGGCAGGCGCGATCCTCGCCGACGTTTGGGTGGACGACGTGACCATGCCGGTTGTGGATAGCCTCGGCGACGAATTTCTGGATTACGTGCAAAACGGCATGACCGTTACTGTCCAAGACAATGGCGAAGTTGTAGTGGAATAAATTTATCTGAATTGGGGCTTTGCCCCAAACCCTACCAAGAACCTTTTTGAAAAACAGGTTCTTGGAACTCCAAAAACTTTTATCAAGGGCGGCAAATACTTGCCGCCCGCAGAGTGTCGAAAAAGTTAACGAGAATACTGGAGGAAGGGGAAAACCATCTCATACGCCG
>JBJDZI010000099.1:0-7929 GCA_051867925.1 Eubacteriales bacterium
CGATAAACTATAAATTTAGATAGCCGCCAGCCAAGGAATGGGGTTGGAGGTCTGGTGAGGAGTGCAGCAGTCGCTACGCGACAGCTACGAAAAACTTCGGCGTATGAGATGGTTTTCCCCTTCCTCCAGTATTCTCGTTAACTTTTTCGACACTCTGAGGGCGGCAAATCCTTGCCGCCCTTATTTTCTTGGAACCTTCTTGAAAGAAGGTTCCAAACCTCCAAGAACTTTTACAAATGAGGCGGCAAATCCTTGCCGCCCGCAGATTGCTGACAAAGGTGATTGCACTGTCAAAATGACGAATAGTTATTGACCTGTCTTTTTGCCCCGCTTTCTTGGAGGAAAGCGGGCGGGGGATGAGGCGGAACTTCAATATGAATCAACTAAACAATCCAATACAGGCAGCCGCCGATGATGCCGCAGGCAAGCATCACCAGAATGGGGTTTAACTTGCACAGGCGCAGGAAGATCAGCGCGGAGGCAAACAGAACGATCGCAATGGGATCGCACCCTACCGAAATCCCGCCGAAGAACGCCTGCAATACAAGCGTCACCGCCGCGGAGGCGATCAGCGCAACCACAACAGGGCGGGTGGTGGAGAGCAGATTCTGCATTACAGTCAGTTTGCGGAATTTGTTGTACAAAACCGCCAGCAAAGTCACCAAAATCAAAGCAGGCGCAATGCACCCCAGCGTGGCGACGATGGCTCCGGGAATCCCCGCCAGCCGAATGCCCACGAAGGTGGAAGCGTTTACCGCAATGGGACCGGGCGTCATCTCGGCAATGGTCACAAGATCGGTGAACTCAGCCACAGACAGCCAGCGATTGGCTTCCACCACCTGCGCCTGAATCAGCGGAATGGCGGCGTAACCGCCCCCGATGCTGAATAGCCCGATCTGAAAAAAACAGAAGAATAATTCCAAAAGTTCCATAAAGTCTCCCAAAGAACGGATCTATAGAGGAGTCGGCAGAGTAAACCCCAAACCGCGGTCAAGTGCGTTTGCATTTTACGCGGATAAAGCCGATCAGAATGCCGAGCAGGGCGGCGGAAAGGATCAGAACGATCACATTCACATGGAAGAAATACACCAGCACGAAGGCTGCCACCATCAAAGCGATGGAGAGAGCACTGCGGGTCTTGATCACCTTTCCGGACAGATCCAGCACCACGTCGCAGATCACAGCGGCAACGCCGGCCTGCATCCCGCGCAAAACCGCCTGCACGGCGGGACTGTCCCGAAATGCACCGTAGAAGAAGGAGATCACCGTCAGCGCCAATAGGGGCGGCAGGACGGTGGCGATCACCGAAACCGCAACGCCCCAAAATCCCGCCAAACGGTAGCCCGTCAGGATCGCCGCATTCACGGCAATGGCACCGGGCGTGGACTGCGCCAGCGCAGTCATATCCAGCATCTCTTCTTCGGTGAGCCAGCCGTACTGATCCACATACTTCTTTTTCATCAGCGAGACGATGACGAACCCGCCCCCGAAGGTGAAGGCACTGATGTAGAGCATGGTGCAGAACATCTGCCACAGGCGGCGGACACGGCTCATCGGTTGCCCTCGAAACGGGAGCCCGCGTTTGTCTCAGCGTGGGAATCGGAGGTCGGATCAAAGCGGGAATCGGCAGATTCGGCAGAATCAAAAGCAGATTCGGGACGAAGCAACGCGCCGCACACGCCGCACACACGGAACCGTGCGGGCATGGATTCGCCGCAGGCGGGGCATGAAACGATATCGCCGACGTGGGTCTTCCGGGAGGATGCTACGGGCGCATCGCCGCCCGCTTCAAAGAGATTGGCGGCGGTGAACTGCCCTCTGTTTTGCTCCGCGGGTTTGGAAGCGGATGCGCCCGCCTCCAGTGCTTTGCGGGTTTTGGCGTGATGGGTGACGATGATCTGCCGCAGGCGTTTCTGCACCCTTGAAGAGAGCATACCGCTCTTGCAGAACCGCTTTACGAAAGGCACCAACTGGTTGCCGGTCATCACGTTTTCGGCGTAGAGATCGTCCGCGCCTGCATAATCGTCGGAGAGGACGATGAGATTGATCACGGGGCAGGAGATTCCCGCCCGTACCAGAAGTCCGTTGACCACGGCGGTGTACTGTCTGCCCTCGGCAAAGCGGTTGGGAATCTTTTCCATATTGCCGTCCTGCCAATGGGTCCAATCGCCGGTGGGAGGGGTAGAAAAATGCCCGGGACGGTCGTCCACGGTCAGAATCAGTACGCCACCGCCGCCGATGACCAGAAGATCCGCCCGAGGAGGCGCGCCGCGGTGATCGGAAAGCAGGCAGGGACTGCGGAGGATGCGCCATTTCCCGCCGGGGAGGTAGTGGCGCAGAAGGGCGCAAACGAAGCGCAGATCGCGCCCGCGTCCCGCGTAGAGTTTGGCAACCGCCATAGAGCGGCGCAATCCCACGAAAAGAAGGGCGCAAAGGAGCAAAGCCACGGGAATGGCTACTCCCACAACAATATAGGGCATTTGATTCATAATAATCTCCATGCCGCCATAGGCGGCTCAAATAAATTTGGGCGTGAAACAGGTGTACATGGCTTTGGGAGGAGCATACTATCACGCTATCCTCCCGGGAAAGACCCCATCCGAAGTTGTAAAAAATCAAGGTTTATACAACTATTATAATACATCCCCGTACCTTTGTCAACTTTTTTTCGCGTTCCCCGCCCTTTTGTTTGTGAACTTTTTGCAAATCCCGTGGAGACCAGCGGGTAGGCGACGGTTACGCTTGGTTATCCTGCACAACCCGCCAAGTGATTCTTTGTAACAATTTCCAAATCGCATTTGTGATGCAAGAAGTTTCGTCAAAATTATTGACAATTTGATTATTTTAATATATAATCAATATAGTAGATATAAAAATTTTGCAATCGGAGTGTACCATGACCATACTGCAAAAAACAAAAGGCGTATGCCACGCCGTCATCCGTTTTTTTACCGTACTGTTTTTCTGGCAGATTCCGCAGTTTGCGTATCTTTACTGCAAATTTTATCTGTACGATTTTGAATTATACCCCGACGTCGCCCGACAGGTCGGCGTGATCTGCACCGTGGTAGCGGTGCTTGCCTTTCATTCGGGGGTGCGCTATGCCACCATTTGCAATACGCCCTTGCGGGAGAAGTTTTATGCTCTGGAAAAACGCCCTCAAACGCTGCCGGAGCGGCTGCGGTTTTTCCTGATCCAGCCCGGACTTTGGACCCGGACGGCGGTCTTTGCCCTTCTGTTTTCGGTACTTCATCCCAATGGGTACGCCATGTACCTGTTCGATCTGTTCCCGAATGTGGCACAGAATTATGCCACTCGGATATGGTTTCCCGCTCTGCTGCTGCTCCTGCTCTTTCTGCTCTCGCTGAAGGCGCGGCTAACTGCCATGAAGCGATGGCTGGTGATCGAAAATCAGCAGGACTCTGACCATACAGGGAAGCAGAAGAAGAAAAAGAAAACAGCTGAGGAAGCGGCGTGCATGATTGCCATCTATATGTTGGGCACGCTGGGACTGTGCTACATTGCTCCCCAGCTGATCCCCTTGTTGCCGCTGTTACGGGATGTATTGTTTGCGCCGCTTTCCATATTTGTGATTGTCTGTATAGTTGTCCTCCCCGTCATTTGGCGTCTGATGCGAGCCCTTTTGAAACGTCGCTCTTTTCTGAAACAACTCCGACAGACCTGTCGGGAAAAAGAGATTCCTCTTTCCGCCATCGACCTCCCCTACCGTTCCATTTTTCGGATCACCGACTGCGAGAGCTTCTCGGTAACGGTCAACGGCAAACGCTATGCCTGCAAGCTGATCAGCGCGATCCGGGCAAACGCCCCGATGGTGCTTCGCACCAAGGGACGCGGCTGTTTTCGGCGTCCCTTCCGACTGGCGCGGGTGACGCTGTTTACACGGGTGACCAATTTCGAATACGGCTTTGCCTCTGAAGATCAGAAGATTCTGATCTTCAATCCCGTTCCCAAGAAGATTTATTGGGATGAAAACGGCAAGCAAAGTCTGCTGGACAACGGGGACACCGTGGACGGCTACAAGGTCTACACCGCTACTGGCTTTTTGGGCGCGTTGGATCGGGACTGCATCGACCGCTGAAACGCCGGAAGCAGAATCATTTTTGACTGCGAAAAAAGAATCATTTCTAAGGGGGTCCTATGAAAGCATCTTCCCAACGCCCGCAGATCCCGCCCGAATGTGCCGACCTGCGCCGCAAAGTCAACCGACGGCTGATCTCTGCTAAGGTGATCGCCATCGTGTTGGGGTTGGCGTTCGTCGCCATGGAGGGCTATTCTCTGTGGCGATTCCACGAAACACCTATCCGAATGTTCGGTGCCACCGTCCTGTTTGGACTTTTGGCGATGGCACCTGCCACCGCGTTCAAGGTTTGGGATCGGCTGGCAGACCGCTCCTTTGAGGGCGTGGTGGTGAGCATGGAGTTCCAAATCAAGGCGAAGATCGGGTGGGATCGCCGCGCCACCTATTATACCGTCGCCAAACTGCGGATTCGGGAAGACAGCGGCAGGGAGTTTGATTACAATTATTTGGTGAAGGGCACGACCCCCTTCGGCGCGGGCAGTCGCGTCCGCCATTACGCCTGCACCGATTTTATGTATCTGCCGGACGAGGGCAAGCCCATCGTCTGTGTCAACTGCGGCAACCATTACAGCGAGGCACCCGAAATCCACAGCGACGAAGACGCCCGCTACGGCTTTGCGGACCCGGAGTCGGGGGCGCACATCCCCACTCATTGCGGCTGTTGCGGGATGAGCATCATTCGGCGGGAGAAGAAAAAATAAGGCAAACGCGCAGGCGCGGGAGGGAGTGGCAGTTGCCACTCCGACCGTGCCTGCGTTTGCTTTGACGAGGTCGCCTCACCTGTCTGTGGGGATACCCACACTGCATGGGTCGGCGGGAGGGAGGTCAGCTCCGCCGGTTCGGTGGCTTTGCCCGAGGGTATCTGCGCCCCTCAGCCTATGGTGAGGTGCGCCCTGCCAACCGCCGCCCGCGGAGGGATGCTCCCGCCGCCTCGGCTGCCCCATCGCCGCCACCCGGTAGCGAATGGCGGTCTTCTCCAATTGCTCCCGCCCGTTGCCCGATCGATTTGGTGAATTTGCAAAATAAATTCGCAAAAAACGCCTGTTGTTCACACTGTGTTCAGAAAAACCTGCTATAATAACTCTAACTTACCGAAAGGACGGAACTATTTATGAATCTGAAGAAAATCGCAACCTCCCTGTTGGCAGGTCTGCTGGCAGTCACCTGTCTGCTTCCCCTGACCTCCTGCAGCAGCAAATCGGGCGGCGACAACGCCCAAACCACCAAGCCCAACGACGACGGTGAGGAAGTCACCTCCGGCGAGGTGAAAGTCAAGGTGCTGAAGATGGGCAGAGCGCTGGCGGCTGTCATCCGCACCGACAGCGCCACCGTGGTCATTGATACCGGTGACGAAGAGCACGCCGCAGACGTGGCAAACTATCTTGCCGAAAAGGGCATCACCACCGTTGACGCCGTGATCCTGACCAACTATTCCAAGAAGTGCATCGGCGGCGTTCCCCAACTGTTGAAGTCGGGCATCACCGTGAAGGCTGTGTACGGCGGCACCTATGTGAAGGACAGCAACGCCTACACCCTTTTCTCCAACGCAATGGCAAGCTACAAGCTGACTACCACCACCGTCAGCACTCAGCAGACCCTCACCTTCGGAGACATTACGCTGACCCTCTATCCTCCCGCCAAGAACTATTCCACTTTGGACGATGAGAACGACGAGGGCAATTCCATTGCATTGGTTGCTACCTATGGCAACAACCATATGTTGTTCACCAGCCGCGTTGCAGGCGAGCGCATGGCAGAACTGTCCACCCAACTTGCAGGCGTTGACGTAGATTGTCTGGTGGTGCCTAATTTCGGCGCATTCGATGACAATCTGGCAGGTTTGCTCTCCACCGTGAAGGCGGAATACGCCGTGATCGTGGCATCCAACAGCAATCCTCCCGCAGATCTGACGCTGACCGCGCTGATCACCGCCGGCATCGCCACCGAAAACACCTTCGTGACCAACAACGGCTCCGTGGAGATCTCCGCCGACGGCACCACCTTCTCCATCAAGCAGTAAATTGATCTGAATTGGGGCGTTGCCCCGGAGCAGGAACCTTTCCCCAAGAAGGTTCCTGCACCTCAAGAACTTCTATAAAAGCCCGGCAAATCCTTGCCGGGCGCAGCCTGTCGAGAAACAATAAATTTAGAGTGCCGCCAGCCAAGGAAAGGGGTTAGGAGCCCGAGGGAAGGGGAAAAACTTCGGCGTATGAGATGGTTTTCCCCTTCCTCCAGTATTCTCGTTAACTTTTTCGACACTCTGAGCCCGGCAAATCCTTGCCGGGCGAGTTTTTGTTATGTTCGTTCGGAAAACTTCTAACCAAGGAAAAGGGTGGGGAGTCTGATGAGGAGTGTAGCAACCGCGATGCGGTTGCTACGAAAACTTCGGCACCCCGATGGTTTCGCCCTCTCCTTAGGAACGAAGGAGTTTATCAAACAAACACTCTGTGAGAGAGCGTTCACAGATCCCTCGACTACTCCTCCGCCACGTCCTTCACGGTGAACCATTGCAGCGTGGACGGCTCAAAATATACGGACTTCATCTGCCCGCTGACAATGATGATGTACTTCACAGGCGCAATGCAGGACACGCCGAAGGGATGTTGCTTTCCGCGATGCATCACACGGTCGATCTGATACCGCTGATCTCCCAGCAGCAGTGCCTTCGGAAAGACCGAACCGTCGGTCAAAAACTGCGCTTCCACCCCTACCGGTATTTTCTTAAAAGCCATATGATCACTCCTTCTTCATTTGATCTGTAATTTCTAAAATATCCCTTTTTCAAACATTCGGTACCCTGTTCTATAAAGGATTACCCGAACATTAGTTCGGTAATCCTATTATAGAACAGGTCAAGGTATTTGTCAAGAGGAAAAAGGTATTAAATTGTATTAACTTTTTCCGCTTTCTTCTTTTAGATAAGATAAATAAAGTACAACAAAGGGCGACCGCAGGTAAACCCGAGAAGATCAGCCATATTTGCGGGAAATGTTCACAAAAATTCTGTTGACAAGGCTTATAAAATTGTGTATAATAGAATCAGAGAAAGAAATTCCCGAAAGGCAGGAGTTACATATGGATAAAACCTGTATCGTTATCAACCGTCAATACGCCAGCGGAGGCAGAGAGATCGCACGCATTCTGTCGGAGCGGCTCTCTATCCCTTTTTACGATGGAAGACTTTTACAAATGGCCGCCGAGGAATACGGTCTCAGTCACGGTGTGCTGAAGGATTATGACGAGAAGAAGATGGGCAGTTTGCTCTATTCGGTGGCAGTTTCTGCGGGCGCAGGATCAAATCAGCAGATGTTGCCTTACGCCATTTTCCAAGCCCAGTCCGAGACGATCCGCCGTCTTGCGGATGCAGGACCTTGCATTCTCATCGGTCGCTGTGCCGATTATGTTCTGCGGGATCATTGCAAGTTTCTGAATGTCTTCATCTACGCCACCTCTATGGAAGCCCGTGTGAAGCGCGCTGTGGAAGCAGACGGCATTGCCGAGAAGGACGCCATCTCCTATATTACCAAGAAGGATCGCCAGCGCAAGGAGCATTACAACTTCCACACCGACAAGCAGTGGGGCAAGATGACCGAATACGATCTCTGTCTGAACAGCTCCGCCATCGGCTACGAAGCCTGCGCCGACGCCATCATGGAAGCACTGAAGGGAATTCAATAATTGGGGCTTCGTTCCGAACCCCGTCAAGAACCTTTTTTGAAAAAAGGTTCTCGGAACTTCGAAGACTTTTGAAAAAGCCCGGCAAATACTTGCCGGGCGCAGTCTGTCGAAAAAGTCTTTCAGAAAATCGAGAGGAGGGCGAAACCATCTCA
>JBJDZI010000100.1:0-7863 GCA_051867925.1 Eubacteriales bacterium
GAGGAAGGGGAAAAACTTCGGCGTCTGAGATGGTTTTCCCCTTCCTCCAGTATTCTCGTTAACTTTTTCGACACTCTGGGGGCGGCAAGTATTTGCCGCCCTGTTTTCTTAGAACCATCCCCCAAGAAGGTTCCAAACCTCCAAGAACTTTTTAAAAAGGACGGCAAGGATTTGCTACCCCTTTGACTATAGACAAAACATTTCCGAGAACTGCCGAGCCGCAGATATACGCAGAACTGCCGAGCCAAGGAAGTGGGTGGGGAGCCTGATGAGGAGTGTAGCAGTCGCTACGCGACAGCTACGAAAAACTTCGGCGTCTGAGATGGTTCCGCCCTCCCCTCAGGACACGAATGGCATCTGAGAAGATACACTCTGTCGTTGCGCATGGGGCTTTGTCACACTCTGAGGGTGGCAAGGATTTGCCACCCGGCATAAAACTTTGGGAAGTGCAGAACCCCTTTTTCAAAAAGGTTCCTGCCGGGGTGGGAGCAGGGCTACGCCCTGCTCCGGGGCAGTGCCCCGATTTTGATTCCATTACTTCAATAACTCGTCGGAGAGGCGGAGAATTTCGGGGGCGATGCGCTCCCGCTCTTTTTTGGTCACGGCAACGTATACGGGGTAGGACAGGGCGGCGAAGGCGATGCCCAAAAGTCCGATGATGATGCCGGGGATGAGCCATTTGCTCATCCAGACCATACAGCAACTCATGCCAAACCCCAAGAGAAGCACGCCCGCGATGCCCATGACCAGCGAGATCGCCGTTCCTTTGCGGGTGACGCTCCGATCCAATGCCCGAAGCTGTTCCATCATTCTTCCCTTGTCCCCGCCTGCAGTCGTGGGGGCGTATTTTTCCCGAATGCTCCGAATCTCCTTCTGCTCCTTGGCGGAATATGTGAAGGAAAAGGATTCGTTTGTGTTTTTATCTTCCATAATTGACTCCCGAAGCGACTCAGCACTTCTTTTCGTTGATTGATCGGATGGCGCGGTTGGCGGTGACGATCATTGTGACAGACAGCACGATCACCACAATGCTGACTCCCGCGCCGGTGGCGGCGACCATGATGCGGCGGAACATAGGTCCGCTATCGCCGCCGAACTGAGCGATCATAGCAGTTTCCAGTGCCAGCATGGAGACCAGCGCGGCGGACAGATTGATCCGCTTGGCAGCAGACATTACCGGACTGTTGTATTTGCGGAATCTGATGATGTCGATGACCGCATGAATGGTGATGTAGAAAGTGTATGCCGCCATCACATAGATCAGGATGCCGTTGTATTGGTAGCCCCGATCCTGATAGAGGATCATCCAAACGGTTCCGGTCAGCGTCAGATTCAGCGCAAGCAGGATGACTCCGCAGGCACGGGAGCGCTGATGTTCCCGCACTGAATTCTTGCCGATCCCCACGCGGCTCGCGTAACGAACCAGCAAAAATCGCATGATCGCCAAAATGGTGTAGTAGCCGGCAAGGATGCCGAACCAAGCGGTGCGGTAGTGCGCGCAGGAGATGGCGTTCAGCAGAACGTAAAGCAGATTGACGGTAAGCGAGCCGTAGAGGGTTACGGTGGTGCGGTAATGGAGATCGCAGAGGAAGCGATTGCCGTATGGATTGGCGTTCACCCTGTCCTTGCCCGAGCGATACCAGCGGGGGAAGTAGCGAATAGAGCGAATCGTCAGTACGGTCAGCGCATAAAAGGCGGCAATGTAGGCGGGAACGGCAAGGGGGCTTTCCTCCCATCTCAGCAGGAAGATTGCAACGGTGGCGCCGCCGCCCAGGAGGGTGGACAGAACCACCACCCACGCCCGGGGATAGAGCAGGGCGTGGAGCATCTGCCGCCAATTTTGTTTGCAATAGTCCCCAATTTTACGGAAAAAGGGCATCATACCCGCCTCCTGATCCGAACGGTGAAGGTTGATCCCTGCCCGCAGATGCTTTCCACGGCGATCTCACCCTCCACGATGTCCACCACACGCCTCACCAGCGCAAGCCCCAGCCCGTTGCCCCGGGTGGCGTGGGAGGTGTCGCCTTGGTAGAATTTCTCGAAAATGTGCGCACCCACCTCGGGAGACATTCCGCACCCCGTGTCGGTGACGCTGACCGTGGCGTAAGTCTCGTCTGCGGTGAGCCGCACCGAGACTTTGCCCCCTTCGTCGGTGAATTTGAAGGCGTTGGACAGCAGATTATTCCAGACCGGCGACAAAAGTTCCGCGTCGGCGAAAACCGTCACATCCTCGGCAATGTCGGTCTCGATTTCGATGTTTTTCTGCTCCCATTGGCTCTCGAATTGCAGAAGACATTCGCAGATCTGCTCGCCCAGATCGTACAAGGCGTTTTGAGGGAAGATTTGCTGACTTTCCAGTTTGTTCAGTTTGAGAATGTTGGTGACAAGGTTTGCCAGTCGCCTGCAGGTGTCGGAGATGGCTTTTGCATACTCCATCCGCTGCTTTTCGGAAAGTTCGGGCGATTGGAGCAGGGTGGCGTAATTGGCGATAACCGCCAGCGGCGTTTTCAGTTCGTGGGAGACGTTGGCAACAAAGTCGGTGCGCAGAGTCTCCACGCCAGAAAGTTCCTCGGCAAGGCGGTTGATGCACTTGCCGATCTGATTGAAGGCGTCCTCGTCGTCCATTTTGGCAAGGGGCGGGATGCGCACCGAAAAATCGCCCTGCATGATCTGCTTTGTGGCGTCGGTGATGATCCGCGCGGGCTTTGCCACGGTGATCTTCCGACGGACGGAGTCAATGACCGAGCAGATCAGGCTCAGCAGAATCACGTTGGCAAAGGTGAGTTTTGCCGCCGCCTGAATGTGATCCGACGTCAGATCAATCTGCATGGTTTTAGTCATTACCGTGATGAAGAGCATCAGACAGCAGGTGATGACGAAGGCGATCACCGTGAAAAATATCAGAAAATGGCTGATCAGACGGACGATCCCCTGCTTGCGGGGGCGGCTCATTGGATGACCGCCTTGTACCCCAGTCCGTGGACGGTGACGATCTGAAAGTCCTTGCAATCTGCCAGCTTACTGCGGAGTTTGGTCATATAAACATCCACCGTGCGGGGGCTTGACGCGGTGTCTGCATCCCAGAATTCGTCCATCAGTTGGGTGCGGGTGAAGGTCTTTTTGGGGTAGGACAGCAATTTGTAGAGCAGGCTGAATTCGCGGTTGGTGAGGGGGAGTTCTTCGCCGCTCAGATAGGCGGTATGTTCATCTGCGTCCATCACAAACGCGCCGATCTCCAGTTTGCGGCTGGAGGCGATCTTCGCCCGTCTCAGCAGAGCACCGATCCGCAGGAACAGTTCGTCGGGATCCACGGGTTTGACCATATAATCGTCTACGCCCACCCGATAGCCCTTTTGCTTGGCGGCGAAATCGTCTCTGGCGGTCATAAAGAGAATGGGGATGTTTTCGTTGAGCGCGCGCACGTTGCGGACAAATTCAAAGCCGTCCACATCGGGCATCATGATATCCGACACGATCAGATCGAACACGTTCTCGTACATGGCGTCGTAAGCCTCTGCGGCGCCCGTACAGCCCGTGGTCTCAAAGCCGCTGTGACCAAGGAACGAGCATAGGGTGCGATTGAGCTCTTTGTCGTCTTCCACCACTAAAATTTTGAACATAAGCAAACCCTCCCGACTTTGATACCGTTATTGTATCACCCAAATGTTAAAGTTTTGTTTCCGTTTGGGTGCAATGGAGAATATTTTTGCGGAATGTGGGCGAAATGTGTTCGGAGCTGCCCAGCCACAGAAAGATTCAGAACTGCCGAGCCAAGGAAAAGGGAGTAGAGGAGCAGCAGCCGCTATGCGGCGGCTGCGGAGAGGAGGGGAAAAACTTCGGCGTCTGAGATGGTTTTCCCCTCCTCTCGGAAACGAAGGATTTCCGAGATAAAATCCTCTGTCGGTTCGTCTTGGGTGCCTGCCTGTGGGATACTATAGCGACACCAAGCCGGGGGCGATTGACTTGCCGAACTGCCGAGCCAAGGAAAAGGGAGAAGAGGAGCAGCAGCCGCTATGCGGCGGCTGCGGAGAGGAGGGGAAAAACTTCGGCGTCTGAGATGGTTTTCCCCTCCTCTCGGAAACGAAGGATTTCCGAGATAAAATCCTCTGTCGGTTCGTCTTGGGTGCCTGCCCGTGGGATACTATAGCGACACCAAGCCGGGGGCGATTGTGCGTGTGCCGGGATGTTGCCGCTTGATTGTGCGAACTCCCCTAAACAAAAATCGCCGCAGTTGCGACGATTTCTTGTATTGTATATTATTTGGAAGATTTGTTCAGCGCGCACATTTTTTTGCGATGTACCGCGTGCCGTAATCCAGCACCAGATAACAGAGCAAGCAATAAATGGCAAGCAAAAAGTAGGGAACCACCAAATCCATCAACGTGTGGAAACTGTCGGGTGCACCTGCATCGATCACGGTGCCCACGGTGTCAATCACCTGATTGATCAGCGCAAAGAGCGCATAAACGATCAGTCCCAACCGAAGCGTGCGGGGGAGCGGAGTGGCGTCAAAGTTCTGATACAGCGCCATGGGCGAAAGATCGGTTTCTGCCCCCAGTGCCTTTTGTCGACTGCGAAGCGCCACCAGCGAAGCGATCAGCAGGATCGCGAAAAGCAGGACTTGGCTGATGAGTAGCGAAAGCCCGGTGTAGACGATGGTGGAGCCGTCTGCAGTCAGCGCGTGCAGGGTCTGATTGCAAAATTCAAAAGGGAAAGCAAATACGGAGTCCAGCCACGCCAGCAGATAGTATACGCCGATGCGCAGGAGAATGACGATAAAAACCGAGGAAATGCAGTGCAGAGCCAAGATCCGCCCCAAAACACGGGTGCTGTCGGCAACGGCACAGTAGACCGCCAGCGCAAGGAGCAGGAAGAAGGCGGCGAGGTTCAGCAGTTCGCTCAGTTGAGAGAAGATCTGATAGACGAGGCTCGTGCCGGAGGAGTTGGCGAGGATGATCTGCCCCAGAGGGAAGATCACCAGCGAGTCTGCCAGAGGTGCCACCACCGCCAGCAGAAAGGTCCAGCGGAGCAGACTTTGTTCCGACGCTGCCGAAAGTGTGCGGGGGAAGGCGGCGTTCTTGGCACTTTTGCGGGACGCCAATGAAGCTGCGACAGAAGCCGCGGTGGAAGGATATTGTTTCTTCATGCGGGCTCCTTAATAGAAACGGTGTACCGAAACGACCTTGCCCAGAATCAGCAGTTCGTCCTCCACGATGATGGGGGCCATGGTAGGGTTTTCGGGCTGGAGACGGAAGTGTCCGTTTTCCCGATAATAGGTCTTGACGGTCGCCTCGTCGCCCACCAGAGCCACCACGATCTCGCCGTTCTCAGCCACGTTTTCCTTTTTCACTACGATGATGTCGCCATTCATGATTCCCGCGCCGATCATGCTCTCGCCCTTGACACGGAGCGCGAAGAGATCACTGCTCCGCAGGGAGCGGCGGGTGAGGGGAAGATCAATGTAGTCCTCGATGTTTTCGGCGGCGAGAATGGGCGTGCCTGCTGCAACGGTGCCCACGATCGGGATGTGGGCGGTGTCGCTGGAGGTGGGAGTGGGATCGCTGACCCGCAGGGAGCGGCTCTTGCGATCGGTTTTGCGGATATAGCCCTTTTCCTCCAGACGTTGGAGGTAGGCGTGAACGGTGGAGGTGGATTTGATGCCCAGTGCTTGTTGAATGTCCCGCACGCTGGGGGGAAATCCCTGAGCGTGAATGGTGTCTGCGATATACTCGTAGAACGCTTTTTCTTTGGAAGTGAGTGATTCCATAGTGAGATCCTTTCTCTGCCTTTGCGGCGAAGGGGGTGATGATGCTATCTTATTTTCTATTTTAACAGGGATTTGTAACAAAAGTGTGAACAGATGTTCGAAAATTGCAAAAAATTATTAAAATCGAAGGAAGGAAGGGAAAAGTCGCCAAAGTCTCCCGAAACGGGAGCCTCGAGCGGTGTGCTTCCCTCTGCGGCGACGGTTGGGTGGGTGTCTCGTTCTGCGATACGCACTCCTACTGGTGAAACTGCACAAAACAGGAAGCACATTTTTGTTCAATCGGCAGAGGGGAGATTTTGAACCAAATGATTGACAAACTGTGAACGGTATGTTACAATGTATACAAAGACGATCGCTCTGTGCGATCGAAATTTAGGAGGAAATTATGAAAAAATTCTTATCGATCTTGTTGACAGCCGCCATGCTGCTCTGCATGATCCCTGCATTTAGCCTGTTTGCGGCAGAGTCGGATCTTACCACCATTGATTCCGCTGACGAGTTTGTGGCATTTGCAGAGGCTGCCAACGCCGCCGGCAGAGATTACCGTGCCAAGGAGACTGTCAAGGTCACCGCAGATTTGGATATGAGCGGCAAATCTTTTGCTCCCATCAAAGAGTCCCTGTTCGTGCTGGATTTTCAGGGTCACACCGTCAAGAACCTGAACGTGACCGTTGACAACGCCGAAGGCAACTGCGGTCTGATTGCCAACAAACTGGCAAACGGCAACTTCAACGCAGGTATCACCAACATCAAGCTGGAAAACTGCTCCCTGACCGTTAACGTAGCAGACGGCAAGACCGTCAATGTAGGCGGTGTGGCAGGTCTGGCTGACCGTGCGTACGTAGACAGTGCCGAACTGAAGAATGTCACCATCACCGTCACCGGTGCAGGTAACGTGGGCGGCGTCATCGGCTCCAAGGAATGGGCAGGCGGCACTACCGATATGACCATTCAGATGTCCGGCGTGACCATCAACGCGCCCAAGGCAAGCGTCGGTATCATCATCGGCAACATCGGCGGTGACGCTTCTGCAACGCTGAAGAACACCACCGCTACGCTGGCAGTAGACGCTTCCACCAACTCGGTGAAGAACGATACTTACGTTGCATCCGGTGCAGACAAACTCACTGTCGGTGAAAACGTATCGGCTACCGTAGACACTTCCAAGAACCCCGCAGTGGTTCTCGAGACCATCGACAACGCCGACGAGCTGATCCTGCTGGCGAAGACCGCCAACGAGATCGGTAAGTCCTACCGCGGCGGTCAGGAGATCAAGATCACTGCCGACATTGATATGACCGGCAAGGCATGGACTCCCATCAAAGAGGCTACCTTCACCCTGAACGGTCAGGGACACACCATCACTGGTCTGTCGGTTACCGTTGACTCCACTGAAAAGGGCGACTACGGTCTGCTGGTCAACACGCTGGGCAACAACCCCGGCAACGGCAGAATCAAGGATCTGACCGTTAAGGACAGCATCATCACCGTTACCTCTGCCGCTACCGAGCTTTCTACCAAGTACGCAGGCAATAAGGGCGTCAACGTCGGCGCAGTCGTCGGCAGAAGCGACCGCGGTGTCGTCTCCAACGTCAATCTGGAGAACGTCACCGTCAAGGTTTCCGGTCTCGCAATGGTGGGCGGTCTGGCAGGCTTCAGAGAATGGGAAGCTCCCGATGACACCATTACCGGCACGCTGAAGAACGTTCTCATCGACGCTCCCGACGCGACCGTAGGCGTTGTTTCCGGTTACTCTTACCACGTGGACGGCACCATCGCCAACTTCACCGCAAACGTAGCAGTGACCGAAGGCACCACCATCACCGATGCGGATGGTAAGGCTCTGATCAACGGTGACACCGCCGACGAATATAAGAAGACCGAGGGCGAGAACATCAGCATCGCCGTTTCCGCGGCAACTGCGGACAGCGGCTATCAGCCTCCCAAGAATCCCGATCCCGCTCCTACCGGCGACGTGCTGACTGTGCTGATGGCAGTTTCCGCTATCGCAATGATAGTTGCCGCAGTAGTTGTTTCCAAAAAGAGAAGCACCGCTTGCTAACTGAATCCGAACCCAAGAACCGAGGCAATCGCCT
>JBJDZI010000101.1:0-7804 GCA_051867925.1 Eubacteriales bacterium
CCAACCCCTTTCCTTGGCTGGCGGTTTTCTAAATTGATAGTTTATCGACAGTCTGAGGCGGCAAGAACTTGCCGCCTGATTTTTTGCGACAGCTTCTTTTTTGCGGAAAAATTTCGGAATAACAAAACTTTAACATTTCACAATCATTTTGCAAACAAGCGGTCGGTATAATACAGTCACAAAATCGAAAAGAGAAAAGTAAGGTGATTCGAATGAACAAACAAGATCAAGAATTTCTGGTGCAGAAGATCCGCACCCAATATACCGAAAAAGAGGCTACCGAATTGGATGCGCTTCGCAAACTGGATCAAAAAGTCAAGCGTCCCGCCAACCTGTTTGCCTATCTTTTCGGCAGTATAGCCGCCATCGTGATGGGCTGCGGAATGAGCCTTGTGATGACCGACATCGGCACCGCCGTGGGTATCGGTGAGCCCATGATCCCCGGCATTGCCATCGGCGTTGCAGGTATGGGGATGGCACTCATAAACTATCCCATTTTCAAGAAAATTCTATGCTCCCGCCGTAAAAAATACGCCGATCGCATCATTGCCCTCAGCGACAAAATCATGCAGAACGGCTGATTGATTACTATATTATAGGCGATTGTAAAACTGCGTTTTACAATCGGACCGCGCTCCGCGCGGTAATCACGCGCTTATCGCCGCTTGCCAAAATCTGCGATTTTGGCAGCTCCCCTCGGCGCGTGGACTCGCTTTGCTCGTCTTAGAGGAGTTTTTTCGACGGCAAAGCCGCCGAAAAAACGATTAAATTTATAATTTGCCGACTTTAACAATCGGCTATTACTATATTGTAAAAGGAGAAAAATACGATGGTTAACTTTCTGAAGAATGCATTCCGTGATATGAAGGAATCCGCCAAGGCACAGCACGAGGTAGACAAGGCAAATTTAGCGGCGGTAAAGGCAGAATCCAAGGCACAATGGGAAGAGGCAAAGGCAATGGGCAAGCCGGAGTCCCGCAAGGTAATGGAGCAGGCGAAGCGTGACGAGCAGATCGCCGTTGCCAACGCCCGCATCACCATCGCAAACGAGCGCATCGAAGCCGCCCAAAAAAACTGCGGCAAATAAACCAAGCAAATCGGCGAGGCGCAAATGCGTCCCGCCGCAAGCTGCTGTATAGTACGGTCATAAGTCAAAACAGGAGGCGCAGAATGAATATACTGCATAAACTTTGGAATCGGCTGGAGCGAAGCAACAAAACCATGATGATTGCATCCTCCGGCTCCGTTCCGGGTGCAAAGCTGGAGCGCATCCGCTCCGGGCAGTCGTATCTGTATCAGAAGAACGGGATGGAGAGCGAAGTAATGGAGATTCGGCTCCATCAAAAGGTATGGGGATCGGTGCTAAACCAAGCGCTGACCGAGGCGCTGAAGCGCTATTCGTATCTGAATACCAAACTGGTGGAACTGGACGGAGATTTTTACATCGTTCAAAATGATATTCAGCTCACCGCCAAAAAGACGAAACGGCTGGCGCGGCTGGGGCATATAGCCTGCGGTTATCATCTGGTAGATGTCACCTACTATGACAAAACCATTTATGTGTCCTGGCACCATGCCCTTTGTGACGGCAAGGGCATCAAACCTTTTGTGGAGACTCTCCTGTATTATTACTGTCAGACGCGCTACCACAGTCATGCAAGCTCGGAGGGCATTCGTCTTGCTAAGTCCGCACTGCTACCCGGTGAGACCGTCGATCCGAACCTGGAAAAGCATCCCTACGATGAAAGCAAAGAACCGATCAACCTGTCACGGGATGCATATGCTCTCCCGGAAAATGTGATTGAGGAGCATGATACTGACTATCGCTACGAGATCCGTATTCCGTCTGCTCGCTTTATGGAGGTCTGCAAGGAGACCCGCGCCACGCCTGCTATTTTGGTTTCCTTGCTGGTAAGCGGCGGCATTGCAAACCTCTATCCGGACTTTGACAAACCCATCAATGCCAATATCGCCGTGGACATCCGCGATGCGCTGGATGCGCCCAACACCTTCAAAAACTGCGTGCGCAGTATGCCGCTCCCTTTTGACAGAGAATTTCTGACTCTGTCTCTTTCGGAGCAGGCGGCAAAGCAGAGGGTGCTTTTGAATGCTCAACGCGATCGGGATCTCTGCAGACGGACGGCTGACGCCTCCCTTGTTATGTTCGAAAAGCTGGACTCCCTGCCGGATTATGCATCCAAGCAACAAATGATGGACTTTTTCAACGGAATGTTGTTGAATACCTATGTCATCAGTTATCTGGAGCAAATGGTGCTGAACGGAAACACGCGATATGTGGAGAATATCTGCTTCTACAATTCCGGTGCGGCAGGACTGGGCGTGACTATGTTGTCTGTCGGTGATTATTTTTGTCTGAATTTCAAACAGAGCTTCGAGTCCGACAAGTATGTCATAGCATTCTGTAACGGGTTGGATAAACTGAGCATCGGTTATACGGTAAGCGACGTGATCCCGTTTACCACGCCCAAAGATTCGCTGATCAAGAGAAAAGAAGAAAGCAAAGGAGATATCACGCAATGAACGCCATTGAAATCAAAAATCTATCCAAGAGTTTTCGCGGGATGTACGCTGTGGATCATCTCAACATGACCGTTCCCGTCGGCGCGATCTACGGCTTCATCGGGGAAAACGGCAGCGGAAAATCAACCACCGAGAAGCTGATTTGCGGGCATCTCGTTCCGGATGGGGGAGAGATCAAACTCTTCGGCAAAGATTACACCGATCCCGGTGTCCGCGTTCGTGTGGGTGCGCTGATCGAGGATCCCGGTTGCTTCCCCGGCTCCAGCGTGTATCAGAATCTCATGATGCAAGCCATCAATCTGGGCATTGAAGATCGGGACAGCGAGATCAGACGGGTTCTGGAAATCGTTCGGATGGATGAGTCCGCCAACATCAAGTTCAAGAACTGCTCTCTGGGAATGAAGCAAAGAATCGGCATTGCCATGGCACTGCTGGGCGATCCGGCTTTGCTGATCTTGGACGAGCCCATCAACGGTCTCGATACCGACGGAATGCGGATCATGCGGGACATTTTGGTGGACATTACGCAAAAATGTGGTTGCACCGTGCTGATCTCCTCTCACATTCTGGGGGAACTGGAAAAGATCGCAACGCACTACGGTATCATTCGGCAGGGCAAAATGATCATGGAGCTGTCCGCTAAAGAAATGGACAGCAGAGCGCAGGTCTTTGTCTCGCTGAAAACCAAAGAGACGAGCGGCGCCATAGCAGTGCTGTCCCGTACCTTTGCCGAGGTGCGGGTGGAGGGGGAGACCATCCGCGTCTACGATGCGGACGATACGGCGGCGATCGTAGACCTGTTGATGCAGAACGGTCACGCGGTGAGCGAAATTCGGAAGAACAAAATCGGTCTGGAAGAATACTATATTGAACTGATGTCGCAAAAGGAGGAGCGGTAAAATGGAAACCAAACGAGAATTGCGTTTTGAATCCCCGGATTTTGCAAAGCGGTTGAAGGGGATGCTGGGCGTGGATTTCTACCGCCTGTTTCATACGCCGATGTTTTACATTTTCTTGGCAATCGCCGCCATCATCCCCGCGATGGTGTCTGCCATGACCATGATGCCCGATGCCGACGGCAACACCATGGAGCCGCTATACTCCAATGTCTGGCAGATCATCGCCGCCTCCGAGCCGCTGTACGTCGTCCGCGGAATCGCCGATTACGCCAACATGAATATGGTCTTCATTTTCGGCGGCATTATGGTTTCCGTCTTCATCGGACACGATTACAAAAGCGGATATGTGAAGCAGCTCTTTACCACCCACGCCAAAAAACAGGATTATATGCTGTCCAAAAGCACCGTTTGCGCCTTCGCCATGGCTTGTATGTGCATCACCTACCTGATCGGCGGCACGGTGGGCGGTTTGCTCGTGGGCTATTCGCTGGAGGTCAGTGTCTCCTCTCTGCTCATTGCCATCCTGGGCAAAATCGTGATGAGCCTCGGCTGGGCGAGTCTTTACACTTTCCTCAATATCATTTTCCGCAGATATTTCGGCGTTTCCATTGCGTCAAGTTTCTTCTTCGGCACGGGTATTCTCATCATCGGCGTGGCTTCTGTGGTGGAAAATCTGTCGCTCCCCACGGCATTTCTGAACCTTTTCCTGTACGGCTCGTCGGTCAACGCCTGTCTGGTCAGCAATCTCGGAACGCTGGTCGTTTGTATTGCTGTTTCTATAGGCTGGGCGATCATTTACAATCTGCTGGGCACCAAGATCCTCTCCAAGAGTGATGTATATTAAGAGGAGGGAAAATCATATGAATGCAGTTGAAATCAGAAATCTTTCGAAAAATTTCGGCACAAAGCAGGCGGTCTGCGGACTGAATATGACCGTTCCCATGGGTGCGATCTACGGCTTTATCGGAGAAAACGGAAGCGGAAAATCTACCACTGAAAAAATGATCTGCGGGCTGATTCCCACAAGCGGCGGGTCTATAAAACTGTATGGCAAGGACAATACAAACGGCGCGGTGAGAGTGGGGATTGGCGTGCTGATCGAAGCCCCCGGCTGTTTCCCCGGTCTCTCTGTTTGGGAGAATATGATGCTTCAGGCGGCCAATCTCGGCATCCTCGATGCGGAGAAGGAAGTGGTCAAAATTTTGAAAACGGTGAGAATGGAAGGCGCGGCGGGTAACAAATTCAAGAATTGCTCCCTTGGCATGAAGCAGAGAGTCGGCATTGCCATGGCTCTGCTGGGCGATCCCATTCTGCTGGTGCTGGACGAACCGCTGAACGGTCTGGATGCGGACGGAATGAGAATCATGCGTGGGGTGCTGACCGATATCATCAAAGACGGAACGCGAAGCGTCATCGTGTCCTCTCATCTTTTAGGCGAACTGCAGAAGGTGGCAACGCACTACGGCATCATCCGACACGGAAAAATGATCTGCGAAATGACCGCAGATCAGTTGGATGCCGATTGCCCCACCTATGTGGCGCTCCGGACAGAGCAGATGAATCAGAGTAAAATCCTGCTTTGCAGTCGCTACCATCGCGTAGAGGAAGACGAGGCGGGCTATCTCCGCGTTTATGATTTCACCACACCCGAGGAGATCGTCACCTATCTCTATGCAAATGGCATCTGTGTCACGGAGATCTGCACTGACAAAATCGGTCTGGAAGAATACTATATGGATTTGATGAAGGAGGGCAGATAAGATGGAAAACGCAGTGAAATTTGCTTCTGTCAGCTTCGGCAAACGGCTTTGCAGGATGCTGAAGGTGGATTTTCGCAGAATGTTCAGGTCGAAACTGTTCGGCATCATGATAGGTGCCTGCCTGATCGCGCCGATCCTGATTCTGGTCATGACCACCATGATGGACGGCATGGAGACCACAGATCCCCAGACGGGGGAGGTGTCGGTGATCGAGGGATTTGATCACACCTGGCAGATCATCGGATCGGTCAGCGACGGTGCGACAGATGCGGGCGGTGCAAATAGTGCCGCGGGCATGGCAATGGATATGACGAGTATGTGCAATATCAATCTGTTGTACTTCGGTGTGGCGGTGTTCGTTTGTCTGTTCGTGGCAGAGGATTTTCGGAGCGGCTTTGCGAAGAATCTCTTCACCGTCCGCGCCAAGAAGACCGATTACGTTGCCTCCAAAACCATCGCGGGCGTGACCTGCGGAGCGATCATGCTTCTTTGTTTCTTCGTCGGTGCGCTGGTGGGAGGCGCGATTGCGGGGCTTTCCTTTGAAATGACGGGATTTGGAACGGTGGAACTTGTACTGTGTATGCTGTCCAAGCTGATGCTGGTTGCCGTGTTCGTGCCCATCTACGTTGCCGTCAGCGTGGCGGCAAAGCGCAGAGCATGGCTCTCGATTCTGGGCTCGCTGGGGATCGGAATGTTGCTGTTTATGATGATCCCGATGCTGACTCCGCTGAGCGCCACTGCCATGAACGTGGTGTTGTGTCTGGCAGGCGGAATTTTGTTCAGCATAGGGCTGGGTGCGGTCAGCAACGTCATTTTGAAAAAGACAAGTTTGGTATAAAGGAACGCGCAGGCACGGATCGGTCTGTGCAGGGAAAATATCCGCAAAAAAGAGCCGTAGCAAAAGTTAACTTTTGCTACGGCTACTTCTCGTCTTATAACCATTCCTCCGCAAAATATGCGTTGGTGTTGGCAGGTTGACCTGCCGCATTGATTACGGTCAGTCGGAAGTAAACGTCCTCGGGGTATACCCGGAAGGTCGCCTCGGTGAGAAGCTCGCCCTCTTTGGCGCGGGCGAATGCAGTTCGGCGCACGCCCGTGTTCAGAAAGATCTTCGTGGCGGGGGAACATTTGATATGTACCCTGTTCTCCTCCAGCCAAAGTTTCTCGATGGTAGGTCCTTGGGAGGCGTAGAAATGCCCCTGCATCAGCGCATCGGTGATTGACCGATAGTCCAGCTTTTCCGCTTTGATGACAGTGAAGGCGCCGCAGGAATCGTCGTCACGGTTGTGATTGTCATCAGTGGCGATGCAAAAAATCCGTTTGCCCGCCCGCAGGAGGGTGTCGTAGATTCCCGGAACGTAGTCCTCATAGCCCAAATCATAACAGCCCCAGTTGCAGATCTCCATGGCGTGCATCCCGTTGTAGCCGATGTAATCGGGGTATTCTTCCATAGACCAAGCGGGATGGTTGTAGGTAACGAAAAATCCAGCGTCCCGCCCCTTCTGCATCATATCGGAGATGCAGGCGTGGGTGTATGACCGCTCGTAATCGGGGAGCGCCTCGTCAAACTCCACTTGTTGACGGTAGTTATGGGCGTTGCCGAAGAGATACTTCTCCCGATGCCAACAAATCTGCCGCTTGGTATCGGGGGAGAGCGCGATCAGGCAAAAATGACAGGTCTTGGCGTATGGCGCGCCCGCCGGACGGGCTTCGTTTACCTCCATCTCGTATCCCGTCAGTGCGAGAAAATTTTCGTCGGTGAGATCGTGGTGCGGAATCATCACGTCGTGATCGGTGTACGCGATGACGGAATAACCGTTGGCGGTGTAAAGCTCCTTCAATTCTTGGGGCGTGAGCGCACCGTCAGAGACGGTGGAATGGCAGTGAAGATTGGCTTTGTAGAAATTCCCCGAACGGGGCAGTAAATACTTTTTCATCGGAAGTCTCCTATTGAAAGGGCGCATTTGAATGAACTCTATTTCGCCCCGACTTTTATCGACAGATGATTGGATCAAGTCTCGAAACGGCTTTAACAGAGCGGAACTACTATATTCATACTCAATATTGCCGTATGTTTCTGTATGTATCCAAGTCGGATCGCCGTAAATGACCGAGAAGAGATAGATGAGAACATTGTATTCTCTTGTGCTGTCATAGTTTTCCGCATTCTCCGCGGAATCGAAAAAACAGAAAAACACATAATCGTTCTCGTCATCAGCCCAAACCTTCACAGAACAATTGCAATTTTCCGGATTAGACTCGGTTTGGTGAAAAACATGGTATCCCGCGGCTTCATAAGCGGCAATGAGTTCGTCGCAAGTCGGCACTGTCACCGGTTCGCTTTTGCAGGAGGATAGACCGCTGATCAAAAGTGATATCACCATCAGGAGGGGAATGATTCTTTTCATTGTACTGTTCTTTCCGCATTTGATCTGCTCTCAGTATAGCACGATGGGGTTCAAATGTCAAGACAATGGAGATTTTTATGCCTTTGGTGACAATTCAGATACAAATTGAGGGCGGCAAGTATTTGCCGCCCTCAGTTTATAGAAAAAGTATACAAGAATACTGGAGGAAGGGGAAAACCATCTCAAACGCCGAAGT
>JBJDZI010000102.1:0-7704 GCA_051867925.1 Eubacteriales bacterium
AATATTCTTTTTTTCCAGCAATCTTGACAAGCGACAAAATATATGGCATAATATGATAAATGGCAATTGATTCGGAGGAATTATGGCAAACAGTATGACCGCGTTCGGCAGAGCTGCCGGTACGATCAACAATAAAAACATTACTGTGGAAGTGAAGAGTGTCAACAGCCGTTACCTGGATCCTACCGTCAAGATCAGCCGCCCCTATTCCTTCCTGGAGGAAAAGGTCAAGGCTATGCTCTCTGCCGCCATCACCCGCGGCAAGGTGGAAATCTTCGTCGTGATCGATCCCATCGGCTCGCCCGACACCCATCTGACGCTGGATCGCCCCTATCTGGAGAACTATCTGGCGGTGCTGAACACTCTGCGGGAGCGTTACAATCTTCGGGACGATATTTCGGTCATGCAGGTGGCGCAAAACAAAGAGATCTTCACCGTTGAGCGTCCCGAAGTGGACACGGAAGCCCTTTGGGCAGAAGTTTGTCCCTTCGTGGAAGAAGCCATTGCCGGATTTTGTGCCCAGCGCGCTACTGAGGGCGAGCGTCTCAAGACCGATCTGATGCAAAAGAAAGCGCATCTGATGAAACTGGTCGATGTGGTTGCCGATGCCAGCCGCCGTTCGGTGGAGGGCTATCACGACCGCTTCCTGGCTCGGCTGAAACAGATCATCGGAGATCTGTCGGTTGAGATCGACGAGAGTCGCATCCTCACCGAATGCGCCATCTATACCGACAAGGTTGCCATCGACGAAGAGTTGGTGCGCCTGTCCTCTCACTTTACTACCTTTGACGAGATCTTCGAGTCTGCTGAACCCATCGGCAGAAAGCTGGATTTTCTCCTGCAGGAGATGAACCGCGAGACCAACACCATCGGCTCCAAGTGCATCGATGCAGATATCGCCAAAGTGGTGGTGGAGATGAAGAGCGAACTGGAAAAGATCCGTGAACAGATCCAGAATCTGGAGTAAGGAGCTTGTATGGCAGCAAAATTCATCAACGTCGGATACGGCAATCTGGTGGCTGCCGCAAGGATCGTCACCGTAGCATCCCCGGATGCCGCGCCCATTAAACGTATGGTACAGGATGCCCGTGATGCGGGCTGTCTCATCGACGTATCCTGCGGCAAAAAGACCCGATCGGTGATCGTCACTGACAGCCGTCACGTGATCATTTCTTCTCTGGAGCCGGAGGCACTGGAGATGTTATTGAATCAAGAAGATTAAATTTGGAGGAATTATGGACTTAACGGACAAAGGCATATTACTGGTGATCTCCGGTCCTGCCGGTACGGGCAAGGGAACGGTGGTCAGTAACATTCTGGCACGGTCGGACGACTACGCTTTATCGGTCTCCGCAACGACCCGCCCTCCCCGCAAAGGCGAGGTGGACGGCGTTCAGTATCACTTCGTGACCAGAGCAGAGTTCGAGCAGAAGATTGATGACGGTCAGATGCTGGAATATGCCGAATACGTAGGGAATTATTACGGCACTCCCCGGGAACGGGTGAACGCCATGCTGGATGAAGGCATCAACGTCATTCTGGAAATCGAAGTGGTAGGCGCGATGAAGGTCAAGAAATTGGTTCCCGACGCCGTCACCGTTCTTTTGCTTCCCCCCGATTACAAGACGCTGGAAGCCCGCCTGCGCGGCAGAGGAACCAATACCGAGGACGACATCCTCAAACGTCTGGAACAGGCAAAACGCGAGGTCGGCAATTTCGCCAACTACGATTACATCGTCATCAACGAGGACGGTGCCAGCGACGAGGCGGCTCTGCAAATCATTTCCATCGTAGATGCAGAAAAGCATCGCACTGCCCGTAATCTTCACATTCCTGCCGATTTTATGGCAGACTAAAATCGCATAGACACAAGGAGTACGCTATTATGATCAAACCCTCTGTTGAAGAACTCACCCAAGGAAAATATAACCGTTTCACGCTGGTGCTGGCTACCGCCAAGAGCGCCCGCATGGTCACCGACGAATACATCGCTCAACGCGAAAAAGCCGAGCAAATGATTATTCGCAAGGAGACCGACAAGCCCCTTTCTGCCTTGATTCCCAAGGAATATCGGGACGACAAGGCGGTCAAGACTGCCATCCACCGTCTGTACACGGGCGATTATGTAATCGCCAACGCACCCAATTCCGACGGTACCGTAGCAGTTGATCCCGTAAAAGAAGAGACTACCGAGACCATTGCCGACTGAGGTCTGCATTTCCAAACGATTCGGATCCTACGGTCCGAATCGTTGTTTTTCATCCGTCAGCCCGCGTGAAAGGAGGCGACACCCTTGGCTTTTACCACCGCACAGGTCTATTTAATGGGGACAAACTACGCCATCGACCGACTGTATGAATATTTTATTCCACCCGAACTTGCAGGGCGCATCCGTCCCGGGCAGATCGTGCTGGTTCCCTTCGGAAAAGCGAACCGCAAAATGACCGCCGTGGTCTACGGACTGGGATCGGCGGAAGAGATCGATCGCTACAAGCCGCTTCTGTCAGCAAGAGAGGACATTTTTCTCACCGACGAAGAGATGCGTCTGGCGCTGTTCATTAAAGAGCAGACCTTTTGCACAGTGGGCGATGCGATCCGCACCATCCTCCCTCCTGCCGCGCTGACCCCCGTGGCAGAACGCTATTTCCCGCTGAAGGAAGCGGCAGACTCCGCTTCCCTGCCCCCCGCGGCGCGCTTCGTCTTTGCCGACATCCTCCGCACGCCGGGCATCGGATTCGAGACGCTCAAAACTGCGCATGGCGACGAGATCGGGAGCATTCTCAACACGCTGACCAAGGACGGCTACATCCAGCGGCAAACCAAACTGAAAGAAGCCACCAACATCGTCTATGAGGAGATTCTCTCCCTCACCGATGACCGGGTGCTGATCGAGGCAGCCAAATCGGGAAAAGACCGACTGAAGGGCGAGCGGCAGATGGCACTGCTTACCTATCTGGAGCAAAACGGAAGCGTTCCCTTCTCGGTGGTGAAACAAGAGCTGAAAGTGACCTCCGCACAGGTGAAGTCGCTGAAACAGCGGAGGCTGATCACCGTAAAACAGCAGGAACTGCATCGAAATCCTTATCATACCATAGAGAATGGGAATACGCCCGAAGTCAGGCTGACCGAGGAGCAAGCGCGCGCGTATGAGAGGATCGCACAGCAGATCGACTGCGGTGAGCCGAAGGCAGTCCTGCTTCACGGCATCACGGGTAGCGGCAAGACCATGGTCATCAAAGCCGCCATCGACCGCGTATTGGCGGAGGGACGGCAGGTCATCCTGCTGATCCCCGAGATTGCGCTGACTCCTCAGACCGTGTCTGTTTTCTGCTCCTTCTACAAGGATCGGGTGGCGGTGATCCACTCGGGGCTGTCTCAAGGAGAGCGATTCGACGCTTGGCGAAAGATTCGCGCAGGCGAGATTGATCTGTGCATCGGCACCCGATCGGCGGTCTTTGCCCCCTTCCCCAATTTAGGCATGATCGTTTTGGACGAGGAACACGAACACACTTACAAATCGGAGCAATCGCCCCGCTATCACGCCCGGGACATTGCACGGTTCAGATGCAACTACCACAAATCGCTGATGCTGCTGGCATCCGCCACTCCGTCGGTGGAAAGCTATTACAAAGCGAAAAAGGGAATCTACACGCTGGTGGAGCTGAAAGGACGCTTCGGCGGCGCCAATCTCCCCGAGACGGTGATCTGCGATCTGCGTCTGGATAGTGGCGACGGGGTGCCCTCTCCCGTAGGCAGTATTCTCGCCGACGGACTGGCAAGCACATTGGCAGGCGGTCAGCAGGCGATCCTCTTCGTGAATCGGCGGGGATATAACAGTTTTCTTTCCTGCCCGCTTTGCGGCAAAGTGGTACTCTGCCCGCATTGCTCGGTATCGCTGACCCGTCACAATCGGGATAAGCACCACCGCGCGCCCTATCTGAGCTGTCACTACTGCGGCTATCAGGAGAGCGTCCCCGCCAAATGCCCCGAATGCGGCGCGGATTCCTTCCAATATATAGGATTCGGCACCCAAAAGGCGGAAGAAGTAATCGGTGAACGCTTTCCAAAGGCAAAGATCCTGCGGATGGATGCGGACACCACCTCTGCGAAATTCTCCTACGATCAGATGCTGGAGGATTTCAGAGGCGGCAAGTCGGACATTCTCATCGGCACGCAGATGGTGACCAAAGGGCACGATTTCCCCAAAGTCACGCTGGTAGGTGTGCTTTCGGCAGACAATTCCCTCTACACCGACGATTACCGCGCCAACGAGCGCACCTTTGCTCTCCTTACCCAAGTGGTGGGGCGTGCAGGTCGGGGAGAGACCCCCGGCAGAGCCATCATCCAGACCTATTCCCCCGATCATCCCGTGCTGACGCTGGCGGCGACGCAGGATTACGGCAGTTTCTACCAGCGGGAGATCGCTCTGCGAAAAGCACTGACCTTCCCTCCCTACTGCGATCTGGCGCTGGTGACGCTTGCCTGTCCCGACGAGGGGATGTTGCAAAACACCACCGTTTCCCTTGCCAAGAGACTGAAGGAACTTTTGACCGGCGAATACAGGGATGTGCCGATGGTGGTCTTCGGACCCTTCGAGGCGCCCGTGTACAAGGTCAACGAAACCTATCGGATGCGGGTGATCTTAAAATGCAAGAACAATCAGCGCACCCGCGCTCTGCTTTCCAAACTGCTCCGAGAATTTTCGGGCAGCAGTGCCAAAAAAGTGATCCTGACCGTAGATCTGAACCCCGCTTCAATCTGAGGTCACAACCATAACTATTCCAAGGAGATATTCTGATGGCTATTCTGAAAATTCTTACCGAAGAAGATCCTATTCTTCGCAAAACGTCTCGCAAAGTCGATGCGATCACTCCCCGCATTCAGATCCTGTTGGACGATATGATCGCTACCCTGCACAAATCCGGCGGTGTGGGACTTGCCGCACCCCAAGTGGGCGTTCTTCGCCGCGTGGTGGTGGTGGAGACCGAGCCGGGGAATCTCATCGAACTGATCAACCCCGTGATTGTAGAAAAGAGCGGCTCCCAGACCGGTCAGGAGGGCTGTCTCTCTCTGCCCGGCAAATGGGGCATCTGCACCCGCCCCGACACTGTTACCGTGGAGGCGACCAATCGCCGCGGCGAGCGGTTCCGCGTCACCGGCACCGGTCTGACCGCCCGTTGCTTCTGTCACGAGCTGGATCATCTGGACGGCATTCTTTACACCGACGTTGCCGACCGTATGCTGACCCGCAAGGAGATCGAAGAAATGATGGAGGGTGACGACTGATGCGCGTCCTCTTTATGGGAACTCCCGATTTTGCCATTCCCGCGCTCCGCGCGCTGGCATCGGCGCATGAAGTCGTCTGTGCGGTCTCCCAACCCGATAAGCCCAAGGGGCGTGGAATGCAGCTGCATCCCACCCCTGTGAAGGCGGCGGCAGAGGTGCTGGGCATCGAGGTGCGTCAGCCCGCCACCCTCAAGGACGGCGCGTTCCTCCCCGACCTTACCGAGCTTTGCCCCGATGTCATCGTGGTGGTGGCATACGGCAAGATCCTGCCCGAATATGTGCTGAACTTCCCGAAGTACGGTTGCATCAACATTCACGGCTCGCTCCTGCCCGCCTACCGCGGTGCCGCGCCGATGCAGAGAGCCATCATGGAGGGCAACAAGGTCACCGGCATCACCACCATGCAGATGGCAAAAGGGCTGGACACCGGCAATATACTGGAGGTTTCCCGGGTGGAGATCGCCGAAAACGATAATTTCGAGGTCATTCACGACAAACTCGCTTCTGCCGGAGCCTATCTGATCCTCTCCACCCTTGCAGGGCTGGAAGTGGGAACCATCGTGCCCGTGAAGCAGGACGATTCCCTTGCCACCTACGCCGCTAAGATCGAAAAAGCCGACTGTCTGCTGGACTTTTCCCGCTCGGCGCAGGAGCTTCACGATCAGATACGCGGGCTTTCCCCCATTCCGCTGGCGTTTACCAAACTAAACGGCAAGCTATTGAAAATCGTAGCGTCCAAAGTTTCGGGGGATACTACCGCCAAAGCCCCTGGCACGGTTCTGTCCACCGACAAAGGTGTGATCGCCGTTGCTACCGGTGACGGTGTGCTTCATCTTACCGAAGTCCTCCCCGAAGGCAAGGGCAAAATGTCCGCCGCCGCTTTCGTCAACGGAAAAAAGATCGCCGTCGGCGATCATTTGGGAGAATAATTGATACGGGGTTCGTCCCCCCATCCGAAAGAACTTTGACAGACTAGAAACACGCCCCGAAAGGAGTTCATCATGTCCGCCAACATCCGCGAATCCGCGTACAAATTACTACTTCGGATCGAAAAAGAGAAAAAATTCGCCGCCCTTGCGCTGGATGCTCAGGTGGAGCGTGGAGACTACTCCGACGAGGAACGTGCCCTCCTCACCGCTCTCACCTACGGAACCGTGGAGCGGCGGCTGTCGCTGGATCATCTGATCTCGACTTACACGGGGAAATCCATCGGACGGCTGGATCTGCCCGTAGTGATCCTTCTGCGGCTGGGAATGTATCAGATTCTCTACATGGATCGCATCCCCGACAGCGCGGCGGTCAACGAAACGGTTAAGCTCGCCGCGCGCTACGCCGCACGCACCAAGGGACTGATCAATGCCATCCTGCGGAAAGCGGCACGGGAGAAGGATAATCTGCCCTTTCCTTCGGGGGACTCCCCCGAAGCCCTTTCGGTACGGCACTCGATCCCATTGTGGATCTTGCAGTCGTGGCAAACAGATTATCCCGATAGGCTTGTCGCCCTCTCCGATGCGGTGAATCGCACCGCTCCGCTGACTCTTCGGGTGAATCCGCTGAAAACCACCCGCGACAGGCTGGGCGTCGCGCTTCCCTGCAAATGGGAGGCGGTAGAGGGGCTGGAGAATGCTATTCGGCTCACCGAAAACTGCCCTGTTTCCAAACTTTCCGCCATCCCTGCGGGCGAATGTTTCGTGCAGGACGTGTCGTCACAAACGGCGGCGGAGATTCTCGACGCGAAGCCCGGTATGGAAGTGGCTGACGTTTGCGCCTGCCCCGGCGGCAAGTCCTTTTCCATTGCCCTTTCCATGGAAAATCGGGGAAAGGTTCACTCTTTCGACCTGCATGAGAGCAAACTCCCGCTGATTACCGAGGGGGCAAAGCGGCTGGGCATTGACATCATCGACGCGCGCGTCCACGATTCCTCCCATACGCTCCCTGAACTGGTGGGCAAGATGGATCGGGTACTCTGCGACGTGCCTTGCTCGGGTCTGGGCGTTCTGTCCAAGAAGAGCGATCTGCGCTACAAGGAAAAGTCTTCGGTGGACGCGCTCCCACCTTTGCAGGCGGCGATTCTTGCGGCTTCCGCCCCCTACCTGAAGGTGGGCGGCGTGCTGGTCTACTCCACCTGCACGCTCCGCAAAGCCGAAAACGAGGCGGTAGTGAAGGATTTCCTCGCCGCTCATCCCGAATTTGAGGCGGTTGCCATTGATGCCTGCGGGCAGGTTGCCCCCGACGGAATGCTCACCCTTTTCCCCGACGGAAAAGGAAGCGACGGCTTCTTCATCGCAAAGATGCGGAAAATAAATTAAACGAATTGGAACCTTCTTGAAAGAAAGTTCCAAACCTCCAAGAACTTCTATAAAGGGCGGCAAGTACTTGCCGCCCTCAGAGTGTCGAAAAAGTTAACGAGAATACTGG
>JBJDZI010000103.1:0-7599 GCA_051867925.1 Eubacteriales bacterium
TAGCACCGTGTTTTCTTGCCTGTCCACTCGCAGGGCACCTTGCCGCTTTTGAGCAGATGCAGAGCCGTGGATTTACTTATATGGCAAATCCGATAAAACTGATCCTTATTCATAACATCGGGCACGCTGGCCCAATCAATCGGTAGATTCTTCATCTGATACACCTCAAAAATAGATTTCGTCGGTTTGAAGCTCTTTCTGCGGTGTATTGAATTTTGTATTGCCTTCTCCCGTGATTTCTCTCCTGTCTCCCCTGATTTCTCTCCAAAATCGGCAAAAATGCCGATTTGAACCCACTTTGAAAAAATGCAGTCGTAACAAGGCTTCAAGTGCGAAAAAGCCTTATTTTATGGGGCTTTTGGCTCAGACGAGACGACCTGAAGCTGACACGAAACGACCGGAAGTTGACACGCTGACTAAAAGACTCGAAATCAGTTTGTGAGCAATCACACGAGGGTTCGAATCCCTCTCCTTCCGCCAAATGTGGCATTTGCCGCGAAAGAAGCCGCAGGACTATGATGTTCTGCGACTTTTCATATCTACAAGTCTACAAGGAAGTTAAAATGAGTACATCGCAATTTCAAATTACTTTTGAGAATCATACCATTATCGATTGTTTTAAGAATCACTATGTTGTCCCTGATTATCAAAGAGAATATGTGTGGGATTTGGCTCAAGTTCAACAGTTACTTTCTGATTTAAATGAAGGATATCACGCTGATAAATCGAAAGATTATTTTCTTGGCACAATTGTAACCTATGCAAACGATAATAAATTCAGCTAAATGAAGAGATCGTAGACCGAATCTCTTTGACAAGCAATAGTTCTTGGAAATGTTTCCCCAATTTGAAATGCGGAAGCAAACAGAATGATCCTCCCATGCTTTAATAGCCGCCCCTGTCTCTTTCCATCCTAATTATATCACCAAGTGCCAATACAGGAAATTCCTTCATCCCATCAAACCGCTCATCGCACTTTTTCTTGCTGTAAAATTACACCAATTTTTTTCTTCTCTATGCAATAAAATTGTCAATTTTTTCGGATAACCTATTGACAAAGAAGAATCGGTGTGGTAAAATGTATACAGCAATCGTTGATAATTACAATGTTTTGTGGGAAAATAGCAAATCGGTGGGTTATCGACGGTCGAATCTATGCCGCGCCTCGGACGAATCCGGCAGGCGCAAATCATTTATATGGAGGAAATACTTATGAAGAAACTCTCTCTTGTGTTGGCACTTGTGCTGGCAATGGGAACGCTGGCATCCTGCTCCGGTGAAACTGCCGACAGCACTACCGCAGGCGGCGACACCACTACCGCGCCCACCACTACCGTTGCGACCACCACAGGTGGACAGGTCACCATTCCCCCCATCGTGACCGATCCTCCTGATACCAATGAGGATCCCAGCGATCTGCCTTACGACATCGAAGCGTTCCCCAATGCTACTTGCGGCGACCTTGCTCTGGAAGGCTACGAGGTATGGGGCTACTGGGAAGACGGTGTGAACACCGACGGTCATGGTATGTTTGTATTCACCAACGATACGATGGCTTCCGGCAAGCTGACCGCTACCTTTACCGGTGTGACAGGTTCTCCTTCTGACAGCGGTATTGTGTTCGGTATGGAAGAAGTAGCCGATGAGACCTATTGGTACTGGGAAGACGGCCCCGCTTACTATATGCTGTTCGTAGCGGATGCAGGTACGCTGTATCTGTCCAAGGTTTCTTATCAGGGTAACCCTTGGACTGTTTGTCAGATCACCGCTGATCCTATCCCCGGCTTTGTACACGGTCAGCAGGTTACCATCACCGCTGAATTTGACGGTGCAGGCAACATCAAGGGCTACGCAAACGGCGAGTTGTTGATTGACTATACCGATCCTTCTCCTCTGAGCGGCAACCGTTACGGCGTTCGTGCGGAGATCACCGATGTTGCTTACAGCAGCGTTGTAGCAGAGCACAGCTAATTCAATGACCGGCACGGTCCTGAGACTGTTGCAGAACTGTGTTGACGGGGCCATACCACGGTATGGTCCCGTTTCTCGCGTAAGTTGGAGGTATTCCCATGACGGATCATTTCGAATCCCGTATCATTCCGACGCCCTCTGCCAATCTGCAGATCATGCGCCGATCAACGGTCTACGGCCCTACCAAAGAAGATCCCGCGCCGGAACTGACCTATCCGCGGATCCTTCGTCTGCAGCATAGCGGTGTGCATAACGGCATTCTGCTGTCCACCGCCGAATCGCTCCACCTGGAAGCCTATCTGCTTCATCGAAGCGACGACGACGGGCGCACATGGAGGCAGGTAGGTGCGGTCATGTCCCACCGCCCTGATCGGATCGCCAACTGGCAGCCCATGCTGTATGAATTGCCCGCCCCTGTCGGAGAGATGCCGGTGGGAACGCTGCTGCTGGCAGGATGTATCCGCAATCGCCCCACATCCGAAACGGCGATGTGCATCTATCAAAGCAACGATCTGGGCGAGACCTGGACCTATCTCTCCACGGTAGCCGAAGGCGGAGGGTTTTCCCGCACGGGCGGACTGTCCACAGGACTGTGGGAGCCCTTCCTGCTTTGGGCGCAGGGAAAACTATGGTGTTTCTATTCCGACGAACTGGACGCCGAACGTCACAGCCAAATGATCGTCTGCAGATCCAGTACCGATGGCGTGCATTGGGGTGAGACCGTTCGGATCGTGGCGTGTGCCGATCAGCATTTGCGCCCGGGCATGGTAACCGTCTCCCAACTTGGGAACGGCGGGTACTTCATCACCTACGAAATGGTAGGGATCCGAAATAATCCCATCTACTGCAAGACTACCTCCGATCTCACCGATTGGGGCGATCCTGCCGATCTCGGCACACGAGTGGAAACGCCCGAAGGGAAGGGGATCGGCTCCACGCCCTACTGCTGTTGGTTGCCGTCCGGCGGCGCGTGCGGTACGCTGATCGTGACAGGCAAGAACCCTTCGGGAACGGGCGAGTCGAAAACCGGAACCGATTGGCTCATCAGCCACGATTACGGCAAAAGCTGGGTGGCGGTGGACAATCCGCTCCCCTATACGCAAAACGGTCCGTTCCGCTACGCATACAGCCCCGGTCTGTTTGCCGCCGAAGACGGAAAAACGCTCTATTACGTCAACGATATCAATTCGGAGGAAGTCCCCCCAAAAGCCAAGATCGAGCTTGCGATCATCGAAGTGAGCCGGCTGTGATCGGACAGGGAAAGGAATTTTTGTGATGATCAAACGCATTTTTACCGGTCTGCTGATCGGCGCAACGCTGCTTGCGGCAATCTCCTGCACAAGCGACAAGCCGACTGAAACGACTACCGCCGCGGATGGGGATCAGTCCACTCCCGCTACGGTTGAATACGATTTTAGCGATTGCAAAGTCATCTACGGCGCATCTGCAAGTAGTGACGCCGCCAAATACGCGCAACGGGTCAAGACCCAACTGCGTTCTCAAACACTGGTGGAGATCGCGTACGAGACCGATTCCGCTGAGCCTTCCGCCAAGGAGATTTTGGTAGGAGACACCAATCGCCCCGAAAGTACAATGGCGAAAGTCAAACTGCCCACGGATGCCGCCCACGCCTATCGGATTGAACTGGCGGGCGACAAATTCGTGATCGTTGCCACTGACGATGACGCGCTGGAGACCGCGGTGCAATGCTTTATCTACGACGTGGTGAAAGAGATCCGTGAGATGAAACTGACCGTCCCTGCCGATTACAGTTATGCCGACCAGTACGGCGTAGCCGTGGAGATGTTCACAAACGGTGTGCAGATGAAGACCGATCTGATCACGACTATTTACGGTCCTACCAAGGAATATACCAAACCGTACCTCTCCTACGGTCGGATCATCGAGCTTGCCCATAACGGCGCATACAACGGCGTTTTGCTTGCCACCTGCGAGTCGCTGGATGTGGATAAATACCTGATCCATCGCAGTACCGATTTCGGAAAAACTTGGGAGCAGGTAGGAGAAGTCACCGCGCAAATGAAGAATATGGTCGCGAACTGGCAACCGATGTTGTTCGAATTGCCTTGCAAAGTGGGCGATCTGGAAGAGGGAACCCTGCTGCTGGCAGGATGTGTCCGCAACTTTGATACTACCAAGACCAATATGGTCATATACAAAAGTACCGATTTAGGTGCCACTTGGAAATTGTACTCCACCGTGGATTCCGCAGACGGCTTTTCCACCACGGGCGGACTGTCCAAGGGATTGTGGGAGCCATTCCTGCTTTGCGACGACGACGGCAAGCTCTGGTGCTTCTATTCCGATGAAAAGGAAGCGGAAATCCATAGCCAGAAGTTGGTCTGCCGCTACTCCACCGACGGCGTCAACTGGAGCGCGACACAGGACGTGGTCGCCGCAGACAACGCGAATCTGCGTCCCGGCATGATCACCGTCACTCGAATGGGCGACGGTCGCTATCTCGCCACCTATGAGATCGTGGGAATGGCAAATAACGCCATCCATTTCAAGATCACCGACGATCTGACCGATTGGAATCCCTCCGACATAGGCGATCCCGTTGTTACCAAGCGGGGAGAGGGATTCGGCTCCGCCCCCTATTGCATTTGGACTCCCGCGGGCGGCGAGTGCGGCACGCTGATCGTTGCGGCAATGTTCAACTACAACGAGCCGGATGAAACAGCGGCTGATCTGCTGGTCAGCTTCGACTACGGAAAAAATTGGACTGCCATTCAAAATCCGCTTTATTACAAGACTACCGTTGAATCCCGCTACGCTTATAGTCCCGGATTTTTTGCATCTGCCGACGGCAAGAAGGTCTACTACGTCAACACGATTCCTGCCGAAGGTTATCCCGGCAATCAGAATCTGACGCTGGCAATCCTTGAGATTTCCAACTATGGAGGCATTCAATGAAAAAGCATCTGACCAAACTCATCGCTTTTGCGGTGGTGATCGCCTTTCTGATGCCGCTGGGGGGCGGATTCAGTTCGGCGTTTGAATCTGCGGCAAGCACCGTGTCGGAGACATCCTCCGGCAAGGAAGGTCTGCCGCGGGTGAACATCTACACCGACAGCAAAGAGGCGATCACGAAAAAAGAATACGAAGGCGCAACGATGTCCATAGAGCTGACAGATCGCTACGCCGATTACAGCAACGTTTACACCACCAAGGCGGGCGCCGACATCCAGATCCGTTGCCGTGGCAACTCGACCTATGAAACCAGCGACAACCGTCTGGGCGACTCCGGAAAATTCTCCTATAAGATCAAGCTGGATACCAAGGTCAATATGCTGGGCATGGGTAAGAGCAAGCATTGGGTGCTGATCGCAAACTACTACGACGTGACCAATATGCGTAACAAGATGGTCTACGATCTGTCGGGCGCAATGGGGCTTACCTATACCCAATCCCGTTGGGTAGTGGTCTATCTCAACGGCGAGTATCAAGGTCTCTACACCCTCTGCGAGAGCATTCGCATCGAGGGCGACCGCGTGGACATCACCGACTGGGAAGACTACGCGGAGACGGTGGCAAAGACTATCGCGCTGAAGGAAAATTTCACCGCCGCTCAGACCGACGAGCTGAAA
Organism: Eubacteriales bacterium; assembly: GCA_051867925.1. Classification (GTDB taxonomy): domain Bacteria; phylum Bacillota; class Clostridia; order Oscillospirales; family CAG-272; genus CAKSQF01. The sequence goes on from JBJDZI010000103.1 coordinate 5,583, forward strand.
AAACAAATGGAAAGCAACCTTTCTTGGGTTACCTCGGGCACCTTCCGCAATTACAAGATCTCCGATTACATTGACATATCCGATATTGATATCACGTCGGGGTATCTACTGGAGTATGATATGCGCCAGGACGGCGACACCTCCAAATTTACCACGGGCAAAGGAGTCAAGATCCAGCTGGACTCTCCCACGGCGCTGAACACCAACCCCACGATGTTCAACTATGTCAAATCGCTCATCAGAGATATGGAGGAAGCCTTCTATTCCGACACCTTCTGTACCAGCAAAGGCGTTCATTACAGCGAGTTCGTGGATATGCAGTCGCTGGTGGACTATTTCCTCCTCTTCCATCTGTTCAAAAATATCGAATTCGGCTGGCTGAGTATCTTCCTGTACATCGAAGACGGAACCATCTATTTCGGCCCCTGCTGGGACTTTGACGGCAGTTCGGGCAACCAAGTCACCCTCTACGAAGACTGGATGAACCCCGAACGCTGGTTCTATATGGACGGCAGAGCAGAGTGGTGGAAGGAACTGTGCGGAGATCCCTATTTCGTCACGCAGGTAGAGGAACGCTGGCAGGAGATCAAACCTCTGCTGGACGTTTACATGGAATCGCTCCCCATCTGGAACAACTACATTGTCGCTGAGGCAAACGCCAACTTCGCTCATTTCGGTGCACCTAAAAACTGGTACATCGGCGGTTCCTGCAAGAGTTTCGCCTCCGAATATCAGATCTTCGTCAACTGGCTCAACAGACGAATCGCGTGGCTGGATACCCAATGGTCCATGCGCGATCCCAATATGGAGGGCAAGGGGTTACAGTCCAGCGAAAAGATCACCATGTCCCTGACCTATGCCGATGGAGGCGGGCTATCGCCCGACGGGCTGACCGTGTCGGGCGCCAAGTCGGATCTGCTGTACGATCTTTCCAAGAATGACAGCCTGAAGCTCACTATCAGCACGCTCCATACCACCCACCGCTATGCGCTGATCTACGTCAACGGGAAACTACTGCAAAAGACCGCGCTGTCCATGACCTCTCCCGCCACCGTAACCATCCCCCGCGGGATGCTGAATACCGAGCCTGGTGCGGTGAACGTGATCTATATGGTGGGTATCAACCACGAAAACAACTATTACCGCGCCTCCTATCTGACGGTGCGGATGGCAGAAAAAATCCCCGCTGAAGGGCAATGTGTCCTGCGGGTAGGGGACGATTATATCGTTGCAAGTCAGGGCGAGAAGGTCACGTTTCCCGAGATAGACGTCCACGCGGACGGATTTGAAGCGATGGGCTGGACGGACGGCGGAACCACCTTGTACAAGTCGGGTGAGACCATCACCGCCAGTCAGTCGGGCTATTACTGGATTGATTGGAAGCGCACCGATACCGTAGCGGAACTGATCATCAAAGAGGGAGCCGCTCAGCCGGACGATCCCGTGGTCACGCCTCCCGAAACCAAGCCTACCACTACTACCGCGAAGCCTACGACTACGCCCCAACCTACCACTACCACGAGTCCCACCACAACCACCGTAACCGAGCCTGTGCAGACCGATCCACCCACCACGACCAAACCCACCGTGGACACAGATCCGCCGGCTACTACGACAAAACCCGCCACCACCGCCGCCCCGACGACCACCGAAAAAGTGCCGGTGAACACGCCCGCCACCACCACGGACCCGTCGATGCATACGCCAACCCCCACCACGTCCGTTGACCTGCCCCAAAGCACGGAAAGCAACGGAGGCAGTACGACTGCTTTGTGGATCGCGCTGGGTGGCATACTTGCGGCGATAGCCGTAGCGGTTGCCGTGATCCTGCTGATCAAGAAGAAAGATCGGTAACCCTCGGCAATCGGTTCTATGGCGTTTATCCCCACGACTGCTCTCGTAAGAGGGCAGTCGTTTTTTGTCCCCGATGTGCCGAAAAACGCCCGATTCGGGCGTTTCAGACTGTCGAAAAAGCCCCATACCATACCGAGGGAAGGGGAAAACCATCTCAAACGCC
>JBJDZI010000104.1:0-35823 GCA_051867925.1 Eubacteriales bacterium
GAGATGGTTTCGCCCTCCTCTCGATTTTCTGAAAGACTTTTTCGACAAACTGAGGGCGGCAAATCCTTGCCGCCCGAATTTTTTCTTGGAACCTACTTAAAAGAAGATTCCAAACCTCCAAGAACTTTTATGAAGCCCGGCAAATATTTGCCGAGCGAGTTTTTATGTTTGGTTAGAACTACCGAGCCTTTCGCCGAAATTCAAAAAGGTTCTTTTTGTGTTCCTCAATTACTGCACAAGTTCGGAGTAAGGGGTGAATTTCTCCTCCCAAACCGCTCCGAACAGTACCTCCAGGTCGCGACTGAGGAAGAGCAGTTCGGTGGAATTGAGCGTGGGCATACGCACCGCTCCGCGCTCGGTCAAAGGAAGTGGCAGAGTCAGAGTCAGATTGTTCTCCGCCTCGTCGGTCAATGTATAACGAATTGGCGTACCAAATCCCTTGCACAAGGAATCCAGAATCAGAAGCTCCAACTGCCCCGTGGGAAGCAGAAGGCAGAGCTTCCGCAGATCATCGGAATCGGTGACCGTGTAGGGCGGCCAGTTCAGCTTGAAAGACGCGCGCAGACAGATTCGCTCCCCTGCCCTGCACAGGCAAAGCGACACGGCACGATCATCCGCCAGCGGTACACAGTAGGAAAGCAGGTGCAGGAGCATCAGCGACATCCGGGGCAGATCCACCGCCTGCCCGGGCGCGAACAGATCATCTTCTTCGCTGTAATTCACCTCAACGCCCACAATCTCCAATTGTCGGCGCAGAATGGGAAGCAGGATCTCCAACCCACGACGCAGATCGAACCAGCGCCCCTGCGGGAGCGTTTCCAGTGTGGCAAGGATGCGTTGCACCCGACGGTCCATCTTCTGCCCGATGACATCCTTCTCTTTTCCGGGAAGCATCCCCGATATCCGATCCGCCTGCTTCACCAACCCACAGATCTCGTCGGACAATTCATCCAGAACGCCCTCGATATACTGGACGGTCACACTGGTGGAAAAAACCTGCAAAGTCGCGGGGAAAATCCAGAGACTGCAAACCTCGCCCACTTTGGCATCGGCAGAAGCCAGCGAGGGACCGCATTTCTCATCCTTGACATAGGGGACAACCAGCGCGCGGACGGGGCGGTCACCGGAATGCAGGGTGAGGATGCTGGGTCTTCTCCGCTGGGCAATGCGGTCAAGCTCCCCCTCCTCCGCCTGCCGCAGATGAGAGCGCACCGAAGTATTTCGGCGGGGCAGTCGGATACGGCGAACCGCCGCCGCGTTTTTGAAGATCACGATGCCGCGGGCGTTGCAGATAAACAGGGGAGTCTGCATTTGTTCCAGCGCGGGAAAAGTAAAGATCGGGGTCACGAGAAAGCCTCCTTTGTCACGCTGTTCTGCTCCTTTGACGGGCGCAAAAGCGCGATTTGCAATTAAAATTAGATAAAATTCCCTAAATAGGGGACGATTTTTTGTAACGAGTCAACAAATTTGAAAATGTTTACAAAAAGGACTTGCATATTGGTCGGAAATCGGTTAAAATATAGTTGCTAAAAAATATTATTATTTTGGAGGATACCAAAAATGTCTGTTAAAGTTGCAATTAACGGTTTCGGTCGTATCGGCCGTCTGGCTTTCCGTCAGATGTTCGGCGCTGAAGGCTACGAAGTAGTCGCTATCAACGACCTGACCAGCCCCAAGATGCTCGCTCACCTTCTGAAGTACGATACTGCTCAGGGTAACTACCTGGCTATGGGTCACACCGTAGAGGCTGATGACGAAGCAGGTACCATCACTGTTGACGGTAAGACTCTGAAAATCTACGCTGAGAAGAACGCTGCTGACTGTCCTTGGGGCGAGTTGGGCGTTGACGTAGTTCTGGAGTGCACTGGTTTCTACACCTCTAAGGCTAAGTCCCAGGCTCACATCGACGCAGGCGCAAAGAAGGTTGTTATCTCCGCTCCCGCCGGCAACGATCTGAAGACCATCGTTTACAACGTAAACAACCAGACTCTGACTGCTGATGACCAGATCATCTCCGCAGCTTCTTGCACCACCAACTGCCTGGCTCCCATGGCGAAGGCTCTGAACGATGCATACCCCATCCAGAGTGGCATCATGACCACCGTTCACGCTTACACCGGCGACCAGATGATTCTGGACGGCCCCCACAGAAAGGGTGACCTCCGTCGTGCTCGCGCAGGCGCGCAGAACATCGTTCCCAACTCCACCGGCGCTGCTAAGGCAATCGGTCTGGTTATTCCCGAGCTGAACGGCAAGCTGATCGGCTCCGCACAGCGTGTTCCCACCTGCACCGGTTCCACCACCATTCTGGTTGCAGTTGTCAAGGGCACCGATGTGACCAAGGAAAGCATCAATGCTGCAATGAAGGCTGCCGCTACCGAGTCTTTCGGTTACAACACCGACGAGATCGTTTCTTCTGACGTTATCGGTATGCGTTACGGCTCTCTGTTCGATGCTACCCAGACCATGGTTGCAAAGATCGACGACGACACCTATCAGGTTCAGGTTGTTTCTTGGTACGACAACGAGAACTCCTACACCTCTCAGATGGTTCGCACCATCAAGTACTTCGCAGAGCTGTAATTCAGATTCTGCTTTCCCCAAAGCCGCCGAAAGGCGGCTTTTTGCGTCGAAAGGCGGCTTTTTGGTTGCGAGAGGGGTTGCTTTCAACAGAGTGTTAATCAGTTCTGATCCTTCGTTTTCCGAGAGGAGGGAAAAACCATCTCAGACGCCGAAGTTTTTCCCCTCCTCTCTGCAGCCGCCGCATAGCGGCTGTTGCTCCTCTCTTCCCCTTTCCTTTGCTCGATGGTTGGGGGATACTTATCGGTCGGGGATGATCGGGGTGCGGATACTCTCCTTAATTTTTTCTTTCTTCCAATCAACAGCAGAATGAGGGATGTTACCGTCATTCCCACGCCTGCGATCTCCGTCGTAAGGAACAGTCCTCCCGCAGCAATGCGTAAGACCGCCAAATAGATGGGGGAATCTGCGCCACCGATGATGCCCACAGCGGGCTCGGAAACGGTTGTGCTGAGAAACAATCCAACTATCAGCAGAACGATGTCCGCGATTGTCAAAGCGCTGCCGACGGTGCGCATACGTTGTATCAGTTCCTCCGTCCAATGAATTTTGCGATATGCTACCTATATTCTACCACATTTGCCGACAATTTGCAAGAGAAAAAGCCGAATTTTGCGCAAAAATGCCTGCGAACCGGTCGAGCTATGCGGCATATACTGTACTAATCCCCGATCCGAGCATATCGGATCGGTTTTGAGGTGAACTTATGCCGCAACCAAGCAGTTCCACGGGACGTCTGACCGTTACCGTCCGCACCGCCAACGGCGCACTCCCCGTAGAGGGCGCGCTGGTGACCGTTACGAAGGACGGTGAAATCATCGGTGTGTCCACGTCCGATGTGTCGGGAAATACCGAAACCCTCTCCATTCCCACGCCGCCCAAATCCGCTTCCCTCTCTCCGGGCTATGTGGGACTTCCCTACTCCACCGTCTTCATTGAGGTTGACAAGGACGGCTTCTACGGCGGGCAGTTCATTCAAGTCCCCATTTTCCCCGACGTGCTTACCGTTCAACCGGTGAATCTGCTTCCGCTCCCCGAATTTTTTGCGGGAGATACCAACGAAGGAACTCAGTTTTTCAACGAAAGCGAGGGCTACGACCTGTGAACAACATCCCCTATCCCGTGATCCCCGAAACCATTACCGTTCATTTGGGCGCCCCGCAGAGCAACGCGCAGAACATTACGGTCTCTTTTCCGGACTACATCAAAAACGTAGCCTCCAGCGAGGTCTACCCCACTTGGCCCGATGCGGCGCTTCGCGCAAACATCTACGCGCAGATCTCCTTTGCCATGAACCGCATCTACACCGAATATTACCGCGCTCAAGGATATGACTTCGACATTACCAATTCCACCGCCATTGATCAGTCCTTCGTCAACGGAAGAGATATTTTCGAGAATGTTTCCCAGATCGTGGATGAGATCTTCAACAGTTATATCCGCCGCCGCGGGAGCGTGGAGCCGCTGTTTGCCGCCTATTGCAACGGCACCACCTCTACCTGCGACGGGCTGTCCCAATGGGGGACGGTGCCGCTGGCGGAGGAGGGATTTGATCCCTATGACATTCTCACCCAATTTTATGGGGAGGACATCGAAATTGTACAAAACGTCCCGGTGGAGAACATCGAGCCTTCCCTGCCCGCCGTCCCCCTGGCGCTCGGATCGTCGGGCAACGAGGTGCGGGATCTGCAGGTGCGGCTCAATCGCATTTCCACCAACTATCCCGCCATTCCCAAAATCTACCCCGTGGACGGCATCTTCGGCAAAGAAACCGAGGATGCGGTGCGCACCTTCCAATCTATCTTCGGGCTGACGGTGGACGGCATCGTAGGGCGGGCGACTTGGTATCGCATCCTCTTCCTCTACAACGGCATCAAGCGGCTGAACGAGCTGACCTCGGAAGGGATCACTGCAGAGGAGGTGGAGCGGCAATTCGGCGAGAACATCGGTCCCGGTTCTCCCCCCGACTACGTGCGGACGGTGCAATATTATTTGGCTTTGGTGGGCTACTTCAACCAGCAGATCGACTCTCCTCCCATCAACGGCATCTACGACGAGCGCACCGAAACGGCGGTGCGTGCGTTCCAGACCGCCTACGGTCTGCCCGTGACCGGGATCGTGGATCTGGCGACCTGGGAAATGCTCTACGACGTGTACGTGGGACTGCTGGCATCGCTTCCCGACTCCTTTTTCGAGAACATCGCCCCGCCCTTTCCCGGTATTCCCCTGCGCCCCGGCACGTCGGGGGAAGAGGTGGTTTTAATCCAGCAATATCTGAACGTCATCTCCTCGGTCTATCCTGAAGTGCCTTCGGTGGAGGTCAGCGGCTACTACGGTCCTGCCACCGTTGCATCGGTGGAGGCGTTCCAACGGATGGTGGGCATCACGCCTTCGGGGATCACCTACGCCACCACTTGGCAGGCGATCGCCGACACCTGGCAGGACATCGAGCAGAGCTTTCAACGCAGTGAGGGACAATATCCCGGATCGGAGGTAGGCTAATGGATACGAGAGATCAGCGGCTATCCATCATTGAAATTCAGCGCAATCTGCGGGAACTGGCAAACGCGGGGTGGGATCTCCCCTCCATCACCGCAGACGGCATCTACGGAGAGCAGACCCGCGAAGCGGTGCGGCGTTTTCAGAAAATTGCAGGACTGCCCATCACGGGGCGGGTGGATCTGATCACTTGGGAAGCTCTGCACGCTACCTCCGCCACGGCGCGATGGGAGCGTGCACTCGCCGCGCCCATCTATCCATGGAACCGCCCGCTGGCGGGTGACACCACCCTGCCGGGCGAACGCACCGATCTGGTCTATATCGTTCAGCTGATTTTGCGGGAGAGCCTACCCTACGACTTCACTCTGCCACTGACCGGCGTGCTGGATCCCGCTACCCGCGACGCGCTCCTGCGTTTTCAGCGGATCAACAAACTGCCCCAAAGCGGTGTGATTGATCGCGTAACCTGGGAGGCACTTGCCGATGCCTACAACAAATACCTGCCCCAGGTCGGCGATCAATGACCGCATAAAATACTCCCATCGGGGCGATACTCCCGTGGGACACCACTCCCGTGGAACGTCACTTCCGATTTCATCCTATGGAGCTATTCATGAATCACTTTTCACCCTCCGCATCTTCTGCGCTGGATCGCGCGCTTTCCTTTGCCGAACAGCTGGGGCACACCTACGTCGGCTCCGAGCATTTGCTTTTGGGGCTGATTGCCGAAAAGGGGTCTGCCGCCGCCGACTTTCTCTCCAGACGGGGCGTGACGCTTTCCGCCACCAGAGGACTGCTCATCGGGCTTGCAGGAGTCGGATCGCCCACAACACTGTCAGGCTCGGATCTGACGCCGCGTCTGCGCTCTATTTTGGAGGAAGCCGCCGCCGAGGCGCGGCGAGCCGGCTGTCTGTTGGTGGGAACGGAGCATCTGCTCTTCTCGCTGGTATCCGAGCCCCAATCGGTGGGCGCAGGGCTGATTTCTGCCCAAAGCGTTTCGGTCAGCAGTCTCAAGACCGAGCTGATTGCCTATTTGCATCACACCCCCGGTCAGCCGCCTCCCTCTTCCAAGGGGAACGCCAAGACCGGCGGGGTGCTGGAGAAGTACGGTAAAAATCTCACCGCCGTCGATCATCGGGATCCCATCATCGGCAGAGAGGCGGAGATCCTCCATCTGATCCGCATCCTCTCCCGCAAGACCAAGAACAATCCCTGTCTGATCGGTGAGCCGGGCGTGGGCAAAACCGCCATCGTGGAAGGGCTTGCCGCCCGCATCGCAGACGGCACCGTTCCCGATCTGCTTCGGGGCAAGCAGATCTATTCGCTGGAGTTGTCCTCGCTGGTGGCGGGTGCCAAATATCGGGGCGAGTTTGAGGAACGGATGCGGCAAGTAGTGGAGGAAGCCTCCGCCGATTCGTCGGTGATCCTGTTTATTGACGAGATCCACACGCTGATGGGCGCGGGCGGCGCGGAAGGAGCGGTGGATGCCGCCAATATTCTGAAGCCTGCGCTGGCAAGAGGAGCGATCCGCCTGATCGGCGCAACTACCCTGTCCGAGTATCGTAAGATCGAAAAAGACGGCGCGCTGGAGCGCAGATTCCAGCCCATTATGGTGAAAGAGCCTACGCCTGCCGAGACGCTGACCATTCTGCAGGGTGTGCGGGAGTCTTACGAGGCGCATCACCGGGTGGTCATCCCCGACGAGGCGCTGGAGGCGGCAGTGACGCTGTCGGTACGATATCTCCCCGACCGGCGACTTCCCGACAAGGCTCTGGATCTGATCGACGAAGCAGCCGCCTGCGTGCGGGTTCGCCGTTCCACCCCGCCCCCGGGACTACGGGAGTTGGAACGCTCCGCCGCCTCTCTGACCGATGCCAAGGAAAACGCCATCCGCAGGCAGGATTTCGGCGAAGCGGGCAAACTGCGGGATCGGGAAGTGGCAGCGCGGGATGCTTTCACCAGCGCCCGCACCCGCTGGGAGAAAGAGCAAAGCGATCTGCGCCCCCGGATCGGCAGAGCGGAGATCGCCGCACTCCTCACCGAGCAGACCGGCATCCCCATTCCCTCTCCCGAATCCGGCGATGACCTGCGCACGCTGGAGGAGCGATTGTCCCGTCGGGTGGTGGGGCAGGAGAGTGCCATCCGCGTGCTGGCGGCGGCGATCCGCAGACGTTCTGCGGGGTTGCTCCCGGGCGGCAGACCGGCAGGCAGTTTTCTCTTTGCCGGTCCCTCGGGAGTGGGCAAGACAGAACTGGCGCGTGCAATGGCGGAAGTGCTCTTCGGCAGTCCCTCTGCGCTGATCCGTCTGGATCTGTCGGAGTACCGCGCGGCCCACAGCATCGCGCGGCTGATCGGTGCTCCGCCCGGATATGTCGGCTACGACGAGGGCGGTCTGCTGACCGAGAAGATCCGCCGCACCCCTTACGCAGTGGTGGTCTTTGACGAGATTGAGAAGGCGCACCCCGATCTGACCGCGCTTTTGTTGCAGATTCTGGAGGAAGGCTGTCTCACCGACTCATCGGGCAGACGGGCGGATTTTTCCAACGCCTATGTGCTGATCACCTCCAACATCGGCGCCACCCATCGGGCGGGCGCGGCACCGGCGGGCTTTCTCAGCGATAAGTCTACGGGGACTGCCGTCTCCGATTCGCTCCGCAAGACCTTCCCGCCCGAACTGCTCTCCCGCATCGACGAGGTAATCCCCTTCCGCGCGCTGGAGCGGTCGGATCTTGTGGAGATCGCCCGCCTGCAAATCGGCGCGCTGGCAGATCGGCTCTGCCAGCGGATCGCGCTTTCGTGGGAGGATACCGTTCTCGAGGTGCTTGCCGACCGTGCGCTCCGCTCCCCAGAGGGCGGTGCCCGCTCACTGCGGACGCTGATCCGGCGGGAGATCGAGGATCCGCTGGCACTTCGCCTGCTGTCAACCCCCGCACCCACAGCCCTGCGGCTGAAGAGTTCGGCGGGCAAGATCCTGCTGTCGGACAGTTCGTTTGCTGATTGTGAAGAAAAAAACGAATTTTTTCAAAAAAGCCCTTGACAAATGCGATTCTTTGTGTTATGATAGGGGAGCGTCCTAAGAACGCCCCTGTAGCTCAGTTGGTAGAGCATTTGACTTTTAATCAAAGGGTCTGGAGTTCGAGTCTCCACAGGAGCACCAAAAGCACTTGCTAAGGCAAGTGCTTTTTCATTTCCCCAGCCTGTGACGCGCTCTCCCCGCCGATTCTCCCATCGGCGTTTTTTCATGCTTTGTCAATTCGACGATAAATATTCACAGTTTATTCACAAAAGGCACTGCCATTCGTGCTATAATAAACAAAAAAGATCCTTCTCGAGGAGAATTATTTGTGAAACGATTCGTAACTATCCTGCTGGCGACGCTGACCTGCTTTGTCGGATGCAGTAATCAAACGCCCGTAGGTTCCACCTCGGTCGCCCCCGGTGATCCGAGTCAGACCACGTCGTCCAACACCCCCGAAACTACCCTTCCCTCCGACCTTGCCACGCTGTTTGCGCCCACCGTTCGGGAGGACGGTCATTATACCGAAGGCACGCTGGAGGCGGACGGCGAATATATCACCGGCAACTACACCACCGTTGACGGTGCCACCGTGCAAAAATATCCCCGCCTGACCAATCTGGCTACGCTTTACATTGACTTTCCCGGTCGCAACAATCTTGCTTCCGTTCAGCACGATGTCTATACCGATGCCACCTACACTTTTGTGGATCGGTATGTGGAAGACAGTTATTACGAGCTTCCCATGCAGATCAAAGGGCGCGGCAATTACTCCTGGTCTTTCGCCCAAAAGCCCTATGCGCTGAAGCTGGGCGAAAAAGCCGATTTTCTGGGCATGGGTGCCGCCAAAAAATGGACGCTGATCACTGTATCCAGCGACAAATCCATGATGCACAACTATCTGACTCAAAAAATGGCGGCGGCGATGGGGCTTCGCTACACCTGTGAAAACGAATACGTAGACGTGGTGGTCAACGGCTCGTACATGGGCACATGGGTGCTGACCGAAAAAATTCAGATCCACGAGGAGCGCATCGCCGTGGATGAGGACATCGGCGTTCTCTTCGAGATCGAGATGGTCTACCGCCACTCCTGCGATACCTGCATCGTACTCTACGAAGATCGCTACAATCCCAGCAATTCGGTACATCTGTGTCTGAAGTCCTACCACGGCAAGGACATCGACGAAATGGACAGTCGCGATAAGGAAACCGCTCTTGCCAAATTGCAACCCTTCTTTGACAAACTGGAAAAGGCATTTACCGTCGACCGAACGCTTGCGGAGATCGAAAAATACATAGACGTAGATTCCTTCGTCAACTGGTATCTGCTCAACGAGCTGACCCGCAATTACGATTCTCAGTTTGTCACCAGCTGTTACTGCTTTATTGACGAGACCGGGCGTGTGTATATGGGTCCCGTTTGGGACTTTGATACCTGCTACGGCATACAGGATCCCGAAGTCAACGGCTATCGTGTTAAAAACGCGCCTTGGTTCACACAACTGTTCCAGTGCGAAGAATTCGTCCGTTTGGTTTGCGAGCGCTGGACCGAACTGAAGAACAACGGTCTGATCGACGCGTTCTGTGCTTCCATCGACCAGACTGCAGAGCGGATCGCAATATCGGAACAGTTAAACCACGCGCTGTATCCCGTCAGCGAACTGCGCAACGATTCCTTTGAAGGCTCGGTGGCATTCTTCAAGAGCTGGCTGAATCAGCGAATCGAGTGGATGGACAGCGAGTTTCTGCTGATCGACGGCGAAGCACCCGCCATCCCCAAGGTCACCACCGCTCCCACCACCACCCGACGTCCCCGTAGCTGACCGCTATCACGCGCGAAAGGAACTGCGATGAAACTGACCTGCAAACTCCTGTCGGGAATTCTGATTCCCGCTCTGACTCTCCCTTGCTTCTCCCTTTCGGTGAGTGCAACCCCATCCGCGCCCGTGCTGTCCTGCACCCCTGCCGACGATTGGACGGCGCTTTTTGACCGCGCAGGCACCAAAGACGGCTGGCTTGCCGCAGACGGCATTTATTCGGTTGCGCTAAACGGAAACGATCGACTCTCCTCTGCCGGCGACTCCACCAAAACGATATTCTTCTTCAGCGACACCATTTTAGGTACGGCAGACAGCTCGGGCAGGATTTCCCGCTACAACGGCATGGCCAATCACACCGCCGCCGTTCTGGAGGGGAACGCTCCCGACGCTTCCAACATAGAATTTTACTACGGCGCAAAAGCGTGCCTCGCTCTTTCCGGTGATCTGAACCTGTTCAGTCAGGGTCAATGGCTATTCGACTGCTTCGTGCAGGACGGCGCGCTCTACGCCATCGCCTTTTCTCAGCAGAACTGGAAACCCTCCCAGATTGATCTGATCAAGATTCCTCTCGCCGAGGACGGAACCCCGCGCTTTGGACAATACAAGCGCACCCGCAATGTGAAGGCTCTGCTGAAAAAACTGGACAATTTCGACTATGCCTTTGGAATGGGCGTTCTCTGCAACACCGAAAGCGCAGGTGCCCCCGATCCCGACGGTTACATCTACATCTACGGCTACCGCGACAATTTCGCCGCCTTCAGCCAAAAGGATCTGATCGTTTCCCGCATCCACGAAGACGATTTTCCCGATTTTGACAAGCTCCGCTATTGGGACGGCTCCGATTGGGTGGAGGACATTGAAGCATCTGCGCTGATTTTGGAGCGCGTTTCCTGCGAGGTCAGTGTAACGCCCATTCCGGTTGGTCCCTACAAAGGCAAATACATCGCGGTGTACACTCAGGACGTGCAGTCCGACCGCATCATGTACGCCATCGGGGACTCTCCCGAAGGTCCTTTTGATACGCCTGTGCAATGCTATACCGTTCCTGAAACAGGACAGCCTGCCGCAGGAGGAAAAGGTACGCTCTACACCTACAACGCCAAGGCACATCCCCACATCTCCCCCGCAGGCACTCTGCTGATCTCCTACAATGTAAATGTCAACGGCGACGATCACGCGCGGAACACGGCAGACTACCGTCCCCGCTTCCTGTCGCTGGATCTGGGAGCCACCGAAGCGGAGATCGCCGCGCTGAAGGCAGCCGCCGAGGGCACCGATCCGCCCGTTGTGACGGAGCCTGCCGAGACCACTCCCACGCCCGCTCCCGTCACTCCCGATCCTGCCGCCCCCCAAGGGAATAACGACACACCCACCACCGCACTGCTCCCCGTGCTGATCACGGCGGGAGCCACACTTGCCGTCATCGGAGCGGTTGCCGGATTCCTCATCGGCAAAAAACATAAGAGGAAAACTTAATCGGCATTTAGTCGAGACGGTGACAAATCTGCTGCCGAATCGTCCGATTCGCTCGTCTGCCGTCCGGCTTACTATTGCGAACCTACGTTATAAATTAGGAGGATTTATCATGAAAAAACTTTCTTTATTGCTGGCTATTTTAGCAGCGGCATCCATGTGTCTGGCATCCTGCGCAGATGAAGCTGCCACCACTACTGCCGGTAACAGCACCACCGCAGCGACGACCACCGTCAAGCCTTCCACTACTCTGGCTCCCCCCATCATCGAGCCCGATACCGACGAAGAGTTCAAGGCACCCGAACTGCTGGACGGCTCCAAGTTCGCCCTGGACGGCGATCTGTCCGAGTATGCAGGTCTGCACACGCTGGAGGTTGTCGGTGAAAAGGCATCCGACGAGAAGGATTATACCCACAAGAAGGTCACCTTCTACGGTGCTATGACCGATCTGGGTCTGTTCCTTGCCTGCGACGCTTACCACGACGTTTACATCGGCAACGGTGCCGGCGACTGGTGGACCAACACCAACTTCGAGATTTTTATCGGTGCAGGTAATGCACAGAAGTACATTTACGCCCGCGGCATCGACCAGGCTTGCGCCACCAGCGGCGATGACGTGACCGGCGTCATGGTCACCGAAGAGCTGACCGACGGTCCTACCCTGTACCACAGCATCACTGAAATGTTCATCCCCATCGACTATCTGAGTGACAGCGACGTGATGTACAATACCGTCGACGTTGGCGTTGCCTGGAAGACCATCGGCGACCTGATCATCGGCGGCGCGGCTCACGTGGGTCCCGACGGCGAGGACGAATACTGGGTTCCTCTGGGTACTTGGCCCAACGGTACCAAGCCCATCGTTGCTCCTTCCGGTATTTGGCTGCCCGACGAGTTCTCTTTTGACTCTTAACTCTGCGGGGTCATCGCATAGCTCTATTGGCAGCAGAACGAAACGGGCTATGGAATGATTCTATCGGGGCTACACCATGAACTTCTTTTGAGGGTGGCAAATACTTGCCACTCTCTTTTTGGATTCAGGCGGCGTTCATTAAAAAACTACGTTTTTTCGTTTTTCAAAAAACCACATTTTTTCAAAAAAGACTGAGGGTTTTTCGACTTTCATTCGTATAATAGGTGAAGAGGAAAAACGACGGCGCAGAGATGACGATCCCGGCGCAAAGCCCTCTTTCGTAAGCGACCGCCTGCGGGAAACGGTGAGGGTAGCTACCGCCGTCACCGCGCGGTCGATCCTGCACTGGAGCAAATGCACTCCCCATCAATCGAAAAGAAGGAAGGATTTGAATGATGAAACTTAGCGAAACATCGAAGATGCAGGCAAGCGGGGACGTCCCCGTACAGGAAAAAGCCACCGTCCCCGCCAACCGTCGGCGAAAGACCATCCTGCTTGGGGTGATCGCCGCGGTGCTGTGCATTGCCATCGCACTGCCCATCGGTTTACTGCTTTCCCTCTCCCGTTCCGATGCGGAAGATGATCCCCCGAAATCGGGTGCGAAAATTTCCGCCGAAAATCTGGCGATGGGATACACCCGTGAGGACACCGCCGACCGCGCCCCCGACGAAGCCTTCCGCAAGGCGTACATGGACTTTGCCGTGAAGGTGTTCCAAGGCGCGGACGGGATCAAAACCGAGGACAATCTCTGCTTCTCCCCGTTGTCAGCCATGCTGGCGCTGGCGATGACCGCCAACGGTGCCGATGGCGAAACCCTTTCCGAGATGGAAGCCCTGCTTTGCGGCGATCTGGCCATCGACGAGCTGAACGCTACGCTCCGCACCTTAGTGGATGAGCTGCTTATGCGCCAGTCTTCGAAAAACGTCTTCCAAGTCGCCAATTCCATTTGGGTGAAGAAGGGTATTTTCATGCCCGATCCTGCATTCCTGCAAACCAATGCAAACTATTACGGGGCAGAGGTTTATGCGGCACCCTTTGACGATTCCACAGTGGACGATATGAATCTCTGGATCAAGCAGCACACCAACGGGCTGATCGAGAAGATGGTGAAGGAGCTCGATCCCAACACCAAGATGTCTTTGATCAATACGCTCTATCTGGAGGCAGAATGGGGAGAGGCATATGAGAATTGCCAAATCTCCGAAGGCACTTTCCACAGCAACGGTGGAGATACGACCGCCACCATGCTGTCTTCCTGCGAGGCGGTCTATTTGTCGATGGATGGCGCGCATGGATTTACCAAATCCATGTACGGATACTCCTTTGTCGCCCTCCTGCCCGATGAGGGAACGGATGCAGGCGAGTTCATCGCATCGCTGACCGGCGAAGCGTTGCAGGCATTTCTCGGTAGCAGTACGCGCGCCGTGGTACACGCCAAGATCCCCGCTTTTTCCTACGATACGTCTATGGATCTCACCCAAGTGCTGAGACCCTTCATTCCCACCGCAATGAGCCTTGATGCGGATTTTTCCAAAATGGGCGAGACGGTCTACGGTACTACGCTCTACATTGAGAAGGTGCAACAGGACACCTCCGTCACGCTGGACCGGAACGGCATCAGCGCCGCAGCTGCAACGAAAGTGGATATGATGGATGAAGCTGTGTCCATAGAGCCCATAGAGCTTCCCGTTTACTATATCACCCTCGACCGCCCCTTTGTTTATGCAATCCTCGATAATACAACGGGTCTGCCCATTCTGATGGGCATAGTGGAACAAATCTGAATCCTCGCAGAAACTCCCCGAAAGGGGAGTTTTTCAGACTGTCGAAAAACTATAATTTTAGAAAGCCGTCAGCCAAGGAAGTGGGTGGAGAGCTCGAGAGGAGGGCGAAAACTTCGGCGTATGAGATGGTTTCGCCCTCCTCTCGATTTTCTGAAAGACTTTTTCGACACGCTGGAAACTCCCCGAAAGGGGAGTTTTTGTGTAATGGTGCAGGCACTCAAAACGGTGCACTTGACAGAATAATTCCGTTCTGCTATAATATTTTCGAAAAAGCTTGAAAAATGGCTGAGGGTTTTTCGACTTTCATTCGTATAATATGTGAAGAGGAGAATCGGGCGCGCCGTGATGACGATCCCGGCACAGCAAACGGTTTCTCCGCAGAAAGGAGCCGACCATGGATAATGGTGAAAGTAGCTACCGCCGTTTTCTTAACGGAGACGAGTCCGCATTGGATGAACTACTCGATCTATATAAGGACGGATTGATCTTCTTTCTCTGCCGATACGTGGAAAGCGTTGCCATCGCAGAGGAGATCGCTGCCGACTGCTTTGCCCTGCTGATCACCAAGCCGAAACTGTATAATTTTTCGGCATCGCTCAAGACATGGCTGTTTACCGTAGGGCGCAATCGCGCGCTGGACTATCTGCGCCACCAAAACCGATGGAAGATCGTCCCTTTGGAGGAAGCCGCCGCTCTGCCCGGTAGTGACGACGACGATCCCGAAGCCCTGTTTCTCAAAAAGGAGCAGGAGCGTCAACTCCACCGTGCCATGGGACGGCTGAAAGCCGACTATCGGGTGGTGCTCCATCTGATCTATTTCGAAGAACTGTCCTACGAAGAAGCAGGACGCGTTCTACATAAGAACAAAAAACAGATCGAAAATTTAGTTTACAGAGCCAAAAATGCACTCCGAACCGATCTTGAACAGGAAGGGTTTGAACCATGAGAAACAAAGAAGAATTTAAGGCGTTGGTGGAAAAACACGTTGCCGCGCAAAGAAAAGCCGATGCAGATGCCGCACGTCGGCGCAAGATGATCCTGTCGGGCGTCACCGCTTTGGTACTGTGTATTGCCGTTGCACTGCCGCTCTGCTTGCCTGCCGTCCGACCCACGGATACAGATGATGCATCCATGGATGGCGCAGCCCTCACGAAACAGGAAGCATTTTGGGACAAGAAGCCCATTATCACTTTTCCGTGTGAGATGTCTCCGGACTTCGAGCCTGATATTCCCGCTGATCTTTCGGATATTTTCGCCGATAATCTGGCAATGGGATATACCCGAGAGGAGATCGCCGAGCGCGCCGCCGACGAAGCCTTTCGCAAGGCGTATATGGACTTTGCCGTGAAGATTTTCCAAGGCGCGGACGATATCAAAACCGAGGACAATATCTGCTTCTCGCCGCTGTCCGCCATGCTGGCGCTGGCGATGACCGCCAACGGTGCTGACGGAAAAACCCTCGCCGAGATGGAAGCCCTGCTTTGCGGCGATTTGTCCATCGACGAGCTGAACGCCACGCTCCGCACCTGGGTGGATCGAATGCTGAGTAGACAGTTCAAGGAATCCACCTTCCGAGTCGCCAATTCCATTTGGGTGAAGAAGGGTATTTTCATCCCCGATCCTGCATTCCTGCAAACCAATGCAAACTATTACGGGGCAGAGGTTTATGCGGCACCCTTTGACGATTCCACAGTGGACGATATGAATCTCTGGATCAAGCAGCACACCAACGGGCTGATCGAGAAGATGATCGATGAGATTTCCCCCCAAACCGTGATGTATCTAATTAATACACTTTATCTGAAGTCCGTATGGTGGACTCCTTATCTCGACAATCAGGTGTCTGAAGGCGTTTTCCACGGCACCGAGTCGGATGTTACCGCCACCATGCTCTCTTCCCGCGAGCCCTGCTATTTGTCGATGGATGGGGCAAAGGGATTTCAAAAATCCATGTACGGCTACACCTTAGTCGCTCTCCTGCCCGATGAGGGAACGGATGCAGGCGAGTTCATCGCCTCGCTGACCGGCGAAAAGCTGCAGGCGTTTCTCGATAGCAAAAGCGAAGCGGATGTTCGCGTCGAGATGCCCGCATTCTCCTACGATTCGTCGATAGACCTGACCCAAGTGCTGCAGTCCTACATTCCCACCGCAACAGGCGATGGCGCTGATTTCTCCAAAATGGGCGAGACGGTCAGCGGGAATACACTTTTCATCGGGAAGGTTCAGCAGGACATCTCCATTACTCTCAACAAAAACGGCATCAGCGCCGCCGCCGGCACTGTGGTTGATATGGAAGAAGAGGGCGGAATTCCTCCCTTTGACGTTTCTATTTATTACATCACCCTGAACCGTCCCTTCGTTTACGTCATCCTCGACGATCTGACCGGTCTGCCTGTAATGATGGGCGTGGTAGAACAGATTTAACGCATCAAAAAAACTCCCCAAAGGGGAGTTTTTTAATTACAATTACTTTTTCTTGGATTTCTTCTCGGACTTCTCGGTCTTTTCTTCGATGGCAGGAGCATCCTCTTCTGCGGAATTCTCCTCTGCGGGAGCGGCGGGAGCAACGTAGCCCTTGGTAGCGGAAACGGGGACGTCCACGCTGCGGATGGCGGTCTTCAGAATGCGGATCTTGGTGCCTGCCTTGCTGGTCTCGATGACGCAGGTCTCGTCCTTGATGCTGACGACTCTGCCGATGATTCCGCCGATGGTAGTGATCTCATCGCCGACCATCAGATTGCTGCGCATAGCTGCGTCTTCTCTGTCCTTCTTCTTCTGGGGACGGATCATGATAAAGTACATGACCACCAGCATAACCACCAGAATCAAAATGGAAAGCAAACCGCTGGTACCGGCGGAAGAATTGGCATCCGCCAACATAGTAATATAGTTCATAATTTTCTCCTTTGTGTTAAAGCATTACTTTTTTCATTATACAAGAGGATTCCCCGAAATGCAAGTCGAAATTGTAAACTTTTTCCCAAATCCCCGTTTATCGGCTCAGTTTGTTGATGTTTTTATTGGAACCGATCAGCGTGACCAGATCGCCTTCCAGAAACTTACGGTCGGGAGCAGGGGAAATATTGATCTTTCCGCTGTCCGCTTCGTTGATGGCAATGATGTTGATGCCGTACTTGCGGCGCAGATCCAGCTCGATCATGCTCTTGCCTACCCATGCGGTGCGAACCTTCTCCTCGATGATGGAGTAATCGTCGGAGTAGCGCAGATATTCGAACACATCCTGCTTGTCCAGCGTATGGGAGAGTTTTTCGCCCATATCCCGCTCGGGGAAGACGATGGTGTCCACGCCGATTTTCTCCAGCACGCGGCACTCCAGCTCGGAGCAAGCGCGGGCGACCACCCGACGCACGCCCAGATCCTTGAGCATGATGGTCAGAAGAACGGTGTTGTTGATCTCTCCGGGGAAGCTGATGACGGCGGTATCGTAGGATGTTACGCCCGCTTTGCGGAGAACCGATTCGCTCATGGGATCGCCGATGATGGCATCGGTGGCGATGTCGGCAACCTTACGGACTGCCTCGTCGTTAGGGTCAATAACCATGACCTGATGACCGTTCTGCTCCAGCGATACCGCAAGAGTCTGTCCGAAGGCATCCAGTCCGAATACAACAAATGATTTCATAATTATATCTCACTTTCTTGATGGATTCTATCATTTTCCCGCCGCCCTTGGCGTCAGGGTGTTTGTAAAATTTCTCTCCACCGCTTGCGGCGGCGGAATAATTGAAAAGGGTTTGGTGTCAGCCCACTAAAAATTCTATCTCGGGATAGCGGGCGGTGGTTTTGTCCAGCGCGCGGCGCAATGCCAGCGAGTAGATCACGGTGAGGATGCCCACGCGTCCCATATACATGAGCAACACGATGAGCAATCTGCCGAAGGCGTTCAGCGTGGCGGACAGATTCAGCGAAAGACCCACCGTCGCGTAAGCCGAAGTGGTCTCGTACAGCGATTCCACGAAGCCTGTTCCGCATCCTGCCGACAGCAACAGTGCCGCGCCGAAGGCGAAGCAGATGCCGATCACCGTTACCGTCATCGCCCGCAGGACGGTATCTTTGGGAATGGTGCGATGCATCAGCACGATCCGATCTTTACCGCGGGCGATCTGTTCCACGGCTAAGAAGAGGAGACCCACGGTGCCGACCTTCAGACCGCCTGCCGTGGAGCCGGAGCCGCCGCCGATCAGCATCAGCAGGATGGAAACGCCCTGTCCCGCTTCGGTCATGGTGGCGTTATCGAAGGCAGAGAAGCCTGCAGTACGGAGCGATACCGAATGGAAGAACGCCGCCCACAGTTTTTGCCCAGTAGGCATTCCCGCAAGGGCGTGATCCCATTCCAGTACGGCGGTGAGAGCGAAGCCCAAGAGCAGCAGCGTGCCGGTCAACAGTAACATGAAGCGGGTGTAAACGCCCAATCTGTCCCGACGACCCGTAAATTCTGTTGCCCAGTTACTGCGGATGTGCTTTTCCCAATGGGCGGATCTGCCGATTCGCAGGCGGCTGAACAGCCGTTGCAGATGACAGTGGACCCAGTCGAATAGGTCACTCCAGACCACAAAACCGATTCCTCCGAAGATCACCAGAAAGGACAGCACGCTCATCACCAGCGGATCGTCGGTGAAGACGATCATACTGGCGCCGCCCCTAAAGTCGCCCATTACATCAAAGCCTGCGTTACAGAAGGCGGAGATTGAGTGAAACACGCTTTTGAACAGTCCTTCGCCCCAACCGAAGAGGGGGACGAAGCGGATCGCCAGCAGAGCGGCACCTATTCCTTCCATGGCAAAGGTACCGGTCAGGATCCGTCGCATGAAGCCCGTACTGACGCCGTCTGCCGAGGAAACTCCCAGCGCTTCGGTGACCAAGCGGTTTTCTCTGGGGGTGACGGTACGGCGGAGCAGTTTGGACATCAGTACCGCCACCGACATAAAGCCCAGACCGCCGATCTGGATCAGCAGGAGGATCACAATCTGCCCAAAGCGCGACCAATAGCCGAGGGTGTCCACCACCGTAAGTCCTGTCACGCAGGTGGCGCTGGTGGCGGTAAACAGCGCCGCGGTGGGATCGGTAAACTCACCGCTTTTGGCGGAGATGGGAAGCAACAACAGAAGTGTTCCCACCAGAATGATCACGGCAAAGCCGATGGCAAGCACCTGCGCCGGTGACCTTCGCCGCTTCACGCGGGTGCCGTAGGACGATGCCCGTTCGGTATTCCCAAGCGGCTCGCCGGATGGCAATGTATTCATTTTTCAAATCCTTCTTTCTATTCTGCAGTCAGGAGCGGACGGCGGCAGTTTGTACCGCGGTCTGTCGCAATCGAAAATATTCGTCTCTCAGCAAAGCGCAAATGCCGATGTCCCGATAGCGTCCCTTCACCAGCATGGACTCCCGTGAAACACCTTCAAAGGAAAGACCGCACCGCTCCATCACCCGACGGGAGGGCGTGTTTTCGATCATGTACCGCCCTTCGATGCGGTGAAGCTCCAGCGTTTCAAAGCCGAAGGCGATGATCGCCTGTACCGCTTCGGTAGCGTAGCCTCTGCCGTGATAGGAGGGATTCAGCACGTATCCCACCTCTCCCAGATGATGCTTTTCGGCAAGGCGGGTGAACCCGCAGGTTCCGATCATCCTGCCGGAGGATTTTTCCACGATCGCCCAATCGAAAAACTGTCCCTTGCGATAGAATCTTCCGATCATAGCAAGATAGGAGCGGGTGTACTCCAGAGAAGGGTGCGGTTCCCACAAAAGATAGCGGCTGGTGTCGCTTCTGGCGGCATAATCGTACATATCAGCGGCGTCGCCCGGCTCCATGGAACGAAGATACAGACGCTCGGTCTCCAGCCTCGGCAAAAACGATGGCGCGCCCCGCCTGCCAAACAATCGGTTTATCATTTCATCGCCGCCCTCTCCGGTCAAAGAACATCGTATGGTTCATTATATCACTTTTCCGATAATATTGCAATATTCATCCGACTTTTTTTCGGATAAATCTTGCAAAATCTTTGATTGTGTGCTACAATAATAGATAATCTGTGAAAAGCGAGTCAAGTCGCCGTCATAACCGACTTTTTAACGTCATATAGTGGTAGAAACCCCAAAAGGAGTGTCTGCCATGAAAGTTTCCCGCCTTGCTGCGCTGTGCCGCGTTCTGCGGCAGGCAGATCCCTTGCCTACGCTTGCCGTGGGCTATCTCTTCGGGCTGATCAGTGCAGTCGGTGCCGTGCGCTTCGGTTTTGCGCAGGGCGGTCTTCCGCTGACCGCCCTGCCCGCCCGCGTCGCACTGTATGCCATGTTCCGCGCAGAGTTTCCCGTGGTTCTGGCTATTTTGCTGGTAGGGACTACCCGACATCCCCTGCTGTGCCGCCTTCCCATTCTGTATCGCGGTCTGCTGTGGGGCTACGGCAGTCTGACGGTCTATCTGAGTGTCGGGCAAAGTCTGTTTTATTTTCGCTACGTTCTGGCGACGGGAGCAACTCTGCTTCCCCTTTGCTGTCTGTCCCGCCTGTCGGCAGAACTGGCAGGCGAGTCGGGAACGCCCGACAGCCCCCGACTGTTTGAGCATATAAGCAGGTGCCTGTTCTATTTCGGGCTGATCCTGCTGACGCTTCCCCTTCGATTGTAAAAAGGGGCATCATCGGTACCGACACCGCTCCCCCGGGGAGAGTATCATGGATCTGCAGTCAAAGACTGCCACGGTCAAGGAGGTTTGAAATTTGAGTAAATACGATGAGCGTCCGCGGCTGGACGATCTGGAAGAAAAGCCTGTAAAAAAGAAGAAAAAGTTTAATATCTTCGATTTTTTGTACGGCAAAGATAAGGTTGAGGACGACCCCGGCGATCGGGATGCACCCCGCAATTTTTCCTTCTTCTTCAAACTGGCAGGGCGAAATGTGCGCCGTCTCTTCAGTCTGAATCTGCTACTGGTCTTCGCCAATTTCCCCATCTTTTTGATCCTGCTTGCCTTCAGCCAGAATCTGCACGACACCGCGCTGGCTCCCGCCTCCGCGCTGGCAGCTCCGTTGTACGGCGCATCCCGCTTTGGTGCCGCATCTCCCATGGCTTCCGCAATGTTCGGTCTCCATGGCGTCACTACCCCCGTCGCCTATTGGACCGTCCCTGCCGTGGTTGTGCTGGTCGTCGGCATCGTCCTTCTGCTGTTCACCTTCGGACTTTCGGTCATCGGCGTAACTTATATTATGCGCAACATCGTCCGCGGTGAAATGATTTTCCTGTGGCAGGACTTCGTTTACGCCATCAAGCGGAACGTGAAGCAGGGTCTGATCCTCGGATTTCTGGATTTTCTCTTCGCCTTTCTGGTTTGCTATGATGTTTACTTCTTCTATCTGAATTTCGCAAACGGTCTGTGGTCGGTAGTAGGATTCTGGGCAAGCATCGTGATTTTCTTCTTCTACTTTATCATGCGCTTCTACACCTATCTGCAGGCGTTGACCTTCGACCTGTCCCTGAAGAAGATCTTCAAAAACGCGCTGATCTTCTCCATTCTGGGAATCAAGCGGAATCTGATGGCTCTGCTGGGCATGATCTCTGTGATCATCCTCAATCTGATGATCTTCCGGATCCTGCAACCCATCGGCATTCTTCTTCCCTTGCTGTTCACCGTTGCTCTCATGACCTTTATGGCAAACTACGCCGCGTGGCCCGTGGTCCAGCGCTATATGATCGATCCCTACCCAAAGCAGCAGAGCGGCGCGGAGAAGAACGAGGGCGAGGACGCCGAAGGCGAGCCTGCCTGATGGCTTATCCCGATATTTTGCCATAAAATTGTGTACAAATAGTAAATTTAGAGGTTTCCCTCTTCCATTTTTGAAAGTTTTGTGGTATAAATATAAACAGTTTACGCTGTGGCGTTGCACTTCCCACGACACGGCACACACTACTATGTACAAAATCAAAAGGAGCTTTATCCAAATGAAACGCACCATTGCTATGGCATCTGCCGCCGTGCTGTTGCTGACTTCCCTCGTCGGTTGTAGCAGCAGTGCTTACGACAACCCCGAAAAATACGTCACCCTTCCCGACCTTTCCACCATCACCATCAGTCAGGCTGACATCGACGCCGACATGAAGGAAACCATCGACGCTCTGCTGGACGAAAACCGCAAGGCTGACTACAAAGAGGTTTCCGAAGCCGCCATCAAGGGCGACCAAGTGAACATCGACTACGAAGGCAAGCCCACCGATTCCACCTTGAAACTGACCGATGACACCCTGAAAGGCATGAAGGCGGAAGGTGCCGATCTGGTACTGGGATCCG
The DNA here is from genome assembly GCA_051867925.1 of Eubacteriales bacterium. Lineage (GTDB taxonomy): Bacteria > Bacillota > Clostridia > Oscillospirales > CAG-272 > CAKSQF01. Next base: position 22,381 of record JBJDZI010000104.1, read on the forward strand.
ATACCTTCATCACCGCTTACACCGACGAAGACGGCGTCAAGACCCACGACGGTTTTGAAGATCAGCTGATCGGCGCGAAGGCAGGCGACAAAGTCGAGGTCAAGGTAAAATTCCCCGACAAATATTCCAACGACACCGCTCTGCAGGGCGTTGAAGTCATCTTCACTGTTACAGTCAACAGCGTTTCCCGTCTGACTGTTGACGAGGACACTCTGATCGAAGTGGATTACGAGTTCGAGCTGGTAGAGGACGAGCCTACCACCGATGAGCCTACCACCGATGAGACTCCCGCTACCGATGAGGAGACCGAAAGCACTCCCTCTGCCGCATCCGCAGACGATGACGCCACCACTACCGGTTCCGACGACAACAGCACTCCCGATCTGGACGAGGGCGATGACGATGAGGATACCGCAGATTTCTCCGATGTGTTCGAGGACGATTCTTTCGAAATCGACTACGCCAAGGACGCTGACGATTCCACCTTCAACGATCTCTTCAAGATCTCCGATTACCGCGACGAGTTTCTGGGCAAGAACCTGTACTACACCGTAACCAAGGAAGTCGTGATCCCCGATGATGCAGAAGATGACTTCGCCGATTTCGCAGGCAAGACCGTCAAGATCACCTTCACCATCTGCTCTGCTACCGTCCTGCCCGAGTACAACGACGAACTGATCAAGACCGCTACCTCCGAGGCATACACCACCGTTGCCGCTTACGAAGAGGCTCTGATCAAGAACATCAAGATCGACCTTGCGCTGACCGCCGCTGAAGAGGCTGCTACCTACTCCGGCTACCCCAAAGACGAGGCTGAGAAGCTCTACAAGGATTACGTTGATCAGCTGGTCAGCCAGAAGCTCTACTCTGCCATCGGCAAGACTCTGGATCAGGCTACCTCCGCTGAACTGAAAGCCAACATCAGCGACGCCGATTACGCCGAGATCTACGCTAACGCCGCTTCCTACGCAATGTCCTCCGTCAAGAGCCGTCTGCTGATCGAGTATCTCTGCAATAAGCTGGATGTGGAACTGACCGATAAGGAATACAAAGAGAAGCTGGAAGAGTCCTACCAGAATTACGCTTCCGATTACTACACCCAGTATTACTACTCCTACTACTATGGCATCACTTTCGCCAGCGCGAAGGATTTGGAAAGCTATATGGGCAAAGAGTCTCTGGAACTCCAGTACAAATCCGACAAAATGTCCGAAGCTCTGATCGAAGTAATCCGGATCACGGAATAATCAAAGCATAAAACAAAATCGCGGGCGGCAAGTATTTGCCGCCCGCGCGACTGTAGACATAAGCAATTCCTAAACCGAGAGGAGGGGAAAACTTTGGCGTCCTATATGGTTTCGCCCTCCTCTCGATTTTCTGAAAGACTTTTTTGACAAACAGAGAAGCCGGGCATTTGCCCGGCTTCTCTGTTTATGCCAGATTGAGTTTGTTTTGCAATAGGTGCTTGTTGTACTGATGACAGGCTACGGTAAAGCCGGCGTAGAGAAGCAGGTTGACCGCCATTGTCACGATGGAAGCCACTTCCGAAGAGCTGATCATTCCGTCCATGCTGAAGATAGACAGCAGAATCGCCACCACTATGCCCACGACCATGTTGACACCGATGTAAACCCCAACGCAAGCCAGCACTTTGTGCTTAGATGAGAGCGAAGAGCCCCAGGTTATGCACAAATAAATCAGCGCAAGCTGTGCGATCGTAGTGACTACGGAGTTGAGAAGCTCAACTACACAACCGATGATCACGCCGGGGACTGTCGAATAGGAAGAAATGAGCTCTTTCAAGTAGCCCATCGCAAGCATATTCAGCGTATAATTCTCCTCGGAAAGCATCAGAGAGGGGATCGCGATGATCATAGCGTTCACATAGACCATCCCAGCGGCAATCAGCATCCAAATGCTTCCAACGATCATTTTGGCGGTCAGGATCTGTCCCGCCGTTGCAGGCAGTGTGAAGGTCAGATATGCTTCGTCGGTGGTCATCTTGCGGTAATAGTAGACGATTACCGAGATAGAGATCGCGCCCAAAGCGACGAACGCACCCATCAACGTGAGCATCATCACCAGCCCCAGTCCCATCAAAGACAGCGAGGTGTGCGTAATATTCATCAACGCCATCGATCCGGAGCCGACGATGGCACAACCCAGCGAGATCAGAAGCAGCATCAGATAGGTGCGCCACTGATTTCTCATATCCTGTGCGATTAGTTTACGTAACATCTGAACACCTCCCGGAAGAATTCGTCGATGGTCTGCCCGCGCATTTCCCGCACGGCTGCCGCTCGGTCACGGCAAATCACTTGACCGTTTCGGATGAAAAGGAATGAATCCAGCACGTTTTCCACGTCGCTGATCAGATGGGTGGAAAGCAGGATGGTGCTTTCCTCGTGGTAGTTTTTCATAATCGTGGACAGGATATAGTCCCGCGCCGCAGGGTCAACGCCTGCGATCGGTTCGTCCAGCAGATACAGTTTCGCTCTGCGTGCCATGACCAGAACCAGTTGCACTTTTTCGCGGGTACCTTTGGACAGCGTCTTGATTCTGGCTCCCATGGGAACTGCCAGCAAACGAAGCATTTCCTCTGCCCGCTGGCGGTCAAAATCGCTGTAAAAAGTCGAGAACAGATTCAGATATTCATCCACCCGCATATTGGAGGACAGATAGGTGCGCTCCGGCAAATAAGAAACAATGGCTTTAGTGGCGGCACCTACGAACTTTCCGTCTACTGCAATGACACCGGAAGTGGGGGTGAGCAGTCCTGCCGTCAGTTTCAGCAAAGTGGTCTTTCCGCTTCCGTTGGGACCGAGCAGTCCGATGATCTCGCCTCTCGGCAGTTCCAACGTCAGATCATTCAGCGCAAGCGTTCCTTTGCCGTACTGTTTGGACAGGTGACTGCATTGTAAAATAGGATCCATAATACATCTCCTTAACAGATTGATGGTTGCACGACTGTATTGCCGACTGCACCGCGACTGCACCGCGACCGCAGTCATGCAATGTTGAACGGTGGTTTTGTACCTTTATTATAACACGCTATACAAAATCCGTCAACTGCTTATCGAAATTTTCTGCAAAAAACATATTGCTTTTTCAATATATTTATAGTATAATGTAAAGAAGAACATATCGGCTTGTCCGAAGCATTTGAAAATATGTGAACAGATTGTTAATGTTGGATTTTTTTGCAAAAACCTCTTGACAAACAGCGGCGGCTGATGCATAATTATACACGGTTTTTGAATATTTATCCATTCGGAGGTTTATCATGAAAAAAGAAGATATCAAGAAAGTAGTCCTTGCTTATTCCGGAGGACTGGATACATCCATCATCATTCCTTGGCTGAAGGAAAACTACAACAACTGCGAAGTCATCGCGGTTTCCGCCGACGTCGGACAGGGCACCGAACTGGACGGTCTGGAAGAAAAGGCGATCAAGACCGGCGCATCCAAGCTCTATGTGTTGGATCTGAAGAAGGAGTTCATCGAGGACTTTATCTACCCAACTATGCAGGCAGGCGCAGTTTATGAAGGCGATTATCTGCTGGGCACTTCCTTCGCCCGTCCCATCATCGCAAAGAAGATCGTTGAGATCGCTCTGAAAGAAGGCGCAGATGCCATCGCTCACGGTTGCACCGGTAAGGGCAACGACCAGGTTCGTTTCGAGCTGACCATCAAGGCGTTCGCACCCGATATGGCGATCATCGCTCCTTGGCGTGAGTGGACCATCAAGTCCCGCGAAGAAGAAATCGAGTACGCCGAAGCGCACAACATTCCTCTGAAAATTAACCGCCAGACCAACTACTCCAAGGACAAGAACCTGTGGCATCTGTCCCACGAGGGCATGGATCTGGAAGATCCCGCAAACGAGCCTCAGTATCAGAAGCCCGGCTTCCTGGAACTGGGCGTTTCTCCTGAGCAGGCTCCCGACGTTCCCACTTATGTTACCCTGTCCTTTGAAAAGGGCGTTCCCACCGCTATCAACGGCGAGAAGATGGACGCAGTTACCCTGATCGAAACTCTGAACAAACTGGGCGGTGCCAACGGCATCGGTATCACCGATCTGGTGGAAAACCGTCTGGTTGGCATGAAATCCCGTGGCGTTTACGAGACTCCCGGCGGAACCATCCTTTACCGCGCTCACAAGGTTCTGGAAACTATCACGCTGGATCGCGACACCCAGCACTATAAGGAACTGGTTGCCGGCAAGTACGCTGAACTGGTTTACAACGGTCTGTGGTTTACTCCTCTGCGCGAAGCACTTGCCGCATTCGTCACCTCTACTCAACAGAACGTCACCGGTGAGGTGAAACTGAAGCTGTACAAGGGCAATCTGATCAACGCAGGCGTAACTTCACCCTACTCTCTGTACAGCGAAGAAGTGGCTACCTTCGACGAGGATCACGTCTACAATCAGGCGGACGCTACCGGCTTTATCAATCTGTTTGGTCTGCCTCTGCAGGTGCAGGCAAATCTCAAGAAGAAGAATTAAATAGATCGGGGATCTCCCCGAACCCATCCGGGCTTCCCTTCAGCGGAAAATTTTTCCGCTGATCGGAGGCGCCCCGGTCGGTGAATGTTCCAAAATAGTCCTTTTGCGTGCCCAAACACGCGAAAGGACAGTTTTGGGATATTGACCAAATTCAGTATTTACCTTTTTCATCAGTTTTTGGAAACTTATTAACACCTTTCACACAAGTTTTTGGAAATCCAAAAACCTTTTCCCAAAAAGTTTTTTGGCGGGATTCAAGGGCTCTGCCCTTGGTTGGAGATTATTTATGGCAGAAAAAATGTGGGCGGGACGCTCCGCCGGAGTCACCGATCAGGTGGCAGACGATTTCAATACTTCTCTTCCCTTTGATCGGCGAATGTACCGTCAGGACATCACCGGCAGTATGGCGCACGCCACAATGCTTGCCGCCAAGGGAATCCTCCCTCAAAGCGATGTGGATACCATTATCGACGGTCTGTCCCTGATCCTTTCGGATCTGGACAGTGGCAAACTGGATTTTTCCGCAGGCGGCGAGGACATTCATATGTTTATCGAATCGGAGCTTACCGCGCGGATCGGCGATCTGGGCAAGAAGCTCCACACCGCCCGTAGCCGCAACGACCAGGTCGCACTGGATCTGCGGCTCTATCTGCGAGATGAGGTCAAAATCATCTCCGATCTGATCCGGGACGTGATCGACGCTCTGCTGATGCAAGCTGAGGCTTTCGCCGACGCCATCATGCCCGGCTATACGCACCTGCAACGGGCGCAACCCATCACCTTCGGACATCATTTGCTGGCATACGTCCAGATGCTCCTGCGCGATCTGGATCGCCTCGCCGATGCCACCCGTCGGATGAACATCTCTCCGCTTGGCTCATGCGCGCTGGCGGGAACCACTTATCCCACCGACCGTCAGATGGTAGCAGACATCCTCCAAATGGACGGCATCTCGGAAAACTCGCTGGACGGTGTGTCCGACCGCGACTACTGCATCGAACTGCAATCGGCATTTGCCACCGTGATGATGCACCTCTCGCGGCTGTCCGAGGAGATCATCCTCTGGACCTCCTGGGAGTTCCGCTTCGTGGAACTGTCCGACGCTTACTCGACGGGATCGTCCATCATGCCCCAGAAAAAGAACTCCGATATGGCGGAACTGGTACGCGGCAAGACGGGACGAGTCTACGGCAATCTGATGGGTACGCTGACCATGCTGAAGGGTCTTCCCCTCGCCTACAACAAGGATATGCAGGAGGACAAGGAAGCCATTTTTGACAGCGTGGATACTTTGAAGATGTCACTGGCGGTATTCGCGCCCATGGTCGCTACCATGCGTCCTTTGCCCGAAAATATGCGGGCGGCAGCGGCGAAGGGATTCATCAACGCCACAGACTGCGCAGATTACCTCACCAAAAAGGGAATGCCCTTCCGCACCGCCTACAAGATCACGGGCGGTCTGGTGGCAGATTGCATCCGCGACGGACTGACCTTGGAAACCCTGCCGCTTCAGCGATACAAAGAGGCGTCCGAACTGTTCGAATCCGACATTTACGACGAGATCAGCATGGAGACCTGCGTGATGCGCAGAACCTCCGCAGGCGGCACGTCGGTCGAGTCGGTGCGGGCGCAGATCGCCTCGGCAAAAGCAAAACTGAGCCAATAAAAAAGCCGGACTGAACCGATCAATCAGCAAAATATATCCAAATCAAAAAGAAAAACCTGCCTTCCTACCGTGTTGGCAGATTCCGAGAACATAATCCTTGGTGGAGACAGAAAATCATGGAAATTTCAAACGCACAGCGGGCGGAAGTGCTGGTCAAAGCCCTTCCCTACATTCAAAAGTACACCGGCAAGATCGTGGTCATCAAATACGGCGGCAACGCCATGATCAACGAGGAACTGAAGACCGCCGTCATGGGCGATCTGGCACTCCTTTCGCTGATCGGCGTCAAGATCGTGCTGGTTCACGGCGGCGGTCCCGAAATCTCCGAAACCATGAAGAAAATGGGTAAGGAGAGCATCTTTGTGGACGGACTCCGCGTCACCGACCGTGAAACGGCGGAAATCGTTCAAATGGTGCTGTCGGGGAAGATCAACAAATCGCTGGTCAACCTCCTGAACAACGCCGATTGCCGCGCCATCGGTCTTTCAGGTGCCGACGACGGTCTCATCGAAGCCGTTCAGAAGGATTCCCGTCTGGGCTATGTGGGCGATGTCACCAAGATCAACCCCGACATCCTCCACGATCTGCTGGACAAGGGGTACGTTCCCGTTATCTCCACCGTAGGCTACGACAAGGCGGGCAATATCTACAATATCAACGCCGATACAGCCGCCGCTCGCATTGCGGGCGCGCTGAAGGCAGAGGCTCTGTTCAGCATGACCGACATCGCGGGCATCCTCCGCGACAAGGACGATCCCTCCTCGCTGATCCACAAGATCTACGTCTCGGATGCTCCTGCCCTGATGCGGGAGGGCATCATCTCCGGCGGCATGATTCCCAAGGTGGACTGCTGCGTGGAGGCCATCCGTCGGGGCGTGAAGCGGGTCTTCATCATCGACGGCAGAGTCCCCCACTCCATCCTCATCGAAGCACTGACCGATGAGGGCATCGGCACCATGTTTCTGTAATCCCATATTTTGAGAGGCATATAGATTATGAAGCATTTACTCAAACTCATGGATCTCTCCGAAAAGGAGATCTTGGGTCTGCTCAATCGGGCAGATCAACTGAAATACGAAAAGCACAACGGCATTGAGCATCATCTGCTCAAAGGCAAAACGCTGGGCATGATCTTCTCCAAGTCGTCCACCCGTACCCGCGTCTCTTTTGAGGTGGGAATGTACGACCTGGGCGGTCAGGCACTCTTCCTATCCTCCGCCAACACCCAAATCGGCAGAGGCGAGCCGGTGGAAGACACCGCGCGGGTTCTCTCCCGCTATCTGGACGGCATTATGATCCGCACCTTCGATCAGGAGGAAGTTGAAAATCTTGCCAAATACGGTTCCATCCCGATCATCAACGGTCTGACCGACTACTGCCACCCCTGTCAGGTGCTGGCAGACCTGATGACCATCCGCGAACACAAGGGCGCGCTGGCGGGCAATAAACTGGTATTCATCGGCGACGGCAACAATATGGCAAACTCTCTGATCGTCGGCGGCATCAAGACCGGCATGGAAGTGGCTGTGGCTTGTCCCGAGTCTCATCAGCCCGATCCCGAGATCATGAAGTGGGCAAACGAGAACGGCAAATTCACCTGCACCGACGACATTCTCGCCGCCTGCCGTGATGCAGACGTGCTGTACACCGACGTATGGGCTTCCATGGGGCAGGAGAGCGAAGCGGCAGAACGCAAAAAGATTTTCGAAGGCTATCAGATCAACGATGCTGTGATGGCAGTTGCAAAATCCGACGCCATGGTGCTCCATTGTCTGCCCGCTCACCGCGGCGAGGAGATCACCGCAGAGGTCTTTGAAGCACACGCAAATGAGATTTTCGACGAAGCCGAAAACCGTCTCCATGCTCAAAAGGCAGTGCTGGTGGCGCTGATGGGCTAACATGTCCCATTCATCGACAGAGACTGAATCCCCAATTACAGACATCCCAAGCAAAAGAAGTTCATTTTCTGCAGTCGGATGCCATCGGCTCCTACTGCTGCACCGCTAAACGCGGCAGGAGATATATTTATGAAAAAAGCATATTTGGTACTTGCAAACGGAAAGGTATTTGAAGGCAAACGCTTCGGCGCAGATGCTCCCGTCATCGGTGAACTGGTCTTCACCACCGGCGTTGTGGGTTATCTGGAAAATCTGACCGACCCCAATTTCTACGGGCAGATCGTCCTGCAGACCTTCCCCCTCATCGGTAACTACGGCGTCATTGAGGAAGACGTTCCAGCCAAGGCTTACGCCGCAGGGTATGTAGTCCGCGAATGGTGCGACGCTCCCTCCAACTTCCGTTCTCAGTACGATCTGGACAAATATCTGAAAGATCACAACATTCCCGGCATTTACGGCATTGATACCCGCGAGGTCACCCGCACCATTCGGGAGTGCGGCGTGATGGCGGCAACGATCTGCGACGAAATTCCCGCCGATCTGTCCGCGCTGTCGGCATACAAAATCGAGGGTGCGCTGGCAGCCGTTGCCTCCGGCAAGACCGAGGTGACGGTGGCAGATAACGAGACCTGCAAGGTCACTCTCATCGACTGCGGCAGCACCCAAAATATGGTCGCCTGTCTGACCGATCGCGGTTGCACCGTCACCACTCTTCCCTACACCGCAACCGCCACAGAAGTGCTGGCAACATCTCCCGACGGAATCCTCATTTCCGACGGTCCCGGCGATCCTGCCGAAAACACCGCGCTGATCGAGACCGTAAAAGCGCTGGTGGGAAAGGCTCCCATCATGGGCGTTTCGCTGGGGCATCAGATTCTGGCTCTCGCCATGGGCGGCAAGTGCGAGAAGATGCACCACGGTCACCGCGGCGGCAATCAGCCCGTCCGTGATCTGACAGGCACCCGCACCTATATGACCACCCAAAACCGCGGCTACACCGTAGTGGCAGAGTCGCTGGCAGGCGTCGGAGAGCAGATTTTCATCAACGTCAACGACAACGCCTGCGAGGGCATCTCCTACCCCGCAGCGGGCGCCTTCGGCGTACAGTTTCGCCCCGAGGCTGCCAACGGTCCTCACGATACGGCCTTCCTCTACTGCCGTTTCGTGGAATCCATCCAAAACGCAAAATCTCGGAAAGCAGGTGAGTGCTGATGCCTCGTGATAACGAAATCAAAAAAGTTCTTGTGATCGGCTCCGGTCCCATCGTCATCGGACAGGCCGCCGAATTCGATTATGCAGGCGCACAGGCTTGCCGCGTGCTGAAAAAAGCAGGCGTGAACGTAGTTCTCGTCAACTCCAACCCTGCCACCATCATGACCGACAAGGCACTGGCAGATGAAATCTATCTGGAGCCGCTGAACGTCGATACCATCAAGCGGATCATCGAGAAGGAACGTCCCGATTCCATTCTGGCAGGGCTGGGCGGTCAGACAGGTCTGACCATCGCCATGCAGCTTGCCAAGGACGGCTATCTCTCTAAGATGGGCGTTCGCCTGCTGGGTACCGACGCCGACTCCATCACCAAGGCGGAGGACCGCGAACTGTTCAAGGAATCCATGGAAGCCATCGGTCAGCCGCTGATCCCCTCGGACATCGCCGAGGATATGGACACCGCCATTGCGGTCGCCGATCGCATTGGCTATCCCGTTATCATCCGTCCCGCATTTACGCTGGGCGGCTCGGGCGGCGGCGTTGCCTATAACGAAGAAGAACTGCGGGTGGTTGCCCGCACCGGTCTGGATCTGTCCCCCATCACCCAGATTCTGGTAGAAAAATACATCTACGGCTGGAAAGAGATCGAGTTTGAGACCATGCGCGATGCCGCAGGCAACGCCATTGTCATCTGCTCCATGGAAAACTTCGACCCCGTAGGCGTTCATACCGGCGACTCCATCGTGGTGGCTCCCGCCTTAACCCTTTCCCCCAAGGAATACGAGATGCTCCGTGCGGCTTCCCTTTCCATCGTGTCCTCTCTGGGCATCGTGGGCGGCTGTAACTGCCAGTTCGCTCTGAACCCCGACTCCTTCGAGTACGCGGTTATCGAGGTCAACCCCCGTGTGTCCCGTTCCTCCGCGCTGGCTTCCAAAGCAACCGGCTATCCCATCGCCAAGGTGACTACGCAGATCGCACTGGGCTACACTCTGGACGAGATCAAAAACGAAGTCACCGGCAAGACCTGCGCTTGCTTCGAGCCTACCGTAGACTACTGCGTCGTCAAGTTCCCTAAGTGGCCCTTCGACAAGTTCGGCGGCAAGTCCCGCAAGCTGGGCACTCAGATGAAGGCCACCGGCGAGGTCATGGCCATCGCTCCCTCCTTTGAGATGGCGATTATGAAAGCCGTCCGCGGCGCAGAGATCTCTCTGGACACGCTGAACAAGGCTCCCATCGACGACACGCCCGTAGAGGAGCGTCTGAAAAATCTGGACGATCTGCGCCTTTTCACCGTCTTTGAAGCCATCAAGAAGGGCGTAGATGCGGACACCATTAACAAGATCACCCGCATCGACAAGTGGTTCATCGCCAAGTTGAAGAAGCTCGCCGATTACGAGAACAAACTGGCGGCTGAAGGGCTGACCGAGGAGAATTATCTTGTAGGAAAGACCATGGGCTATCCCGACAAGGCGATTGCCCGCATTGCAGGCGCCGCCGAGATCCCCACCTCCCTGCACCGCTCCGCTTCTTACAAGATGGTAGACACCTGCGGCGCGGAATTTGCCGCAGAGACTCCCTACTTCTACTCCACCTATGATGTGGTGTGCGAGGCGAAGGAACTGCTGGCAGACAGCGGGAAGAAACGCATTATCGTGCTGGGTTCCGGTCCTATCCGCATCGGTCAGGGCATCGAGTTCGACTATTCTTCGGTTCATTGCGTATGGACGCTGCAGGAGCTGGGCTACGAGGTCGCCATCATCAACAACAACCCCGAAACCGTCTCCACCGACTACGACACCGCCGACCGCCTGTACTTCGAGCCTCTGACGCCCGAAGACGTGATGAACGTCATTGAGATCGAGAAGCCCATCGGCGTGGTAGTGGCATTCGGCGGTCAGACCGCCATCAAACTCACCGGCTTCTTGGATGCCAACGGCATCAAGATTCTGGGCACCTCTGCGGAAGGCATTGACACCGCCGAGGACCGCGAAAAGTTCGACGCTCTGCTGGAGCGCTACGGCATCCGCCGTCCCAAGGGACGCGCCGTGCTGACGCTGACCGAAGCGCTGGATGCGGCAGCAGAGCTGGGATATCCCGTTCTGCTCCGTCCATCCTACGTCATCGGCGGCCAGAACATGATTATCGCCCACGCGCCCGCGGATGTGGAAAAGTATATGAACGTCATCCTTGCGGGCGGCATCGAGAACCCCGTTCTGGTGGACAAGTATATGATGGGTCCCGAACTGGAGGTTGACGTCATTTCCGACGGCAAGGACGTTCTCATTCCCGGTATCATGCAGCATATCGAGCGGGCAGGCGTCCACTCGGGCGACTCCATCGCAGTCTATCCTCCCTACAACATCACCGACAAGATGAAGCAGAACATCATCGACTGCTCCACCAATCTGGCGTTGGAACTGGGCACCAAGGGTTTGGTCAACATCCAGTATCTGATCTACCATGGTGAGTTGTACGTTATCGAGGTCAACCCCCGCGCATCCCGTACCATTCCCTATATCAGCAAAGTCACCGGCGTACCTATGGTTGACATCGCCTCCCGCGTGATGATCGGCGAGTCGCTGGCAGATCTGGGCTACGGCACCGGTCTGTACAAGACTCCTCCCTACTACACCGTAAAGGTTCCCGTCTTCTCCTTCGAGAAGCTGTCCGACGTCAACTCATCTTTGGGTCCGGAAATGAAGTCCACCGGCGAGGTGCTGGGCATCGGCAAGACCCTGACCGAGGCGCTGTACAAGGGTCTGACTGCAGCAGGCTTCAAGCTGGCTGCTCCCTTCGGCGGCAACGAGGTGGGCATTCTCCTGTCTGTAGTGGACTATGATCTGTTCGAGATCGTTACCCTTGCCAAAAAGCTGGACGATCTGGGCATGAAGCTCTACGCCACCGTGGATACCGCAAACGCCATTGCCAGTCTGGGCATTGATGTGACCGTGGTGAACAGCATTGCCCCCGGCGGCGACGCCTTCGAGCTGATGGAATCGGGCAAGCTCAGCTATATCGTTTACACCGGCGCACTCTATGACTCCACCATTGAGGAGTTCATCACCCTGCACCGCCGCGCAGTACAGCTTTCCATCGCCTGCCTGACCTCTCTGGACACGGCGAATGCCATGGCAGACATCATCTCTTCCCGCTACAATCTCTACAACACCGAGCTTGTGAACATCAACGATATGCGCACCACCCGCCGTAAGCTGACCTTCCACAAGATGAATGCCACCGGCAACGATTATATTTACGTGGATAACTTCGACGGTTCCATTACCTGCCCCGAATCTTTGGCAGTCACTTACTGTGACCGTCACAACGGCATCGGCGGCGACGGCATCGTGCTGATTGAGAAATCCAACGTAGCCACCGCCAAGATGCGGCTCTTCAACCAAGACGGCTCCGAGGGCAAGATGGGCGGCAACGCGCTCCGTTGCGTGGGCAAGTTCCTGTACGACAACGGCTACACCACCCACACCCACATCACCGTGGAGACCGCCAGCGGCGTGAAATGGATGAAGCTCTTCGTCTCCGACGGCAAGGTGACATCCGTGACCATTCGCATGGGAAAAGTTTCGCTGAAGGCATCCGATCTGCCCGTTACCATTGATGCAGAAACGGTGATCAATCATCCCGTCAGCATTGGCAGCAAGGAGTACAACATCACCTGCGTATCGGTGGGCAACCCCCACTGTGTCGTCTTCACGCCCCGCGTGGACGGCGTGGAAGTGGAGAAGGTGGGTCCTCTCTTTGAGCATTCTCCCCTCTTTCCCGAGCGTGTAAACACCGAATTCATTCGCGTGGTGAATCCCGTGACCATCAAGATGCGCGTTTGGGAGCGCGGTAACGGCGAAACCCTCGCCTGCGGTACCGGAGCTTGCGCGGCTGTCGTCGCCGCCGTGGAAAACGGCTTCTGCAAGAAGGGCGAAGACATCACCGTCAAGGTGAAGGGCGGCGATCTGATCGTGAATTATACCGACGACGAGATCACCCTCACCGGCAACGCCGATTTGGTCTATAAAGGCGAACTGGAATATTAAATGGTATCATATTGGGGCTCTGCCCCGGAGCAGGGCGTAGCCCTGCTCCCACCCCGGTTGGAACCTTCTTGAAAGAAGGTTCCGACACCTCCAAGAACTTCTATAAAAGGGCGG
>JBJDZI010000105.1:0-35796 GCA_051867925.1 Eubacteriales bacterium
TTTCCCCTTCCTCCAGACCTCCAACCCCATTCCTTGGCTGGCGGTTTTCTAAATTGATAGTTTATCGACAGTCTGAGGGCGGCAAGTATTTGCCGCCCTTTTATAAGTTCTTTGCCCCGCTTTCTTGTAAGAAAGCGGGGCAAAGCTCAAAATAATCTATAAATTCGCGAATTGGGAATTGTAAAGAGTGGCGTAGATACCCTGCTTCGCCATCAGATCAGCGTGGTTGCCACGCTCCAGAATGCCTTCGTCGCCGATGACGATGATCTCGTCGGCATTCTTGATGGTGGAGAGCCGATGGGCGACGATGAGGGTGGTGCGACCCTTGCAAAGGCGATCCAGAGACTGCTGGATGGCAAGCTCGGTGGCGTTATCCAGCGCAGACGTGGCTTCGTCCAAAATCAGAATGGCGGGGTCTTTCAGAAAAGCGCGGGCGATGGAGATGCGCTGTTTTTGTCCGCCCGACAGTTTTACGCCACGTTCGCCCACGTAGGTATCGTAGCCATCGGGGAGCGAGAGGATGAAGTCGTGAATGTTGGCATCCTTGGCTGCTTTTTCCACCTCTTCGCGGGTGGCACCTTGCTTGCCGTAGGCGATGTTTTCATAAATACTTCCCGTGAAGAGGAAGACATCCTGCGCCACCATTCCGATGTTCTGCCGAAGCGATTCCAGCGTCATCTCCGCAGTATCAATGCCGTCGATAGTGATCGTTCCTGCATTGATCGGATAGAATCTTGGGATGATATTGCAGATGGTGGTCTTGCCTGCGCCCGAGGGACCTACCAGTGCCACACGCTCGCCTTTCGGGATGGTCATGGACAAATTGGTGAGGATGTTTTTATGCTCGTCATAAGCGAAGGTGACGCCTTTCAGCGCAATCTCACCCTCCAGTCTGCCCACGGTAATTGCATTGTGGGCTTCCTGTTCCGCTTCTTCATCCATCAGTTCGGTAAAACGGACAAATCCCGCCATACCGTTCTGATACTGCTCCACAAAGGCGATCAGCTTTTTGATCGGGTTCATAAAGACGTTGACAAAAATGATAAACGCCGCGAAATCGCCTACCGTGATCCAGTCATTGAACACGAAGATGCCCCCCGCAATCATCACCACCAAATTGAGAAAATCGGTCATAAAGGCGGTGACGGGATGGAAATGCGCCATCACCTTGTAGGAGCGTTTGTTTGCCTCCACGAAGCGTTGATTCTGACTCTCGAAGCGCTCCAATTCGTGGGCTTTATTGGTGTAGGATTTGGACACACGAATGCCCGACAGACTGTTTTCCAGCGCGGCGTTGACCTCTCCGATTTCCACCTTATTTCGCTTGAATGCTGCAGACAGATCAATGCGCTTGTGCATCATATAGAGCAGAAAAATCGGCAGAGCGGCGTAGATGATCAAGGTCAGCGGCAGGTTGATCGCTGCCATCAGAATGAACGAGCCGATCAGCAAAACGGCAGACAGAAAGAGATCCTCCGGTCCGTGGTGCGCCAGCTCTGAGACATCGAACAGGTCGTTGACCACACGGGACATAATCGTGCCCGTTTTGTGATCGTCATAGTAGGAAAAAGGCAGATCCTGCAGATGGGAAAAGACTTTTCGGCGCATATCCGCCTGCATATGTACGCCCATCACGTGACCGTAATAGGTGACGAAATAGTTGAAAAACAGTTTGACGAAATATAAAATCACCGCGATCCCCGACCAGATGAGGAGCAGTCGCATATTCTTGTCGGGAATGTAAACATCCAGCATATTGCGGGTGATCATGGGATAAAACAGATCAATTGCCGCCAAAGCAAGAGCGCAAAACAGATCGGCGATAAATATTTTCATATGGGGTTTATAATACACCGCAAATCGTTTGATCATCAGATAAACCTTTCTTGTCACAGAAACTTGCAAAAGAGCCTGCCGTGCGGCAGGCTCTTGATAAGTTAAGTAAAATTACTTCTTGCGATTCAGCAGGAAGATATCGCCCAGAAGTTTGTCGGTCTTGTCCTCTTCAGCCTCGTCCTTCTTGGTGACGATATCGGTGAGAGAGGGTTTTGCGGGTTCGGGAGCGGGAGCGGCAAGGCTGTCCTTTTCATCGCTGACAAAGTTGGTAGCGATGACGGTGATGCGCATCTCATCTTCCAGAGTCTCGTCGATGATAGCACCCCAGATGATGGTTGCATCGGGAGATGCTTCGCTGGTGATCATGCTGGTTGCGGCATCCATCTCTTCCAGACCCAGATCTGCAGAGCAGGTGATGTTGACCAGAATTCCGCGGGCACCGGAAATGGAGGTTTCCAGCAGCGGGCTGGAGATTGCAGCGCGTGCAGCCTCGGTAGCCTTTTCCTTACCCTGTGCGGAACCGACACCCATGTGTGCCATGCCTGCGTTCTTCATAATAGTGGTTACGTCAGCAAAGTCCAAATTGATCACACCGAAAGAGGTGACCAGATCGGCGATAGACTGAACACCGTGCTTCAGCACGTTGTCTGCTTCGGAGAATGCGTTCAGGAACGTGATGCGAGTGGTGCTGATCTGCTTCAGACGCTCGTTGGGAATCACCAGCAGAGAGTCTACATTCTCGCGCAGACGCTCGATGCCTGCCTCAGCCTGCTTCATTCTCTTGGCACCCTCAAAGCTGAAGGGCTTGGTAACGACCGCAACGGTCAGGATGCCCATCTCTTTTGCGATCTTGGCAACTGCGGGAGCCGCACCGGTACCGGTACCGCCGCCCATACCGGCAGTGATGAAGACCATATCCGCACCCTTGATGGCTGCAGTGATGTCCTCACAGTTTTCCTCAGCGGCAGATGCGCCTACTTCGGGATTTGCGCCGGCGCCCTGACCCTTGGTCAGTTTTTCGCCGATGGCAACCTTTACGTCTGCCTTGGATCTCTGCAGAGCCGCTTTATCGGTGTTGATCGCCACGAACTCTACGTTCTTGACCCCAGCGTCGATCATACGGTTAACAGCGTTATTACCGCCGCCGCCTACGCCGATTACTTTGATTTTGATCTTGAATTCTTCCATAGTTTCTTCGAAAGCCATGTGTATTTATCCTCCTGCGTCTTGAATCAAATTCAATTGTTTTACATAAATCTATATGTTATTATGATACATAATTTTTGCGCAATTTGCAATAGATTTCTTGAATGTTCACGAAATATTTACAATCCTCATCACTCTGCCTGCGGATCGCGGACGGTAGCGATTCCCTTCAGTTCTCCATCGGAATCGTAGATGATCTTTAAGGTTCCCACCGCCGCTTCCGAATAGGCGTGAATCATCCCCACTGCCAGATCCAGCTTGTAATCAAAATCGCTGAACGAGCCGAGTCTGATCTCCAAGCGGTTGTCGTAGACAAGGATCATATCAAATCGGTTGGAAAAGTCGATCTCGGTAAGTCCATCGTACATACGGGAGTTCAGGAGCATCTCCAGTGCTTCGTCGGTATGTCTGGATTTGGAATCCTCCGCAAACTGCAAATGCTCACAGACTACCGCCCGCGCAACCTCGGGAATCTGAATCAGTCGAACATCCGGCGCGGCTTCCAACAGTTTTTCGGATGATGAAAAGCGTTCCAGCACTTTCAGTTCTTGGTTTAAGAGAAAATACTCGCCCTGCATTTCGAAGTAGAATACGGGGATCTCTTCTTCCAGCGTGATCACCACGGTGCCGGGGTATTCTTTCTCCACTTTCACCGAATGGATGTATGCAAATCGCCCGGTCAGCGTTTCGTGCAGTTTTTTTTCGGAAACCGAAAAGATCGAATTGCCTTTGGCGATATTTCCCGCGTTCAGAATTTGCGTATAGCTGTAATGCTCACTGCCGTTGACCACGATGGTCTTCAGCGAAAACAGATTGTTTCCGAACCAAAATGCCGCGATCAGAAGAAAGAGAAAGATAACTACCCAAACGACGATCTTCATGATCAATGCCCGTTTCTCGCTTGCAGACTGAAATCTGGTAAATTCCGCCGCATTCGAGCGTTCGTTATCCATATGATTCCCCCTTTCCCTGCCGATTGGTTTCATTATAGTATAAATTTCATCAATTTACAATCTCTTGGAGCGTTTTCAGAATTTTTTCTTCGGTGTCGGGAACCGCGAACGTGCCTGCCGCATGCTCCATAGCGTGGAGCGCCTCGGGATCGCCCAAGAGCGCGTCCACCATTTCGCAGAGTTTTGCACCGCTGAGCTTGGCATCGGGAAGCAAATGTGCAGCTCCCTTGTCGGCGAGCAGTGCCGCGTTCTTGTACTGCTGATTGTTGGTGACGTTGGGCGACGGGATCAGAATGGACGCCTTTCGAATGGCGGTCAGTTCGGACAGCGTGGATGCACCCGAACGACAGATCACAACATCTGCTGCCACCATCTGCTGTGGCATATCGTAGATGTACTCCAGCAATCTGATGTTTTCCAGCCGATCCAGCCCCATCTCCTCGAATTTCGCTTTCATCTCGGGATAGCCGCGAGAGCCTGCGGAATGGATCAGCAGAACTTCGGGATGGGCTTTCATATAGTTTTCCATAAACTCCAGCATCGCCTCGTTGAGGTGCGCCGCGCCGAGGCTTCCGCCAAAGGAGAGGAGAATGTATTTCCACTTCCCTTCGGGATCTACCGCTTTGCGGGCTTCCGCTTTGCACAGGCGGGTAAAATCCCGATGGATGGGCATTCCGACGTGGATGATCTTTGCCTTGGAACCCTTCAAAAAGCGGGCGGTATCCGCAAAGTTGACGAAAATCACGTCGGCAGAGTTTTTCAGCATCTTCACCGCAAAGCCCGGCTCTGCGTTGGATTCGTGCAGAGCGCTGGGAATGCCCAGCGATGCCGCCGCACGGCAAACAGGCCAGCAGACATATCCGCCTGTACCCACAACCAGATCGGGGCGATCTTCCTGCAACATTTTTCTGCACTGTCTGTAGGAGGTGTACGCCTTCCACAGCACCTTGAAATTAGAGGGGGACAGACTTCGTTTCAGTCCCTGCACTTCGATCTCATAAAGCGGATAACCCGCTTTGGGAACCAGTTTGCTCTCCAGTCCCCGTTTTGTACCGATAAACCGAAGGGAACTGCCCGGACATCCTGATTCGATAATCTGTGCGATGGAAAGGGCGGGATTGACATGTCCTGCGGTTCCGCCGCCTGTCATTACAACTTTCATATATGCCTCTTCTGTTCTGTCTGTTATTTTTGGATTCGACTGTAACGGGAGATGGATAGCACGATGCCCATCTCTAACATCAGGAATAGCAGGGACGAGCCACCGTAACTGAAGAACGGCAACGCGATGCCCGTATTGGGGATGATGGCGGTCACCACCATCATATTCAGCAGTGCCTGGATCATCACGTGGCTGGCGATACCAATGACCGTCAGCGACGAGAAAACATCGGGCGCGCGCTTTGCAATCTGCAAACAACGAATGAAGAACACCAGATACAGAACGATCAGCGCCGCGGCGCCTACCAGACCCAGTTCTTCACAAAGCACGGCAAAAATGAAGTCATTCTGCGGCTGTGAGATGAACAAATGCTTTTGCAGGCTATTGCCGATCCCTCTGCCGAAAATGCCGCCGGAACCTACGGCGATCAAACCCTGCACTGTCTGCCACGTATCGTCCTGCACATTGTAATCCTCGGGATTGAGCCACATATCAATTCGCTTCCATTGGTATGGCTCCAGATGATCCTTCAGAAACTCCGGCTGGAACAGCAGAATGTATACCACCAGCGCGACGATTCCCACGCCGAAGATATATACCGATCCTTTGCCTCCGCCTGCCCAGATCACCGAAAGTCCGATGCAAAGCAGGATAATCGTACCCGAAAGATGGTTTTCCATCATCACCAGTCCGCAGAACAGAAGGACGAATCCCATGGGGATGATGGTACTCCACAAAGCGGATTTCATATAAGTAGACATGGTTCCATCCCGCTCCATGATGCGACGGCGGTATTTATGCCCGAACCACGCCAGCATCAGCACCAGTGCCAGTTTCGCAATCTCTGAGGGCTGGAAACTGACGAATCCCAGATTGATCCAACGTTTTGCAGAGTCTTCGCTGGTACCGATCGCCAGAACCAACAAGAGCAAAGCCCCTGAACCTGCAAAGATGAGCGGCGTCAGTTTCTGGATCAATTTATAGTGGATCTTGGAGACGATCCACATGGCAACTACACCCATAAACGCAAACAGCAACTGCTTGCGGATGTAAAAGGAACTATCCCCTTTATCGGAATACGCATACGCGTAACTGGCGGAAAAAACCATTACCGATCCAAAACACAGCAGTAACAGAATGATGATCAGCAGCGGACGGTCAAAATCGCCTTTGACTATGATACTGTCAAATCCCGATCCTGCGGAGGATCCCGACTTCTTGGAAGATTTGTTCAGAAAGCCCATAGTTTTTTCCTTTCATAAAGTTAGATGAGATAATTGCAGCTCAGTAGGTCAGCACCAATCCGATGAATGCCAGCACACAGCCGATGGCAGTAATCAGGCTGAAGCGGAACACGATTTGATTCTCGCTCCATCCGCATTGTTCGAAATGGTGATGAATGGGTGCCATTTTGAAGAAACGCTTGCCGTGGGTCAGTTTGTAATACCCGACCTGGATAATATCCGAGAAGCTCTCGCAGATATAGACGAAACCGACGAGGAACAGCAGGAGAGGCTGATTGATCAGCACCGCCAGTGCCACGATCATACCGCCCAGGAACAGTGAGCCTGTATCGCCCATGAAAATCTTGGCGGGATGGAAGTTGTAGACCAAAAATCCCAGCGTGCCGCCGATCACCAGCGCGGAACAGATGGCGGTGGAAAGGCTGGACAGATAGAATGCCGCTACCGCGAAAAATGCCGCTGCTACGAAGGTGACCGAGGAACAAAGTCCGTCGATGCCATCGGTGAGGTTGACGCTGTTGACGATGCCTGTGATCAGGATCAGCATAAAGACGTAGTAGAACCAGCCCAGATTCCACTGCCATCCTATGAAGGGGATGTTCAGAACGGTGGAAATGGCACCGATGTATTTCAGCCCTGCCAAAAAGGCACCTGCTACGATCAGTTGCAACAGATACTTCTGCCCTGCCGACAGTCCTTTATTTTGCTTTTTGAAGAATTTTGCAAAGTCGTCCAAAAAACCGATAACACCGTTGAGAAACGCAAATCCAAGACAGATCAGCAGTTTGTGCCACTCGATCGCCGCGTCCGTGACCAGAGCAAACACCAAAACGCCTGCCAGAACCAGCAGAGAGGCGGCGATGAAAGAGATACCGCCCATGGTGGGGGTTCCCTCTTTGCTCTTGTGCCAGCGGGGACCGATATCGAGAATTTTCTGTCCCATCTTAATGCTTTTCAGTTTGGGAATCAAGAGGCGAAGTGCGATCACGGTCAGCGTGAAAACTGCCACGACACAGATCGCAAAATAGCAAAACATTTCAAATTTCATGTCCAATAGTTCTCCGTCCGTTTATTTGAGCTGTGCGATGACTCTCTCCAGCGCAACCGCGCGGCTTGCCTTGAATAGTACCGTATCACCGGGGCGCAGGGCAGATCTCAGCGCATTTGCAGGCGCTTCGGGGGCGCTGAGATCATCGAAGCTGCGGATCGCGCCCTCGGGAAATCCCACTTCATTTGCGCCTTTGGCAATATACGCCGCTTCCGGTCCGAAGGTGAAGAGCAGATCCGCGCCGATCTCGGCAACGGCTTTGCCCACCGTGCGGTGACCGATCTCGCTGTAACTGCCCAGCTCGCGCATCTCGCCCAGAACGGCGATCTTGCGTCCGCCCTTCCCTGCCGCGACTTGAGACAGCACCTTCAGCGCGGCCTGCATAGATTCGGGAGCCGCATTGTAGCAGTCCTCCAGCACCCAAAAATCGCGAATGGGATAGAGATTCTGCCGCATCCCGGTCTGACGGAAATTCATCAGTCCCCGGCGGATCTCGTATTCGCCCATGCCCACGATTCTGCCCACAGCGAATGCGTATGCGGCATCCAGCACGTTATGCTCTCCGATGGCGGGAATCACGATGCTCTCGTAAATCTCGTCGCCCACGGTCAGATCAAAGGCAGAACCGTTTTCGGTCTGCTCTACCGCGCTGATATAGAACTGGGCGGAACGATCGGTACGAGAAACGTAATAGGCTCCGGCAATGCCCGAAAGCAGAGGCTCGTCGCCGTTCAGAATCAGCGCACCGCCTGCTTCCATTCCGCTGACGATCTCCATTTTGGCATCGCGGATGCCTTCGCGGGATCCTAAATGCTCGATGTGGGAGGTGCCGATATTGGTGATCACGGCGATCTTGGGATTTGCCAGCGAAGAAAGATATTCGATCTCCCCGCGTGCGCTCATTCCCATCTCCACCACCATTGCCCGATCCGCTTCGGAGAGGGAGAGCATGGTCAGAGGAAGTCCGATGTGATTGTTGAAATTGCCCGGTGTTTTCAGCGTCCGGTACCGCTCAGAAAGCACCGCGGCGATAAATTCCTTGGTGGTAGTCTTGCCGATACTGCCGGTGACTGCAACCGTCAGGGGAGCCATCTGCCGTTTGTACGCGGCGGCAAGGCGTCCCAGCGCTCTGACCGAATCATCGGCGCAAATCAGCGGGCAGTCGGGCAGTTTGTCGGGCAGTCGGTCGCACAAAATGCACGCCGCTCCCATTGCGGATGCTTTTTCAATGTATGCGTGTCCGTCCGCTGTTTCTCCCCGGATCGCCACGAAAACGGCACCGGGAGTGACCTCTCTGGAATCGGTGGTCAGCGCACTCACCGTACGATGCCCGTCACCGTAGAGCGTACCGCAGGTCGACTCTGCGATCTGCAGGGCGGTCAGAGATTTATGCAGCGTTACAATCATATAGACCTCCGTCAGATGTCGTATCCAAAGCGCAGTTTGACGGCTTTGGCAACCTCGTCCTTCTCGGAAAAGGGATGTTTTCCGTCTTTTTTGATTTCATAGTTTTCGTGGCCCTTGCCGGCGATGAGGATGATCTCTCCCTCCTCGGCATGGGCAATGGCGTATGCGATGGCATCTCTGCGATCCACGATCACGGTATGGGGCTTTTCGGGATGAATGCCCACGAGAATGTCGCGGATGATGGCATCCGGCTCTTCGCTTCGGCTGTTGTCGCTGGTGATAATGGTGAAATCCGCCAGTCTGGTGGCGATCTCGCCCATCACGGGGCGTTTGGTCTTATCGCGGTCACCGCCGCATCCGAAAAGTACGGTGAGCTTCTGCCCCGCCTTGCGGGAATGCAGGAGCGCGTTGATCACGTTTTCCAGCGCGTCGGGGGTATGGGCGTAGTCGATGACTGCGCTGAAGGGGAGAGATGCAGGGGTAACGCGCTCGATGCGCCCGGGCACGCCCTGCATGGTAGCGATGGCAGACAGCACGGTGGGTTCGTCGATACCCAGAAGCAGGGACAGAACGATGGCTCCCAGGGTATTATTGACCGTAAACCGTCCTGCAATAGGGCAGGTCACCGACAAAGTTCTGCCTTCGGGAGTCACTAAGGTATAGGAAACGCCGTCCATGGACTCGTAAGCGATATCCTTGGCATAATAGTCCGCGCCGTGCTTGGTGGACACGGTGAAAGTTTTGCAAAGATGCTTCTTTGCCGCGGCACTTACGAAAGCATCGTCGGTACAGAATACGCCCAGATCGGATTTGGTAAAGAGAATTTCTTTGGCGGCGGCGTACTCCTCCATGGTCTTGTGGAAATCCAGATGCTCCGGCGTCAGATTCGTATAGGCAGATGCTGTGTAATGGATGGGCGCCACTCTGCCGAGGCAGAGCGAATGAGAGGAGACCTCCATAAAGACGTATTCCACGCCGTCGTCCCGCATTTCTGCAAGCGCGCCGAAGAGGCGCTCGGGATCGGGGGTGGTCATGCCCATATCTATACTCTTCCCTGCAAAACTGATCTGAATCGTGCCGATGACACCTACCCGTTTGCCTGCCGCTTCAAAAATGGAGCGGAGCATATAAGTGGTGCTGGTCTTGCCGTTGGTGCCCGTGATCCCGATCATTTTCATGGATTCCTGCGGTCTGCCGAACCAATTGGAAAAGACAAAGGAAGCGGCAAGCCGCGTATCGGGGCAAACGATGCAAGGAATGGGACAGCCCTCGGGAATGTATTCAACGATCGCCGCAACGGCACCGCTCTCTGCGGCTTTCCCGATATAGCTGTGTCCGTCTGCGTTGGTGCCGGAAATGCACAGGAAAACGTATCCCGGCTTGACTTTTCGGCTGTCACCGGTCACACCGGTAACCTTCAGTTCTTCGGTGCCGTTGTAAGTTGTCACCGTCGTACCGCATAATAGTTCTCTGATCGTCATAGATTCGTCCACCTTTCCTCATCGACGGAA
This sequence comes from Eubacteriales bacterium, assembly GCA_051867925.1. Taxonomy (GTDB): domain Bacteria; phylum Bacillota; class Clostridia; order Oscillospirales; family CAG-272; genus CAKSQF01. The sequence continues at coordinate 10,368 of JBJDZI010000105.1, forward strand.
TTTATCCGCCGTCCGTTTCATTGAGATATCTGCATTCCAGAGTCACGATACTGCCGTAGGGCAGTTCGGTTCCTGCCGGCTGAGACTGGGCAATGACGGTCGCACCTGCGCCTGCCGAATAATTGGTCACACCCGTCAGCCGTACATTCAAGCCCGATGCTTGCAACTGCTTGATGGCGGCGTCCGCGGTCTTGTTTAACAAATCCGGAACCTTGACCGTAGTGGTCGCTGTTTCGCCGCCGGTATAGAGATAGACTTTGCCGCTTAGGTTAGTGAGTGTTTCGCCTGCCGCAGGAATCTGGGAGGTAACGGTGGAACCGTTGCCGATGACCTCATAGGTCAGTCCTGCCGCGGACACCTTCTGAATGGCGCTTTCCAAAGCAATACCCTTGTAGTTGCCCACGGTCACGCTCATTCTGGAGGTTTCTTCTTCGGAGTAACGCCGTTCGACGCCCAGATAGGAAAGCACCTGTTCGATCAGCGCGCCCGCATAGGGAGCGGCTACGTTACTGCCGTATTTATTGCTGATCTGCGGTTCGTCCACGATGATGATCACGCAAACCTGCGGATCGTCCGCAGGGGCGACTGCCACGCAGGAACCGATACGCGCTGACTTGTCAACGGCATCTCGTTTCTCCGAGGTACCTGTCTTGGCAGCTACCCGATAGCCTGCAACGTATGCGTTCTTGACACCGTTACCGCTGGAAACGCCGTCCTCCAGCACCGCCATAATGTTTTTGCAGACCGAACTGCTGACCACTTGCCGTTTGATCTGCGGCTCAAAGGTCACCTGTGCATTTCCCTTTCCGTCCACCAGTGAACTGACCACATAAGGCGTGATCAGATTACCTCCGTTGGCAACGGTGCAGACCGCGGTCAACTGTTGGAGAGGAGTCGTTTTGAAGGTCTGCCCGAAACTGTAACAGGCAAGCTCGACTGCGTTAAAGCCCGACAGCGAGACGTACAGTCCCGCGGCTTCACCGGGAAGATCCACGCCGGTCAGCGACGTGTATCCGAAGGATTCAAAGTAAGAATAGAATTTACTGCTGCCCAGTCTTGCCGCAACCTGCATGATGGCAGGGTTGCAGGAGAGCTGGAGCAATTTGTCAAAGGTTTTGGTGCCGTGACCGGAGGTTTTATGACAGTGGATCGTCCGTCCGCCCACCACCAGCGATCCTCTGCAGGAAAGTTGGGTCGAAAAACTGATCTTGCTTTCCTCCAGCGCCATGGCGGTCGTCATCATCTTCATGGTGGAACCGGGCTCGTAGAGAGTCGACACGGCTTTATTATTCCACATTGCATAGACACATTCCCAAAAATATTCGTTTTTGGCGGCTTCTTCGGTGGTACCTTCCGGATATTTGGAGGCATCGAAGATCCATGCGTCGTATTTGGCCTGATAATAGTCGTTTAATGAGTATTTGTCGTTAAGATCGAAACTGGGATAGGTTCCCATAGCGTAGATGGCACCCGTATTGGGATCCATGACGATGCCGGTCACCTTCTCTGCCGCTTTGGCGTACTCGTAAGCCAACTTGAGTTGCCCTTCCAGCATACTCTGAATATTCGAGTCAATGGTGGTAATCACCGAAAGTCCGTCTTCGGGATCAATGCGGGTATCGAAATCCGAGGGCATACCGCCGCTCTGGGCGTCCTTGGTGGTGATATACCGACCGGGCGTGCCGGTCAGATATTCGTCGTATTCCAGTTCCAGTCCGAACAGACCGCCGTCGGTACCCATCGAGCCGATGATGCTTGCGGCAAGCGTTCCCATGGGATAATACCGCTTATCGGTCGCCTCCAGATGAATCTGATTCTCGTAGGAGTGCTCGGAAACGTACGCACGGATGTCTTCCGCCTGCTCTTCGGTCAGATCGCGCTGGATGGTAATATCCTTCATATTTTCACGCTGGGTCTTTTTATAAACGGTTTCGTAATCCAGATTCAGATAGCCCGCCAGATAGCCTGCCACTTCCTTACCCGTTTTTGCCTCTTGGATGTCCACGGGGGAGACGAACAGACGGTAGGTGGTCACGTTGACCGCCAGCGGATTCTTGTTGGCGTCGTAGATTTCGCCGCGCTTAGCGGGAATCACTGACTCCTGCTGGATATTATCGATCACCTTGGACTGATAGTAATCGTATTGCACATACTGCATATAAAACAGTCTGCCCAGCACAATCAGACAGGCGATCCCCATCACACCCAACCAGACGAGGGCTCTTCCGTCAATAGAATTGATTTTTTTGATTTTCATGGTTCACCTTTGTTTCGGTCGATGATTTCTTGCCGTTGTCTGCCCGCGCGATCGGAGCATACAAGCAAAATGAGAGCAGGCGGGTCTGCAAGCCTGGCTCTCAAATCGCTATTCCATACTTATTCGCCGTCGGTCAGAGTATTCCACGCTTCAATAAAATTCTGCGAAAGAGCGGACATTACGGTGGCGATCACGCCTTTGGTGCCGTCTTCTTCCACTTCAAAGACCTCAATCGAGTCGTCTTCATCCACTTCGATGTAGACCTTATCGGCAGTCTCTTCGCCCTCCATACCCAGCACGGAAGACGCGTATTTTTCCATGGTCATGTAATCGTTCTTCTGTTCCAGTTCGCTGGAGAGCTTGTCCTTTTCCTTGTTCAGCGTCTGCAGATCGGAGCGAAGCCCGGACACCTCGTGGGTGTATTCGTTGATCAGCACATAGTTGCTGACCATCATCATCAGCAGTAAGGTGGTGATCGCCAGCATCAAAACTGTACCGATGGGAAATACCTTTCTCTTCTTGGAGCGAACCATTTCCTCCCGACGTCTTTTCGGTGCTTTGTTAGAAGTGCCGCTCTGATGGGATTTCGAGGTCTTTACCATGATCTCGGCAGAGTGAAGCTGTTCCACAGTACCGTCCTTGGGATTGCGGCGGACTGGCTTATTGGTTGTATTCTGATTCATAGCAAATTCCTCTTTCTGTAAAGATCGGCGACCGTCGCCGTCAGATTTTCTCGAACACCCTCAGTTTTGCACTGCGAGAGCGGGGGTTTTCGGTAAGTTCCGCTTCCGAAGGAAGCTGCGGTTTGCGGGTAATGATCTTTCCCAGCGGCTTTTTGCCACAGACACACACGGGAAAGGAAGGAGGGCAGGTACAGCCCTGCGCCATAGAGGCAAAGGTCTGCTTGACGATGCGATCCTCCAGCGAATGAAAGGTCAGCACCGCCAGCCGTCCGCCGGGTACCAGCAGATTGCAGAGGGCACGGAGCGTGGGTTCGATGATATCCAGTTCGTGATTGACCTCGATGCGGATGGCCTGGAAGGATTTCTTGGCGGGATGGTGACCGCCTTCTCTCGCTTTGGCGGGAATGGCGGATTTGATGATGTCGGACAACTCACCCGTAGTTTCGATGGGTTTGACCGTTCTGGCTTTGGCGATGGCAGAGACGATGCGGGGGGCAAATTGCTCTTCCCCGTAATTATAAAGGATGCGCTTCAGATCCGCTTCGGAATACAGATTGACCACCTGCCACGCGGTCAGCACGGCGTCCTGATTCATTCGCATATCCAGCGGTGCATCCTGCATATAGGAGAATCCCCGCTCGGCGTTGTCCAGTTGGTAGGAGGAAACGCCTAAATCAATGAGCGCACCCTGCACTTTGGGCAGATCAAGTTCGCTTGCCACCGATGCGACCTCCGAAAAATTGGAGCGCACCAGCGTTACGCGATGGCTGTACGGCGCAAGCCTTACCCCTGCCGCACGGATGGCGTCGGCATCCTGATCAATGGCGATCAGTCTGCCCTCTCCCGTCAGTCGGGATGCAATGGCATAGCTGTGGCCGCCACCGCCTGCCGTACAATCAATATAGATTCCGTCGCCCACCTGCAGGGCTTCCATGCACTCGGGGAGCATCACTGAATAGTGTGAAAATTCAGCCATGTCAGAATCCTCTCTTCCGCAGTGCTTCTCTGAGCTTGGCAACGTCCACCGAAGCCTGTCTTGCCTCGAATGCCTTGGCATCCCAGATCTCCATGTATTCGCCTCGTCCGCAACTGACGATCTCTTTATCCAGATTTGCGTATTCTCTGTAATCCTGCAGGATGGCAATTCGTCCCTGATCATCCACCCGAACGTGTTCCGCGTTGGTGGTGAGCCAGAAGGAGGCTTCCTCCTCCTCGATCTCGGGAAGACTGCGGATCTTTTCCTCGTACTTGTCCCAATTGGCGGAGGTATACACGCGCAGGCAATCGCCTGTAATGCTCTTGGCTACCACCAGATCGTTTCCCAGTTCGTCCCGGTACTTGGCAGGCAAGAATATGCGATTTTTGGCGTCGATGGTGTGTTTATGCTTCCCCAGCATCGCATTTTCCTCCCTTTGATGGTATTTTGCTCCATTTCACTCCCTTTTGCTCACTCATATTATAAATTATCCTCTTTATATTTGCAAGAGGAAGTCATAGCCCCGACAGCGGTTTTCTCATCTTTTTTCGACAAGATAAAACATCTTTTTACGGCGTTCTTTTTTGTGGTGAAAGTTTGTTCGCTTTTTCCAAACTATTCCAGCAGAAAAGAAAAAATTCCCCCTCAATTCTTTCCTTACCGTCGGGACGGATAGGGAAAAATCGAGAGGGAATTCCCTGGATTCTACCGATTATTGTTGAAGCAGTTCGATGACTGCGGGAGGGAGAATTTTATCCAATGCCCTGCCGTAGCGAATCATCTCTCTTGCCACGGTGGAGGAGATGAAGCGATAGGCGGGATCGGCGGGCAAGAAGAGCGTTTCCACGGGCGCGTTCAGCAGATTGACACGGGCGATCATCTCTTCATACTCATAGTCTGCGGCAGAGCGAACGCCCTTTACGATGACATCGATGCGGTGGGCGGCGGCGTAATCTGCCACCAGCCCCGTGCAACGGTCGACAGTGACATTGGGGCAGTCGGGCAGACAGCGGCGCAGCATCTCCATCCGCAGATCGGGTGCAAACCTGCCGCTCTTTTCGCTGTTGTGGCAAACGCATACCACCACTTCGTCAAAGATGGCGGCACTGCGGCGAATGACGTCGATATGCCCCAGCGTGGGAGGGTCAAAACTACCGGTGATCAGTGCGCGTTTCATTCTGCTCCCTCCTCGTCACTCTCTCCGCGAAGCAATACGGTGATATAGATCCTGCCGTAATGATTGTGCCGATGAAGCGTCAGCCCCTCGCCTTTGAAGGGAGCGGGCTTATCGCTTTCGCAGACGAAGATCGCCCGCTCGGCGGCAATACCCGCCCGCAGGATGCGGTCGACGGCGTCCTGCACCATATTCGATGCGTAAGGAGGATCCAAAATGATCACGTCAAACTGCTCCTTCCCTTCTGCAGAGCGGATGAAGGCTTTGTAATCCGAATTGACAACTCTCGCCTGTTCGGTCAGTTTGGTCTTCTGCACATTGCGCCGGATGACCTCCACCGCCTGCTTGTTGCTGTCACAAAATACGGCAGACGCCGCGCCGCGGGACAGAGCCTCCAGTCCCATCTGTCCGGAGCCTGCAAACAAGTCCAGTACCCGTCTGCCTTCCAGATCAAAGGCAAGCATATTGAACACGGCTTCCTTGACTCGCTCGGGCGTGGGGCGGGTGATCTCCTCGCCCTCCAAGGTCTCCAGTCGTGCGCCTCTGGCGCTTCCGGTGATGATTCGCATCATTGATGCTCCTTTCTTTCAAGGTCTGCCCTTGAAACTCCTGATACTTCGAAAGAAGTGATTATTTCCCGTTTGCTTTTGAAAAGTAAGCGCGTATGGCTTCGGCGTCGGCTTTCGAGATACCGCTTAGCGCGGTCAACTCTTCCACTGTGGCTTTTTTGACCGCCCCAAGCGTACCCATTTGTTTTAATAAGAGTTGCGCTTTGCGGGGACCTATCCCCTTGATATTTTCCAAAGAGGAGTGCTTCATTTCCTTCCGTTTGGCATCCTGCATTCTGCCGACGGTAAAGCGGTGGACTTCCTCTTGAATCTTGTAGATCAGCACGAACACCGCCTGCTCTCTTGCGATGCTGATCTCATTCTCTCCATCTGTCAGCGCGCGGGTCTTGTGGAAGTCATCCTTGACCATGCCGAACACGGGGAGGGCGATCTTCTGCTCTCGCAGCAGATCTTTGACAACATTCACGTGTCCTTTGCCGCCGTCCAGCAACAGGAGATCGGGGAGGGGCTGTTCCTCGCGGTGCATAAACCGTCGGGAGAGGGCTTCCCGCATGGCACCGTAATCGTCCTGCCCGTCAGTAGTGCGGATTTTATAGGTGCGGTAGTTCTTCTTACAAAACTTCCCTTCCTCCAGCGCGATGATGCCTGCCGTAATATGCTCGTCACCGTAATTGGAGATGTCGATGGCTTCGATTCGCAGGGGAGTGACTGGCAGATCCAGCATTTGCGCCAGTTTTTCCAGAACGGAATGATCGCGCTCGCTCTCCGCCGTATATTGCCGCGCGTGCAAGGCGGCGTTTTCCTCCACCATCTGGCAGAGCTTATACAGTTCCCCTTTCTGTGGGATCCGAAGATTCACCTTATACCCGGCGTAGTCCCCCAGATAGGTCTCCAGCATCGTCCGATTTTCTTCGTCCATGGGGAAGCCGATCAGCAAAGTTTTGGGGATATATTCGCGGTGGGTGTACAGTTCGCCGATAAAGGAGACCACCGCGCTCTCGTCTACGATCTTGTCGGCGGTAAAGATGTGATTGTCCGAGTCAATGACCGCGCCGCCCCGCACATAATAGAGGGCAAGGCAGGAACAGGTATCACCCAAATGGAGTGCCAGCACGTCGTACTCGGCATCGGGCGCGCCCACTACCTTTTGCCGCTCCCACAAACTGTCCAGCGCGGCGATGCGGTCGCGATACTCCATTGCGGTTTCAAACAGGAGGTTTTCCGAAGCAAACAGCATTTTCTCGGTGAGACTTTTCTTCACCTCGGAATAATTGCCGCGCAGGAACGAGATCACCTCGGGAAACCGTTCGCGGTAGGCTTCCTCGGAAAGCTGTCCGCTGCAGGGCGCACAACACTGCCCGATGTGACTGTACAGACAGGGGCGCGCTTTGCCGATGTCCCGCGGAAATTCCATCTTGCAGGTGGGAAGGCAGAAGGTCTTCTGCACCGTTTTCAGAATCGAGCCTGCCACGGTAGCTCCCGAATAAGGTCCGAAATATTTTGCGCCGTCGGCGATCCGTTTGCGGGTGAACTCTACCGTGGGATAGGGCTTTTGCAGATTGATTTTGATATAGGGATAGCTTTTGGAATCTTTCAGAAGGATGTTGTACTTGGGCTTGTGGAGCTTGATCAGTTTATTCTCCAGTGCCAGTGCTTCCATCTCGGTGTCGGTGAGCATATAGTCGAAATCCCAGACGTCTCCCACCATTTTTTCGGTTTTGACGTTTTTTTCATTGTCGCCGAAATACTGGGTCACGCGACTTTTCAGCACTTTTGATTTGCCGACGTATATGATTTTTCCGCCGTCGCCCCGCATCAAATACACGCCGGGTGTCATCGGGAGGCGGTTAGCTTTTTCTTTCAGTTCTCCGCGGCTCTTTCGCTCCATACGCTCCTCCTTTCATGGGAAAACCAAAAAGCAGACCGCCATGCGGTCTGCTTTTTCGGAATTTGAAAAGGAAAATCAGTCGACCAGTTCAGTGGAAAGGAACTTGCACAGACCGTCCAGAGCTTCCTCTTCGTCACTACCGTCAGCGATCAGGGTGATGGTCATGTCCTTTGCGATTCCCATGGAAAGGACTCCGAGCAGGCTCTTTGCGTTCACTTTGCGCTCGTTGCACTCTACCCAAATCGAACTTTTATATGCATTTGCCTTCTGGATGAAGAAGGTTGCGGGTCTTGCGTGCAGACCTACTGCATTCTGAATGGTTACGTCACGATTGATCATGAATAAATGCTCCTGTTCTCTACCAGATAGATGCCGTTTTCTACGGCTGAATCAAACTAAACATATTATATCAAATTCAGATCGTAAAATCAAGACTTGCTATGCAAAAAAAGTATACAAAAATTACGAAATTCCCGTGATTTCTAAGGTCAATATATACGAATCCGACTCCGCTTGGATGGTGCTGCCGACACCAACCTGCAAATCGCCGCCCACATAGAAGCCATCATCCTTTCGGGTTCCGGTCAGTCTCGCCTGCCCTTTTACGGTGTACAGACCCGGCTCGGACACCTTTTTGAAGAAGGAACCTTCGGATTGCACGTCCGATTCCATCAGATGCATGGTTTGATAGGGTTGTACGGTAAAGGAAAGCAGTTCTCCTTCGGTTCCGTCTTCAACCGTCAGAACGTCTCCCGCCATCAGCATATTGCATTCATCCTCGGTCAGTCCGTCTGCGTAAAAACTGACGACCACGGTATCGGTGGCGGTAAGTTCTCCGATTTTTTTCAGCACGGTGGGGCGAAGGAAGAGTGCAACTACCGACAGGATCACCAAAATGATCAGCAAAAAGTCAACTACGTTAAACCGAACTTTTCTCTGGGTTGCCATTTATTCCACCTCCGTATCCACCGATACGATCTTTCCGTCTGCATTGTATCCCGACGTGTGGAAGGAGACTTCCTTGCCCACCCGCAATTTCAGATCGCCGATGGAGAGGGTATCTCCCGTCAGTTCCCCGCGAACCGTCAGAATCAGATTGACTCTTCCCGGATACTCCGCGTAGATCAGCGTGCCGTCGTTGTCGGTCTTTCCCGTTGAACCTGTCGCCACTTCGTAGCGGATCGACACCAGTTTGCCGATCTCCTGCACATCTCCGTCGGTGTACAGTTTGTCACCGATCTTGAGAAAATCACATTCGGCGATGCCCGTCTGCTCGTTCAAAGTGATTCCGTATCTCTCCGCATCCACGTTTTCCACCGTCAGCGAATACTCCACCGGTGCGCCGGAAGCGTCGCCTCCGTTTTTGTCGGAAAATACCAGCGTGACGGTCAGATAAATCGCTGCCGCCAATGACAGCAAAAACATGATGGCAATCACCGCATCCACGGGATTGATCCGTTTGCGGGAGGTCTTTATATTGGATCTGTGATTCATACTACATCATCCTTTCCTTTTGTCGTTTTCTCTGCCGACGCGAAGGTCAGTTCCACATCCGCACATTGGATCCCGTCCTGATAAGATTCCCCAAAGGGTTCGGCTTTGGTTTCTTCAATGCGCTTGGCCCCCCTCTGCAAGGCGCGACCCAGTCCCGCCAGCATCCAGAACAGCAGAAGCATACGGTTATCGCTCCAAAGATAGTAGACGCCGCCTGCGATCAACAGCCCCGTCAGCGATGCAGTGAGTGCCAGATGGAAGCAGACCGAATGCTCCTGCACCGAATGTTTGCGGAGCATGGTAAATCCTGCCGCATACCAAAGCAGAATAAACAAGAGAAAGACGATCACGCCCGGGATACCCACCTGCACCAGCAGGCGCAGCCATGTACTGCCAAGCGACAGATCCGCTGCGGTTTGCACAGAGATGGCTTTGAGCAACAGATGATCGCTCATGCCGATTCCGGTCAGCGGTGCGTCTGCAAATACGCCGCCCAGCGCGCGCCAGAGTTCCATTCTGCCGGACTGCATCAGTTGGTCGGTGATGACTCGGAAATCCGGCCAAACGACATAAGAGATGGGCGGGAGCAACAGACCAGTCAACAAAAGTACCGTCCAGGTCTTGCGGGTGTAGAAGAGGAAGAACATCAGAAGCTCCGCGCAAAGGGCGATGATCCCGATGGGGGAACCCAGCACCAGCAAATAGGCAATATTGGCTCCTGCCGTGATGAGATAGAGCATCCGACCTCTTGCGCGTTCGGATCTTGTCATCATCGCCACCGCAGGTACCGTTACCGCCAGCAAATAGAAGGTGGCTACCGTGGGATCTGCCAATAGTGCGATGCTCACATCCAGATGCAGGAAATGATCCCAAAGTCCCGATGCGGTGACCAGCAGAGAGGAGATCGTCATTGCCGCGATGCATCGTCTGATCCACGCGGGATTGCGCAAGAGATTTGCCAGCGTAAAATAGCCCGAGATCATTCCGGCATACAGCAGTGCGCTTTGCAGTGCATCCTCGCCGCCTCCGATTCCCGTGGACACCACGATCAGTCCGAACAGAAGAACCGCGCCGTCCATCATTCCAAAGGAAATGCTCCGCTTGCCTACCATGACCTTCAGCAACATACAAAATCCCGTGTAGAGGATCGCACCTGCGCAAAGAATGGATGCGTGGGCAACGCCTGTAAAGAAAGGAAAGACGAACAGGATCAGACACACGCCCATCTCGGGAACATACAGAACGCAGATCGCCATTGCCACCACCACGAGTAAGGAAAGCAATACCAGCGGTGGCATGAAATAGGTAAGCAGCCCGAATATCATGCCTGCCAAGAAGAACAGGAAGGTGGGCTGGGAGGTTTTGGTTTTCTTTCCCGTGTCGGAGGTTTCGTGAAATACGCGGAACAAGAGATTGCCCAAAACGCTGTCACTGAAGTGATTGATCATCGGCTCGTAGCCTTTGAACAGAATGGGCAGAGACAGCAGCACCAGCGTAAGTCCCACAAACAGATCCAATGCCGCTCCTTCGCTGGAACTGAGCAGAAAATACAGCAGTGCCTGCATAACGGTGGTGAACAGACCGAACGAGAAGATGAAGACGCCGTAGGACATCATGGGGACATGGAGCAGATCTCGCAGGAGCGCCTTGATCCTGCCGAGGATCCGACTTTCCTCCACCGCCTCGCCAACGCGGTTTTTCACCGATCGCGGCAGGGTTGAGGGGGCGAAAATGCCTACTTCGTTGGGGCTGATCTGCTCCGTTCCCAGTTCCCTGCGGGGTTTCTTGACCAGTTTCCCGCGGATCTTTGCCTTTACCCCTCTGAAAGTTCTGATCAAAAACGAATCTGCCGCGTATTCTTCCATATCATCGTAACTGCTGAAGAATTGCAGGATCACGGACTTTTTGAACAGATCTTTGAGTCCGGACAGTCCACGGTCCAGCAGAGACAACAGCATACTGCGACCTGCCGTCTCGTAGGGACGATCCGCACTTTTATGTTTTGCCATTGATTTACACCTCCCGGTGTGCATACTTCCGGAACCGTCAAGCTTTACAACAGATCCGGTCGATTTTTGCGGGTGAGTCTCAGTGCTTCCGCCCGCCGCCATTTTTCGATATCGGCGTGATTGCCCGACAGCAAAACTTCGGGCACCCGCACGCCGTGATACTCCACGGGACGGGTATATTGGGGATATTCCAGCGCACCGCTGGCAATGCTTTCGTTTTCATAACAGGATGCATCGGCGAGAACGCCGTCGCAGAGCCGCGCCACCGCATCGATCAGAATACAGGCGGGCAGTTCGCCGCCTGTGAGCACATAGTCCCCGATGGAGATCTCTTCCTCCACGATCTCGTCGATCACCCGTCGGTCTACGCCCTCGTAGTGACCGCACAGAAGGATCAGACTGTCGTATTGCTTGAGTTCTTCCGCTTTTTTCTGAGAAAAGACGGTGCCTTGGGGGGAAAGATAGATCACGCGGGTCTTGCCGCTGAGTTTCTCTTTGACAGCAGAATAGCAGTCGTAAATAGGGGGAGCCGCCATCAGCATTCCCATACCGCCGCCGTAGGTGGTGTCGTCTACCCGACGGTGCTTGTCCTTCGAATAGTCGCGGATATTGTGGGCTTCCACCGAGATGTAGCCTGCCTCCTGCGCTCTGCCGATGATGCTCTCGCCCGTGATCTGTCGGATCAGATCGGGAAAGAGAGTCAATACATGAAATTGCATCAGATCAGCCCCTCTATCGGTGTGAGATAGATGCCCTCTCCCGGCAGGATCCGACTGACGAAGGCGGGAACGGCGGGGATCAGCACGCGGGTTTTGTCCCGGCGCGTGATCTCGTACAAATCCCCTGCTCCGTGATTTTCCACGTCGGTGAGGGTTCCGTAGCACTCGCCCGTATGCTCGTCATACACCGGCGTGCCGATCAGATCTGCAATAAAGTAACTGCCTTCGGGCAGATCGAAGTCTGCTCTGTCCGCGTAGAGCGAGCGATTCTTCAGCAGGATCGCATCTTCCATGGTGTCCACCGACTCCAAATGAACCAGCATCATATTTTTCATGGGTTGGTTTTTGGTGCAACGGTAAGGGAGGTATTCCCCTCCCCTTTTCAAATACAGCGTGGAAAGCGATGCAAAGACCTCTTGGTCATCGCATCTGCACTCCACCTTCAGATCTCCCTTTACGCCGTGGGTATTGACGATTTTTCCGGCTTCCAGATATTTTTCCATCTTTGTCTTTTCTTTCTTGATTGATTATACTTTTTCGTACACCGTTTCGATCTCGTAGACGAAGATGCGGTGATAGTCATCTGCAGAGTAGTTTTTCAGCAGAGCAGGATCGATGAAGTTCTCTTTCTTCATATCGGTAACGAAGAGCTTGCGCAGTTTGAGTACCCGCGCTGCCTCGTCAAATCCCCATACGCCGCCAAGTTCCACAGGGGTCAGACCACTCTCACGGATTTTGTCGGTATCTCTGCCGCTCTTGGTTCCGCAGATCTGCAGAGCCGTGCGATGTCCGTCCTCCAAAAAGCAGGCGGAACAAAACTCAGCGCTGCTTAGCAGACCGTAGGAATGGCGTTGCGGGCGGACGAAGGCAAACAGTACGGGACGGTTCCAGAGAACGCCCATCCCGCCCCAACTGGCGGTCATGGCGTTGACTCTTTCCTTTTCCGAATCGTAAGACACCAGCAGCATCCAGCGGGTGCCTATCTCTGCAAAGACGTTTTCCGACAGTTCCGTGGGCTTTTTCTCTACAAATTCAGCCATATAATGCTCCATTTGAGTAACTTTGGGGAAATCCCGGGGACATCGTTTGCCCCTCCGGGTTTCCTCTTATTGATAGTATATACTTTTTTTGTAATTTAGTCAAGACTTTTTCCGATTTTTGCTTTACAATTACGCAAAAATGTGTTATACTATATTTATTGTAAAAACAGGAGTTTTCTAATGATCCAAATGAACAATCGCAAGATGCCGACGCGGGGCACTGCCCGCTGTTTTATGGCACTTGCTTCTTTGCTTGCACTCCCCTACGGTCTGCTGCCTTCCTCCTTCCTTTTCATTATGCTTGCCATCTGCTGTCTGTCCGTTGGCGTGCTTTCCGTACCGAAATCTTCTTACGTTCGGGTGCTGCTTTATTCCTTGGCGGCGGGACTGGTGCCCGCAACACTCGTGGGCTTTCTGACCCAGTCCCCGGCAAAAGCCCTTGCCGCCTTTTCCTTCGCGCCCGCATCCGCCCTGCTGGTACTGACGATAAGACGCCACAGCAGCCGCTCCGCAGGCATCTTTGGGGCTGCCGCCGCGCTGACCGTGACACTTTCGGGCGCGTTGCTGCTTTGGCTGTGGATGCGTGCGGGTTCCCTCTCCATCGGAGTTTTCAAACAGGTTTACACAGACTTCAGGTCCGTCTTCGTTCAGAATGTGTCTGCCGCGCTGCAGAATAATTCCGACCTTCTGTTTCTGAGCGGCATAGACCCCGAAACAGCTCCCGCGACCCTGTTCAACGTGATCGTATCGGTTCTGCCCGGCATCTTTTTGATGCTGATGTGGCTGATCGCATGGCTTGCATCTGCTTGCCTGCGCCGCGTCTTTATGGGATACGTTTACGGTGCAGACCGCTTTGGGAATTGGCCCGTTACCGTTTGGCGCCCGCTGAGTTTCATCTACCTTGGCAGCTTCATTCTGGCTCTGCTCCCCATCCCCGGCAAAATCTATACCGTCATCGGCATTGTTTGCTACAATATCTTCCTCCCCCTGCTTCCCATCTTTACGATAGTAGGATGCCGTATGCTGAAAGAGCGACTGATGCGCCAACCGGGGTGTGGCTGTTTTACCGTGGCGATGCTGGTTGCAGTCTTGGCAATCGTTCCTACCGTACCGCTCATTTTATTGTCGGTTACCGGTGCCATTCAAACGATCTTCCCTCCAAGGTTTACCCCCGCGCCTCCGCCCTTCGGCGATGGCAACCCATCCGATCCTCACTCCGGTGAGGACGATCCCCCCGATCAAGGAGGTTATTGATGATGAAAAAACTGCTTTCCAAATTAAAAGAACAGCACAATCTCCGTTTGGTGATCCTTGCCGCGCTGGCGGCGGTGCATCTGTTTCTCCTGCAGGCACTGATCTCCGCCAAACTCTTCTCTCCCAAGATCGCAACGCTTCTGGTGCTGATTCTGTACGTCGCTCTGTCTGTCTTATCCATGATCATCCTGCGAATGATCTATTTCAAGCATTACGAAATGGATCTGGAGAAGCATTACAGTTCTGACGTCAGTTCCGGGCTTTACAACAACATCGTTGCGCCCATCATCGCCTGCGACGATGCGGGCAACATCCAATGGGGCAACAAAGCCTTCCGCGCCATGTTGCGGGATGCGGAAATCACCACCAAACGTCTCCCCGCTCTGACCGGCGTCAATATGGAAACGCTCCTCTCCACGCTGGACAGCGGAGAACAATTCAAATGCACGGTGGGCAAGCGCATCTATCAGGTCAAGGGACACATCGCTTCTCCCAGCGCCGCCAATCTGTACGTGACCGTTTGGTATGATATTACCGAACTGGAAGAAACCAAGGCGATTCAAAAAGAAAACGAGACTCTGGTCGCCTATATCGTCATCGACAATCTGGATGAACTGGTTCAGATTGAGCAGGAAAACCTAAGCTCCGCCGCCGCACAGGTGGAGATTGTTCTGCGAGACTTCGCCGAGAGTTTCAACGGCATTCTGAAAAGTTACGAGCGGGACAAATACGTTTTCCTCTATCGAGCCTCCCATTTGCAGACCCTGATCGATGATAAATTCGACATTCTGGAAAAGGTTCGCTCGGTGCGGGTGGGCGCAAACTACTTCCCCGTCACCGTCTCCATCGGCACCTCCACTATCGGTGAAACGCTGGGAGAAAAAGAAAAGAGCGCGCAGGCGGCACTGGAAATGGCGCTTGCTCGAGGCGGCGACCAAGCGGTGGTCAAGACCGAAAAGGGTGTCAATATCTTCGGCGGTATCACTAAGACCGTCCAGAAGCGCACCACCATCAAATCCCGCACCGTGGCACAGGCACTGGCATCTTTGGTGGCAGGCAGCCGCAACGTGCTGATCATGGGCCACCGCAACCCCGACTTCGACTCCATCGGCTCCTGCGTGGGCGCGGCGAAGTTCTGTATGCTCTGCGGTGTCAAATGCAATATCATCATCAACCGCAAGGATCCCAATCTGAAGAAATGCTTCGATCTGCTGTCCGGTCTGCCCGCTTACGACGATATTTTCGTGGATGCGGAATCCGGTCAGAATCTGATCAACTCCAAGACTCTGCTGATCATCACGGACGTCAACAACCCCAAGCAGTTTGAGGCTCCCCTCATTGCCGAAAACGTGCATCGGGTGGTCTATATCGACCATCACCGAATGACCGGCGAATTTGAGATTCCTCCCGCTCTTTATTACATCGAGCCTTCCGCATCGTCCGCCTCCGAACTGGTCTCCGAAATTCTGGAGCAGGCGGCAATCGGTTCCCTCAAAAAAGAAGAGGCGGAGATGCTGTACGCGGGTATCATTTTGGACACCAAGCGTTTCTCCATCAACACGGGCGTGCGTACCTTCACCTCCGCGCTCTATCTGCGAGGCGAGGGAGCAGACCCCATCGAAGTGCAGGAACTGTTCCGCACCGATCTGACCGATATGGAACGTGAGGCGCGCTTTGAGATCAACATCGCCCGCTATCGCAAGTATATCGCCATCGCGGTCAACCCCTATCAGGACAACGTGGCTTCCGACCGCATCATTGCGGCAAAAGTTGCCGATAAACTGCTGACTGCCGAAAATGTGCTGGCATCCTTCGCGCTCTGCGAGATCGACGGAGCCATCCGCATCTCCGCCCGCTCCACCGGCACCATCAACGTCCAGATCATTCTGGAACGGATCGGCGGCGGCGGTCATTACGACGCGGCTGCCACCCAAATGCCGGGCACCTCTATGGAGGCGGCTCTGATTCAACTGAAAGAATCCATCGACCAATTCTTAGATGTCGATTCCAAATCCACCGAAAGGAACTAAATCATGATGAAAGTTATTCTCACACAAGACGTCAAAGGACAGGGCAAAAAAGGACAGGTTATTAATGTCTCCGACGGTTATGCCCGCAACTTCCTCTTCCCCAAGGGACTCGCAACCGAAGCCAGTGCTTCTTCGATGAACGATCTCAAAAACAAAGAGGCATCTAAACAATATAAGCTGGCAACCGAAAAAGCCGCCGCACAGGAGCTTGCCGCCAAACTGGCGGAAATCACCGTAGAGATCAAGGTCGCCTGCGGCTCGGACGGCAGACTGTACGGCTCGGTCACCTCCAAGGAGATCGCCGAAAAACTGCAGGAGTCCTACGGCATTTCTCTCGACAAACGTAAGATCGTGCTGGATCGCCCCATCAAGGAATACGGCACCAGCCAGCTGGAAGTCAAACTCTACCCCGAGGTAGTGGGCAAACTCAAAGTCACCGTAAAGGAATAAGCTGGTATGGCGATTGAAAACAATCAGCGGAAACTCCCCTTTTCGCTGGAAGCGGAACAATCCGTTCTGGGTTCCATTTTGGTGGATCCCCAAAAAATCAGCGAGATCGCCGCGCAGATCTCGGTGGAAGATTTTTATTTGGAGGAGCATCAGGAAATCTTCT
This sequence comes from Eubacteriales bacterium, assembly GCA_051867925.1. Taxonomy (GTDB): domain Bacteria; phylum Bacillota; class Clostridia; order Oscillospirales; family CAG-272; genus CAKSQF01. The sequence continues at coordinate 27,074 of JBJDZI010000105.1, forward strand.
CTGCCATGCAGAAGCTTTTTCTGCAATCCAAAGAGATTGATCCCGTCCTTCTGATGGATGCACTGGTGCAGGAAGGCGTATATGATCTGGAGCAGTCCAAATCCTACATCCGCACCATAGCCGAGATCGTTCCCTCCTCCGAAAATATCAAGGACTACGCCGAGATCGTGCGCAACAAAGCACTTTTGCGGCGGCTGATCTCGGTCTGCGGTGAGATCACAGAGGATGCTTATGCCGAGCAGGACGATGCCTCCGACATCATCAACGGCGCCGAAAGCAAGGTCTTTGCCATCGCGCAGAACAAAGAGCAGAAGGACTTTGAACACATCCGTGACGTTCTGCTGGAAACCCACCGTCAGATCCACGAGGTCGCTCAGAATCCCGACGAAGCCAAAGGCGTTTCCACAGGATTCTCCGCCATCGACAATCTGCTGATCGGTCTGGGCAAGAGCGATCTGGTGCTGGTAGGCGCCCGTCCCGGTATGGGTAAGACCTCCTTCTGTCTGAACCTTGCCACCAACATTGCCCACAAAACCCAAAAAGCGGTCTGCATTTTCTCACTGGAAATGTCCTCCACACAGCTGGTCACCCGTATGCTCTCCAGCGAAGCACTCATCGAAAGCGGCGTCCTCCGTAGCGGAAAACTGACCCCCGAGGATTGGAACAAACTGGCGCACGCATCCTCCTATCTGGCGGAATGCGACATTTACATCGACGATACGACGGGTATCACCGTCACCGGCATGAAGGCAAAACTCCGTCGGGTGAAGAACTTAGGACTTGTGGTCATCGACTATCTGGGGCTTATGCAATCCGACCGACGGATTGAAAACCGTGTCAACGAAGTGGCGGAGATTTCCCGTAATCTGAAGGTGTTGGCGAAAGAACTGAATGTGCCTGTCGTCTGCTGTGCGCAACTTTCCCGCGGTCCCGAGTCCCGTACCGATAAGCGCCCTATGCTGTCCGACCTGCGTGATTCCGGTGCCATCGAGCAGGATGCCGACGTCGTGATGTTCCTCTATCGGGACGAGTATTATAAGGACGATCCCGATAAACAGAACACCGCTGAGGTCATCGTTGCCAAGAACCGTCACGGCTCTACCGGCAAGGTGGAGGTGGGCTGGTTCGGTCAGTATACCAAATTTACCACGCTGGAAACCGAGCGCGGAGGAGAGGAATGATCCCGTCTCTCTCCTCTGTCGATCGGGCGTTTGGCGCGTTTTTGGAAGCGCATCCCGCCCGCGGGCTTCTCATCGCCCTGTCCGGCGGTGCGGATTCGGTGGTACTGCTTCACCTTGCATCCCGACACAGGGAGCATTTTGGCTATCGGCTGGAAGCACTTCACGTTCATCACGGCATCCGCGGCGCGGAAGCCGATCGGGATCTTGGGTTTTGCCAAGACTTATGTCGGAGTCTGAATGTTCCGCTGACGGTAGCAAAGTACAACATTCCTGCGCTTGCCGCCGCCGAAAAAGCAGGGCTGGAAGAGACTGCCCGTAGATACCGCTATCTTGCGCTGGCGAAAGTTGCCGCCGCCCACGGTCTGGATCGGATCGCCACGGCGCACACTGCCACGGACAATACGGAAACGGTGCTGTTGCAACTTGCGCGCGGCACCGCTTCCCTTCACGGCATCCCGCCTGTGCGGGATGCTTATATCCGTCCGCTCCTGTCGGTGACGCGCCGGGAGATTCTTTCCTATTTGAATGAATACAATCTTCCGCATATGGAGGACAGCACCAACGAGTCCGATGCGTACAGCCGCAATCTGATCCGCAATCGGGTACTCCCCGTTCTGCGGCAGTTAAATCCCCGCGCAGAGGAAGCCTTCGGCAGAGCGGCGGCTCATGCGCGAGAGGACGATGACTATCTCCGCTCCCTCGCCGCGCCCTATGCCGAGCAGGGGGAGGTACAGGAGATCGCATCACTCCCCGCGCCCCTGCGCTCCCGCGCGCTGATCGCCCGCTGTGAATTGCTGGGAATCGGCGGTCTGTCGGAGTCTCATGTCGATGCGCTGGTGCGTCTGTGTACCGATGCCATCCCCCACGCATCTTTGTCTCTCCCCGGCGGCGCGGTGGCGATTGAGGGCGGTCTGCTGGTGCGCAGATCCGAGTACCCCGCCGTGGAGGAATGGGAAGTTCTCCTTCACCTCGGCGAAAATCCGCTCCCCGACGGCTCCGTTCTTTGCGTGATGCCCGAAAATGAAGCGGAATTAAAAAAATACATCGCTCATCAACAAAATATTTACAAATTATTGATAAACGCGACTTTGAATTTTGATACAATAGAAGGAACGATGGTCGCGCGAGGCAGACGGTCGGGGGATCGGATTCTGTCGGGCGGAATCCATCGTAACGTCAAGAAACTCTTTTGCGATGGGAAAATCCCCGTGGCTGACCGCGGTCTCTCCCCGCTGATTGGCGATGCCAACGGGATCCTTTGGATTCCCGCGCTCCGCCGTATCCGCGATGGGGTTCAGGGCGGATCGTCCCACATCGTTCTGATCTGGTGCAAAAACCAATCGGAGCGTTAAAATACGAAAATTGCGTGCATACTCAGACATCCGACTTTTGTACGGATGCCTGCACTGCATTTTGAATGAGCACATAAATCTTTGGAGGAAACTATGAAGGGTCTCAAAAACCTACTGTTCTACGTTGTGATCCTGGTAGCGGCAATTTTTTTGCTCTATCTGTTTACCGGAACCGGCGGAGAAGAACTGCAATATTCACAACTGGTGGAATACTTCCACAATATCGGCACGGACAAGGAAGCCATCAAGGAATTCGAGCTGGAAAGCAACAACACGCTGACCTTCGTCACCACCGGCAATAAGAAGTATTCATATGTGATCCAGGATCGGGAGATCTTCTTGGAAGACTGCTACAGCTATGTAGTTGCATACAACGAATTGGCAAACGCCGATCCCGATGATGACATCCAGCCCATGACCTACGATATCGTTGAACCTACGATCATTCCCGGTTGGGTGAGAGTACTGCCCTATCTGGCTATCGGCGGTCTTCTGATCTTCGTCTTTATCTACGCGCTCCGCGAGGCGGGCGGCGGTAAGGGCAGCAAAATCAACAGTTTCGGCAAGTCCAGAGCCAAAGTCAACGTCCCCGATGCCAAAAACAAGGTTCTCTTTTCCGACGTGGCAGGTGCAGAGGAAGAAAAAGAAGAACTGCAGGAAATCGTTGAATTTCTGAAAGATCCCGTTAAATTCACCAAACTCGGTGCCAAGATTCCCCACGGCGTTCTGCTGATGGGCCCTCCCGGTACCGGTAAGACCCTGCTTGCCAAAGCGGTTGCAGGCGAGGCAGGCGTTCCCTTCTACTCCATTTCCGGCTCCGACTTCGTGGAAATGTACGTCGGCGTGGGCGCATCCCGCGTGCGCGATCTCTTTGAGACCGCCCGCAGACATCCCGCCAGCATCATCTTCATCGACGAGATCGACGCCGTGGGCAGGCACCGCGGCGCAGGTCTCGGCGGCGGTCATGATGAGCGCGAGCAGACTCTGAACCAACTTCTGGTGGAGATGGACGGTTTCTCCGGCAGTGAGGGCGTGATCGTCATGGCGGCTACCAACCGTCCCGACATCCTTGACCCTGCTCTGCTCCGTCCCGGACGGTTTGACCGCGAGATCACCGTCAACTATCCCGATCTGAAGGGACGCGAGGAGATCCTCAAAGTCCATGCGCGCAACAAGCCCTTTGAGGAAGACGTGGATCTTGCTACCGTTGCCAAATCCACCGTGGGCTTCACCGGCGCAGATCTTGCCAACCTGCTGAACGAAGCTGCTCTGCTGGCAGCCCGTCGCGGAAAGCATCTGATCGGCATGAACGACATCGAGGATGCTACCATGAAGATCGTGGTAGGTACCCAGAAGAAGTCCTGGAAGATCAAAGAAAGCGAAAAGCGTAACACCGCTTATCACGAAGCCGGGCACGCGATTCTGGCGCACGTTCTGCCTACGCAGGATCCCGTGCATCAGATTTCGGTCATCCCCAGCGGCAGAGCCCTCGGCTATACCCTGAACCTGCCTAAGGAAGACAAATACAGCGTTTACAAGCAGGAAATGAAGGAAAACATCGCTATGTTGCTGGGCGGCAGAGCGGCTGAAAGCATCATCTTCGGTGATGTTTCCGGCGGTGCTTCCAACGACATCGAGCGCGCCACTTCCATTGCACGCAAAATGGTCACTCAACTGGGTATGAGCGAGAAACTTGGTCCCATTGCCTTCGGAAGCGGCAACAGCGAAGTCTTCCTGGGCAAGGAACTGGGCGAGACCCGCAACTATTCCGAAGAGGTTGCCGCCGCCATCGACAGCGAGATCCACGCTATCGTCAACGAGGCTTACGAAATGGCGATCCGCCTCTTGAAGGAAAACATCGACAAACTGCATTTCATCGCCGAATTCCTCATTCGTTACGAGACAATGGATGAAGGTCAGTTTGACGCCGCGATGAACGGCAATCCTACTATGGAAGAACTTGCCGAAATGGTGGATGCGCGCCGCCGTAAGAGCCAAGCGGAGAACGAGGAAAAAGCCCGTTTGGATCAGTTGGAGGCAGAGCGCAAAGCGGAAGAAGCCAAGCGCGCCGAAGAAGAAAGTCAGAGAGCAAAAGCCGAGAACGCTCCCCATAACGACGAGCAAAAGCCTCCCCGCGACGGAATGTTCCCCGGATTCGATGATTGAATTGAATTGAATCGCATTTGGGGCGTTGCCCCAAACCCCACCCGCTTTCCCCCAAGAAAGCGGGGCCAAGAACTACTATAAAGGCGGCAAATACTTGCCGCCCCAGCGTGTCGAAAAAGTCTTTCAGAAAATCGAGAGGAGGGCGAAACCATCTCATACGCCGAAGTTTTCGCCCTCCTCTCGAGCTCTCCACCCACTTCCTTGGCTGACGGCTTTCTAAAATTATAGTTTTTCGACAGTCTGAGGCGGCAAATACTTGCCGCCCTCTTTTTGTCATGGGTTTGATAGAATCAGATTATTCCGGGCGGAAAGTATTTGCTGCCCTTCATAGAAGTTTTTGGAGATGCAGGGCCTTTTTACAAAAAGGTTCCTGCCGGGATTTGGGGCGGAGCCCCAAATGCAATTAAACTCACAACGCGTCTTGCAATATTTCCCGTGCAAGGTCGTTGTGATCGGTGACCAAGAGGCACACCCACTTTCCTTGCCGCCAGATCACGGCGCCCGGGGCGATGGTGTCGGGATCATAGAAATAGTTGTCGCGGGATGCCAGAATCGTCTGCCGCGTGCGCAGATACGATTCGATGATCTCCGCTTTGTCCACATCCAGCGCGTGGTATAGATGGATTTCGTAGATCCGATCGTCTTTGCCAAGGGCGATGGAGTATCCATCGGACAGGCGCGCGGGCGATTGTCCGTTGTACAGGAGCGCGGCATCCTCCTTCGACAGATAGCCCGCCTCTTCGGGCATGGCTTCGCTGAAATAGATTTCCACCGTCGGCGCATCGGGCATGGTCAACAGTTTTGCCAGCAGATCGGTAGCAGTAGGCTCTCTCCCTCGACAACCTCCCAACATCAGTGCCAACAGTAACACCGCCAAAAATCGTTTCATACGATTCGCTCCTCCTTCGTTTGTCTCCCGTCCCTGCAAAAAAACTGCGGTAATCTGCAAAGAGTTCACAATATTTTATTGAAATCCCCCATGGGATATGCTATAATGAATTGAACCGTCCAAAGGGATCGGTACTTCTCTTCTGTCGAGGTCATATGAAAAAACTGATTATCCGACTGCTCCTCATTGTCGTCTGCTTCATTCCTTCGTTGATCGCAATGATTCTATATACAAACGCGCAAATAACGCCCCTTGCGTCCGCTGAGATCTCTGCTTTGATCTGGGAGTCACCAAACGGCCATCGCCGGGAATTTGGGATGAAAGAGTCCGATGAAAAGGCGTTTCTCTCATTTTTGATCGGGCTGAATCAAAACGCTGATCCCATTGATGAGATGCCCGACGATGTGAAAACCGAAAACTGTTTTAAGGCAACCTTCGTCACAGACGGTGTCCGCTCGGTCTATCGGTATTATTTTTCCACCGTCAGCCCCAGCAACAGTTATCTGGTTGATCCCGATCAGAATGCCTATCGGATCGATGCGGCTGACACCATCGCATTTTTGGACAGCGAGCATTCCGCCGCGCTGTATCCCGCCGCCACCATCCCCACGCTGACCGTTACGGGTGAGACATTGAACGCCGCTCACGTCGATTGGACCTACTACACTTACAGCGGCACGGGGCGTACGCTGACCGAGAGCAATCCCGATATTCCCACCTATACCGCCTCCTATGTGGGCATCACACTCTCTTCCAGTCGGGTTCCCGACAGCAGTCTGCTGGTGATTACCGACGACAGCGGTCAGGTTCTGTACAAGGGGAGCCTTGCCGATTACAATGCAAGTACGACGCTGAAGAAGCAAATCCGCAAGGATACGCTCCTGCATTTCGCCTTGGATGCCGATTGGAAAGATGGGGACGGAGCCAAATTCAGTGGAAATGCCGATTTCCGCTTCGATGTGCAGGCAATCTTCGATCCTGCCGCTCACTTCTGGCTGGGCGAGTCCTCAGTTGAACTGGGTGAATTCGTCGTGCTGTCGGGTGAGTTCGTGGAGGAGGTGTCCGATCTGTCCTTCTCCTCCACTCCCTCCATCGGAGTTACGCCTGTTTTTGTTAGGGATGGCGATCTGGTTCGGGCGCTGGTGCCGATCCCCCGCGATCTTGCCTCCGGAGTGGGCGAGTACGTTTTCACCGTCACCTGTCAAGGCAAAGAATACCCTCTGACGCTGAATGTCATAAGCCCCACTCACTCGGAAGCCATTAAAACCTACAATTACAGCCAAAAAGTCAATACTTCCCTGCGCACCGAGTCCAATCTGGCGGAATTTCGCAATCTGATGGCTTCTCTGCCGGTGACTTCTACCCTATATGCCAACGGCAGTTTCGTGTTGAATACCGGTGAAGGGATTCGGGCTCAGTTCGGTCAAATCATTCACAATACCGTTCGGGAGTCGGATCAGTTCCGCTCCAACGGTTTGGCATTCGTAGCCTATCCGGGCACCAAGATCACTCCTGTTTGCAATGGAACGGTGGTTTCGGTCACTACCACCGCATACGGCGGCAACACCGTGATCATCGACCACGGATGGGGACTGCTCAGCGTATACTACTGTCTCGGCTCCTTCGGGGAAAAAGCCGTTGTGGGAACCTTCGTCACGCCGGATGATCCCATCGGCTACGGCGGCAGCGAAGGCAAGGGCGTCGGTTACACCGACGGTATTACATCTTACTGCGAAGTGTGGATCGGCGGACAACCCGTTTCCTACTATCCGCTGGAGGTCGAAGGGATCGTCGTCGGCTCTCCCGAATGATACAGAAAGGAATGCACATGTCAAAATTACTCCCGACTTGTACGACTCGTACTCAACGGATCCTGCGCATTTGTTTTGCTGTGGCAGGGATTCTCTGCCTTTTGTACTATTGCCTGGTGGGCTTTGTGGCAGGGCTGATCCACACCTCCATTCTTTTCATCTGGATCATTGGCGGTCTGTTCTTTCTCGCGCTGGCGGCGCTGGTTCCCGTGATCGTGGCTTTCGTAAAACGGACGAAGAAATGGGTAATCACGCTCATCGCAGTCCTGCCTGCCATTTGCCTGCTGCTCTTCGCAGCGGGTGAGATCGCTATCTTAACTGGATTCATATCTGATTTACCCAACGGAGATGCCGATTATATCGTGATTCTCGGCGCAAAAGTCAACGCGGGCAATCAACCCAGTCTTGCCTTGCAAAGGCGAATCGAGACCGCCTATGACTATCTGACAGATCATCCCGCCACCATTGCCATTGCTTCGGGCGGGCAAGGCTCTGACGAGCCGATTAGCGAAGCGCGGTGCATCGCCGACGAGTTGATCCGCATGGGCATCGCTCCCGATCGAATCATTTTGGAAGAACGCTCCACCGATACTGCCGAGAATATTCAATACAGTCGGGAACTGATGGATGACTCCCCCGATCTTACGGTGCTGATCGTCTCCAACGACTTTCATTGCTTCCGCGCCACCGCCATCGCAAGGCGTCATTTGGATGCCGAGGTGGGACATATCTCTGCAGACAGCGTCTTCTTTCTTCTGCCCCACTATATGGTACGGGAATTTGCAGGACTGACGGTAGATTTCCTGAAAGGAAATCTGAAATTATAATGAATATAGTATTCAATTGGGGCTTTGCCCCTCAGAAGCCCCCTTTTGAAAAAAGGGCTTCTGACTGTCGAGAAAGTATCAATTTAGAAAACTGCCAGCCAAGGAAAGGGGTTGGAGGTCTGATGAGGAATGTAGCAGTCGCTACGCGACAGCTACGAAAAACTTTGGCGTATGAGATGGTTTTCCCCTTCCTCCAGTATTCTCGTTAACTTTTTCGACAAACTGAGCCCCCTTTTGAAAAAGGGGGCTTCTGACTGTCGGAATCTTCTTGCAAGAAGGTTCCGTGAAAAACGAAGGAAGGGCGAAACATCTCATACACCGAAGTTATCGCCCTCCCTTCCCCAACCGCCGCACTGCGGCTGCTGCTCCTTCCCTCCTACTTCCTTGGCTGAAGGCAGTCTATAATTATATAGTATATCAACAAATTGAGGGCAGCAAATTCTTGCCGCCCTCAGTCTGTCGAAAAAGTCTTTCAGAAAATCGAGAGGAGGGCGAAA
>JBJDZI010000106.1:0-7369 GCA_051867925.1 Eubacteriales bacterium
CCACCCACTTCCTTGGCTGGCGGCACTCTAAATTCGTAGTTTATCGACAGTCTGAGCCCGGCAAATTCTTGCCGGGCGCAGTTTTTTGTTTGGGATTTGAAGAGCCAAGGAGGAGGGAGATTTGATCAAACTTCGCCGGAGCCACGGAATGGATTTAGAACTGTCAAAGCCAAATCAAAACAAATCAGGCGGCAAGAATTTGCCGCCCTTTACAAAAGTTCTGGAGGTGCAGGAACCCTTTTTGAAAAAGGGTTCCTGCCGGGGGTGGGAGCAGGGCTACACCCAGCTCCGGGGCAACGCCCTAATTCAGATCAATTCCCTTACATCAACTTGCGGATCAGCGCTTTGATGTCTTCGACAGAGGCTTCTTTGGGGTTGCCGGGCGCACAGGCATCGGCAAAGGCGGACTCGGCAAGGAATTGCAGATCCTCTTCCTTCAGCGCTTCCAGTCTCGTGGGAATGCCAACGTCTACGCTGAGCTTTCGGACGGCATCCACAGCCGCTTTGCGGTAGGTTGCCTGATCCATGCCCGTGGTGTCCACGCCCATCGCCTCGGCAACGTCTTTCAGCTTTTCGCCGGTGCAATCGGCGTTGTACTCCATCACGATGGGGAGCATCATGGCACAAGCCACACCGTGGGGGGTGTCGTAAACCGCGCCCAGCGTATGGGCTACCGAGTGCGCAATGCCAAGACCTACGTTAGAGAATGCCATGCCGGTGACGAACTGTCCCAGCGCCATTCCTTCTCTGCCGTCGGGATCGTTGTTCACCGCGCCCCGCAGACTCTTGGCGATCAGACGGATGGCTTCCAGATTCAGACAATCGGGCAGCGCCCATGCCGCCTTGGTGGTGTAGCCCTCGATGGCGTGGGTCAGCGCATCCATGCCCGTTGCAGCGGTCAGCCCCTTGGGCATGGTGGACATCATATCGGGGTCAACGATGGCAATGTCGGGGATGTCGTTCACGTCCACGCAAACGAATTTACGCTTGCGTTCCACGTCGGTGATGACGTAGTTGATGGTAGCCTCAGCCGCAGTACCTGCGGTGGTGGGAACCGCAATGGTAAAGACGGTGCGGTTCTTGGTGGGGGCTACGCCCTCCAGGGAGCGCACGTCCGCAAATTCGGGGTTGGTGATGATAATGCCGATGGCCTTGCCGGTGTCCATAGAGGAGCCGCCGCCGATGGTGATCATGTAATCTGCGCCAGAAGCCTTGTAAGCGGCAACGCCCGACTGCACATTCTCTATGGTAGGATTGGGCTTGATGTCTGAATAGATCTCGTAAGCCATGCCTGCGGCATCCAGCAGGTCTGTGACCTTTTTGGTGACACCGAACTTCACCAGATCGGGGTCGGATGCCACAAATGCCTTTTGAAAGCCCTTGGCAGCGATGATGCCGGGGATCTCCTGAATGGCACCCTTGCCGTGATAAGATACTGCGTTAGATACAAACCGATTTGCCATAATCAATTCCTCCGAAAAATAAAAATTTGGAAACAGGCTCGCCCTTGCCCGGGACAAGACGCCTCTTTTCTTCATTATACACCATTTACAAAAAGAATGCAATAGGAAATTTGAAATTTGTGAAAATTACAGAAAGAGAAATACAGAGCCATTTGCCTTGGAATGGCTCAGAACCGCCGCCCCTTTCGCTGGCTCATTCCATCGGCAGGAACCGCCGAGCCAAGGAAGTGGGAGAGGAGTCTGAGAAAACGCAGGAACCGCCGAGCCAAGGAAGAGGGTGAGGAGTCTGAGAAAACGCAGGAACCGCCGAGCCAAGGAAGAGGGTGAGGAGTCTGCCCCGCCCCCATCTCAGAGAATGTACGGCTCGCCCATGGAAGCGGCGACCTGCCGATCGGAGGGCGCTGTGCCGAACACCTTTTGGTAGTCCCGCCAGAAGGTGGAGTAATACTTGAACCCGCAGGCGGCGGCAACGGCGGTGGGATGATCTCCCCGCGCCAGCATCCGTCGGGCGGCAATGAGTCGTTTGAGCGTAATGTATTCCCCGATGGTTTTCCCCGTGGTTTCCCGAAACAGACGGCTGATGTAGCTTTTGCTGACGAAGCATCCTCTGGCGATCTCGTCCAGCGACAGATCCTGGTAGAGATGGTCGTGGATGTACTTGATCGCAAGACGCACCGACATATTGAGGATTGCTTTGTCCTGATAGGGCAGACCTTCGGCGGTATAGGCGCAGGCGATCTCTGACAGAGTGGGGAACAGGTAGGAAAGGATGCGCACGCGCAGTTCCTCCTTCTTCACGTCGGGCGGGATGCGGCAAATCTTGTCCAGATTGTCGGTGATCTGCCCGCCGCTGTACAGAATGTTGTCCTTTCCGAAGGGCTCGAACAGAATGCCCGAACGGTCAACCGTTTCAAACAGTCTGCGGTCAAAGTTGAACGCCATTCGCTCGTAAGGGTAGGCGGGATCGATTTCCAGCCGGTGGGTCTCACCCCGCTTGACGATGAACACCGATCCGCCCACCAGATTGTAGATTCGCCCTTCACTGATGAACCGCCCTTTGCCGCATTTGACGTAGAGCAGTTCGTCTCTGTCGTGGAAATGCGTCCAAAAGTCGGTAGGATCGGGGGCATAGTCGAAGGAATAGTGCATATACAGCCCATCCTTGTCGTAATGTGTCAAAACACTCATGGTAAACCTCCTTGTTTTTTTCTATTATAAACAATGAATATTAACATATTATTAATAAATAGTAGAAGATTTGCAATCAGAAAGAGAATCACAGAAATTGCCAAAACGATAAGAGTGTGGTATGCTGAAGGTAATAAGCGGCTGACTGCCGCAGATCGCTTGGAAGGAGCATTTACGATGAACAAACGACACAGATTCATTGCGATGGGAATGGCATTTCTCTTTGCCGCTCTGCCGCTGATGAACGCCTGCAAAACCGCAGGCGGGGAGGGTGACGGGACTACTACCGTCACCGCAACCGAAAAGCCCTCCCCCGATCACGACCCGCTTCCTGCGGACGGACAGACCTTTTCCATGGAAAACGACGCCCTTTCCATGACGGTAGCCTACAAGGACGGCTCCGTGTCCCTTGTTTCGCTGTACAACAAGGCGGCAGGGCGGGAGTATCTGGAAAATGGTGCGGGAACGCTGTTTTCCTACACCTTCGGGGTATATCAAAGCGGCGACGCCGTGGATCCCGTGACCGTTCGTTCGGACAGCGGAAACTGGGAGTTTATCTCCTCAGAAGAACGGGACATCGTGATGAACCGCACCGTCACCCGGCAGGTCAAGGTGGGCAGAACCACCGAGATCGTCCTTGGCGACCGCTCGGCAGGACTGCAGGTCACGATGCTGTTTGAGGTGTACGAGGGTGTGGCGGGAATGCGCTATCAAACCCTGCTGAAAAACCTCAGCGACCGCAAGATCGTCATCACCGAAAGCGACGTGATCTCGCTTCCTCTGCCCGACGAGAGCCATCGGCTCCACTATGTCAGCGCGGCGGCGGACTCTCGCAATTCCAACACCGCCACCAACTCCTCCTGGAAGTCCACCTCGGGCAAACTGAAGCCCAATACGGGCAGAAACGCCCTGTGCGTTTACGATACGGGCGACGGCTGGTGGCTGATGCCCGAGACCAACTGGCGCACCCAGATCGGTCCCGACCGATACGGCGACACGCCCTCCGTGACTTCTGCCACCTATGAGTTTGCCACTACCTCCTGCTGGATCTCAGATCAGGCGGTGAAGGTAACCACCAATCCCGACTCGCTGATGCTGACCCTAAAGCCCGACGAGGAGTTTGAGTACATCGGCGTGAACTTCACCGTTTTCAAGGGGGACGTCATCGACGGCAAGATGGCGGCGGAGGAGCATTTCTACAAACGCTTCCAATATCACGACACCTCCACCATCATCAACACCAACGACTGGTACTATTGGGACAAACGGACCACCGAATATTTTGAAACAGTGGTGATTCCTGCGGCAAAGGCGGCGGGCATCGACATGGTGATGCTGGACGATCTGTGGAACACCGACCGGGACTCCATCACCGCCATCTCCGCGCTGGGTTCGCTGGAGGAGTTCAGCGAAATGGTGAAGGATGAGGGCTTCCTCCTGGGGCTTTGGTACTCCATGTCGGGTGGCTACCACAATGGCGGCCGCGACCTTGCCGATCCCGTATCGCTGGCGGAAAAGATTGCGCTGGTAGAGACGTTGATCACCGAGTACGGAATGAACCACATGATGGTGGATCTGACCGAGTATTGGCAGAACACCGAGGAGACCGATTACAGCTCGCCCTGCGACAACGTCTACCGCAAGAATGTGATGGTGCAGAATGCGCTGAATATGCTCATTGAAAAATATCCCGATTTTTACGTCAAGCCCACCAATGAGGTGGACGTATATCCCACCCAAGGCAATCGTTGTAACGGTCTGCTTCACGTCATGAACAACGGCTGGGTGGTAGGTAACGGCGGTCTGGGCAACGGAATGTACGGGCATTCCAATCTGTTCGGCTATCTGCCTCTGTCCGCCACCTACGGTGACGGCAAGGTGGACGGCGACATTGCCGAATACTACTATTATCTCTTCTGCAGAAACGTCAAACTGCCTCACGCTCCCGACAGCGATGCATGGACCGAGGACGGCATCGCGCTGATGGCGATGTTCAACGCTTGGCGAAGTGGAGAGCGGATCAAGGCACTGACCGATCTGGTGAAACGCCCCTCGTATTTAGGCGAAAACTGGGACAGCGCAGATCAGGGCAAATGGATCGAGTCGGGTGCGGCAGTCGGTCCCTACGCCTGGACCTATGTCAATGCAGACAAGACCGAAGCCCTGCTGATCGCCACCACAGGGGGCAACGAGCGGCAAAACTTCGTTGCAGACCTGCGCTGGCTGGATGCTGATCGGATCTATCTGGCTGCGGACGTTTCGCTGAACGAAGCGGGCTACTTCGATTACGCCTTCAGAGGCGCATACACCGGCAAAGAACTGGTGGAAAACGGTTTTGCGGTCTCGTTGAAGGACGAGAGAGCAGGCGGAAAGGCATTCCTGTTTACCGCCGTGGAAAGCGACGCGCTGTCGGTGATTTTCGCTGACGAAGATGCGAAGACCGTTTCGCTGACCGCAGAGGGCAATCGCTACGCTCTCGCCGTCACAGGGCAGGCGGGGACGGTGGCGACCGTCATTCTGGGCGAGTCCCAAAACGGAAAGGGCATCGTGCTGTCCATCCTCATCGGGGCAGACGGCAAGAGCGAGGCGGTATTTTCCGCCGACGATCTGATTCCCGCAGGCAAGAACGGTTTTGAGATTGCTCCCGCCGAAGGGGAAGCCCTTTCGGGCAAATTGGAATTTGAGACCCTCTACGCCGACGGCAAACTGACTTACAGCGGCGGCGAAGTGCAGATGGACGGCAAGCCCGACGACGGAAACGCATCGGGTGCCAGCGGCGGCGACTACCGCAAGATGCTCTTCCCGGCGGGTGCCGGCTCTTACGTCACCATCCCGGTCACTGTCCCCGAAGCAGGGAAGTATCGGATTACGGTGATGCTGAAATCCAACGAAAATCAAGCCAAAGCCGCCATCGGGATGAACGGCAAAGTCCTCAGCGATGTGCTGGAGCTGTCCACCGGGGTGACGTTGAACAAGATGTATCCCCTCTCCTGCGAAATGGAACTGCAGGCGGGCACCAACGAGATCAACGTCTTCGCCGTGGAAAAGGGTGCTAAGAACAGTGCCTCCACGCTCTCTTTGCGGATCGACTGCATCGAGTACGCACCTGCGGATGCCGCCGCCGACTTCACCGAAGCGGAGAGCCATCCCGAATGGGGAACTGTGATCGGCAATGCGCAGGCTTCCGGCGGCAAAGCGGTCAAACTCAACTGCAACGCCATGGGTGCCTATACCGACATTCCGTTGGATCTGTCGGCGGGCAGTCACAGCATTACCCTGCAATTTGTGAAAACCTCCGCCGCGCCCATCGTGGTGCTGATCCCCAACGGAGAAGGAGACGGCGTGATCGTCGATCTCTATTCCGCCGATCAGACTGTTGCGGCTGTCACGCTGAAGATGGAAGCTACGGGGCAGAATGATTTCATCCGCGTGCTGGTGATCAGCCGCAAGAATGCCTCTACCGGGTACACCGTCCTGCTGGATGGCTACACCCGCGCGAGCCAAACGGCACTTGCCGCCCGCCAGTTCGGCGTCACGCTGAACGTGGGGGCAAAGCAGGATCTGTCTTCGCTCTTTACCACCGACGGATCGCTGTCCTTCCTGAAGCAGGGTGAGAGTGCCTTCGACGTGCTGATCCTCACCGACGGCGTTGCTGTTGCCAATCGCGCCGGAACTGCCATCGTCACCGCCTTTGATCCCACTACGGGAGAGCAGGCAGACTTGGTGATCACCGTCGTGGCGGCGAACACCGCAGATGCGGTGCTGAAAGTGATCGAAGCGGTCAACAGCGGCGATGCTGAGCGTGCCAAAGCATTGTACGAGGGGCTTTCGGAGAGCGAAAAGGCGCAGGTCACCAATTTCCCGCTCCTGCAAGAGAAGACGGATGTGCCTGACACCCCCGTCGATCAGCCCAAAGACGTGTACTATCTGGAGGATATGGACTACACCGTCAACGACGGCTCCACCGTCAAGAAGGGTACCTGCCCCAGCGGCAGCCACAAACTGCAGTTTACCGAGGAGGGCAAGTTGTACGAGCACGGTCTGGGCTTTGAGCCGACTACCGGAGAACCGGGCGTCCTCTACGTGCGGATTCCCGAAAACGCCGCTCGCTTTTGCGTGACCGTGGGACTGGACAGCGAAATGTCCAAGCCGCAATACGATTATGATCAGAAAAACACCGTTCGCATCTGGGTGGACGGCAAACTGATGGGCGAGACCGAAGCCATCCGCAAGAATATGCAAAACGGAGAGTGGGTAGACAATACCTTCTCCTTTGACCTCGAACTTCCCGCAGGGGCGACCTATCTGGTCATTGAGAACAATTCCGGCGGTAACCGCACCTGCGACCACATCCTGTATGCCGACGCCGCTTTCTACGCGGAATAAGGCGAGATTCAACGAATTTCCCCCACATTGCGGGAAAATACAAAGAATAGAAAATGGAGGAATTTTCATGAAAAAACTGTTAGCGATCCTGCTTACGATCACCATGCTCCTGTCCATTGGCGTGCTGACTTCCTTTGCAGAAGAGGCAGAATCCACCACCATCCGCGTGGAGTTTGAGCAATGTACCGATACGATGCAACAGATGAAGGACGCGGGACTGCGGGTGGATACCCTGTCCCCCCAGGGAGACGGCGATTACTTCACCGCAGACACCAAGTATCTGGGCTGCTGGGGTATCACCGCAGGCACCACCTACACCTTCAAGTTCACGG
>JBJDZI010000107.1:0-7136 GCA_051867925.1 Eubacteriales bacterium
GAGATGGTTTCGCCCTCCTCTCGATTTTCTGAAAGACTTTTTCGACAAACTGCGCCCGGCAAGAATTTGCCGGGCTTTCAAAAAGTTCTTGGAGGTTTGGAACCTTCTTACAAGAAGGTTCCAAAAGCAAAAAAGTTCCTGCCGGAGCGGAGCCCCGATCACCCTCGCATCGCATCCTTCATGGATCTGACGTAGGCGGCGATGTGGGCAGGAGCGTTTTTACCGTACTGTTCCAGCAATTTCACGATGGCAGAGCCAACGATGGCACCGTCGGAGATCGCCGCCATCTGCGCCGCCTGCGCAGGGGTGGAGATGCCGAAACCGATGGCGCAGGGGAGGTCGGTGTTCTGCCGCACCACCTTCACAATGGAGGCAAGATCGGTTTTGATCTCACTTCGGGTGCCGGTCACGCCAAGGCTGGAGACGATATACAAAAATCCCTCCGCCTCTTTGGCGATCATGGCGATCCGATTTTCGGAAGTGGGAGCGATCAGAGAGATCAGATCCACACCGTTCTCTCGACAAAGCGGCAGAAATTCCTCCTTTTCTTCAAAAGGAAGGTCGGGCAGGATCAGCCCGTCGATCCCTACCTGTCGGCAGGTTTGGATGAACCGCTCCGCACCGTAGGAGAAGACCACGTTGGCGTAGGTCATAAATACCATGGGAATCGCAATGTCCTGCCGCAACTTACGCACCAGCGCAAAGACCTTGTCGGTGGTCACTCCGCCACTCAGCGCCCGCAGGTTCGCCCCCTGGATCACGGGACCTTCGGCGGTAGGATCGGAAAAGGGGATGCCCAGTTCGATCAGATCCGCGCCGTTCTCTGCGGCGGCACGAACCGCGGCGGCGGTGGTCGCAAGATCGGGATCGCCGCAGGTGAGGAAGGCGATGAACGCCTTGCCCTTTGCAAAAGCATTTCGGATATTACTCATGGAGATTCTCCCCTCTGTAACGGGCAATGGCGGCGCAGTCCTTGTCGCCTCTGCCGGAAATGGTGATGACAATGATCTGCTCGGGAGACAGGGTGGGCGCCAGCTTCATGGCGTGAGCGACGGCGTGGGCTGATTCGATGGCGGGAATGATTCCCTCGGTCTTTGCCAGATATTCAAAGGCCATCACCGCTTCCTCGTCGGTAACGGGAACATACTCCGCTCTGCCGATGTCGTGCAGATAGGCGTGTTCGGGGCCGATACCGGGATAGTCCAGCCCTGCGGAAATGGAATAAACGGGAGCGATCTGTCCGTATTCGTCCTGGCAGAAGTAGGACTTCATTCCGTGGAAGATGCCCACTCTGCCGGTGTTGACGGTGGCGGCAGTCTCGAAGGTGTCGATGCCCCGCCCTGCCGCTTCACAGCCGATGAGGCGCACGCCTTTGTCCCCGATGAAGTGATAGAAACTGCCGATGGCGTTGGAGCCTCCGCCTACGCAGGCAATAACCGCATCGGGCAATCTGCCTTCCTTCTCAAGGAGCTGTTCCTTGATCTCTTTGGAGATCACCGCCTGAAAATCCCGCACGATGGTGGGAAAGGGATGGGGTCCCATCACCGAGCCGAGACAATAGTGGGTATCGCTGATGCGGGAGGTCCACTCGCGCATGGCTTCGGAGACGGCATCCTTCAGCGTGGCAGTTCCCGTCTTGACGGGGATCACCTCTGCGCCCAGCAGTCGCATCCGATAGACGTTCAGCGCCTGCCGCTTGGTATCCTCCTCGCCCATAAAGACCACGCACTCCATTCCCATCAGAGCGGCGGCGGTGGCGGTGGCAACGCCGTGCTGTCCCGCGCCCGTTTCGGCAATCAGCCGAGTCTTGCCCATCTTCTTGGCAAGCAGTGCCTGCCCCAGCACGTTGTTGATCTTGTGTGCGCCCGTGTGATTGAGATCCTCCCGCTTGAGATAGATCTTGGCACCGCTAAGATCCCGTGTCATTTTTTCGGCAAAGTACAGGCGGGAGGGTCTGCCCGCGTATTCGTTGAAGAGCTCGGTCAGTTCCCGATTAAACTCCGGATCGTTTTGATAGTGATTGTAGGCTTCTTCCAGTTCAATGACCGCATTCATCAGCGTTTCGGGAATATACTGCCCGCCGTGAATGCCGAAGCGTCCCTGTTGATTGGTCATATTGTTTCTTCCTTTCTGTCTGCTCTGACTGCAGCAACGAACGCCGCCATTTTCGCCGGATCTTTCAGCCCGTCGGTCTCGATGCCCGAGCTGACATCCACTGCGTACGGGTGGAGCAGACCCACCGCGGTTTGCACATTGTCGGGGGTAAGCCCGCCTGCTAAGAAATAGGGACGGCTGATCTGCCCGATCAGTTCCCAATCGAAAACCGTTCCCGTACCCGCGCCCGAGTCCAGCAGGACGAGATCCGCACTACCGGCATTTGCTGCCCGAATGTCCTCCTGCCCTCTGATCCGAACCGCGCGGATAATGGGCGCGGCGGTGAGGGTGCGCAGGTAGGCAATCTCCTCCTCTCCCTCGTCTCCGTGGAGTTGGGCGAGGTCGATCACGCCCTCATTCAGCAGTGCCGCCACCCTTTCGGGGGCTTCGTTGACGAACACGCCCACCGCCCGAATGGCGGGTGACAGCATGGCTCCAAGTTCTCTTGCCCGATCGGGGGAGAGATAGCGTTTGCTCTCTCTGGCAAACACGAAGCCCACGTATTCGGGCATCAGCCGATTTGCCACCTCGATGTCGCAGGGGCGGGTGAGTCCACACAGTTTGATTTTGGTCATGGCGTGCCTCTCAGTTCGTTCAGCCTGAGGGATCACATCCCTCCCGGTTTTGCACAACTTTGTCTGGGTCACGGCGCACCTCTCAGCTCCGCCAATTTGGCTCGTTTGTCCTTTGCCCGCATCAGCGTTTCGCCGATCAGCACCGCATCCGCGCCGATGTCCCGTAGTTTTGCCACGTCTTGGGCACAGCGCACGCCGCTTTCCGATATGAACAGCACGCCTTTGGGGATCATCGCCCGCAGTTTGCGGCTGTTGTCGGTGTCCACGGAAAAGTCCTTTAGATTGCGGTTGTTGACGCCGACCATCCGCGCGCCCGCTCGCAGAGCGGTCTCTGCTTCCCTCTCGTCGTGGGTCTCCACCAGCGCGGACAGCCCCAGACTGTGGCTGATGTCGATATATTCTCTCAGCTGCCCTTCGCTCAGAATGGAGCAGATCAGCAGAACGGCAGACGCGCCCAACAGTTTGGCTTCGTAAAGCATATATTCGTCCACCGTAAAGTCCTTGCGCAGGCAGGGGATAGAAACCGTCGCCGCGATCTGCCGCAGGTACTCGTCTCTGCCGAGAAACCATTTCGGCTCGGTCAGCACGGAAATGCAGTCGGCACCCGCCGCCTCGTAGTCCTCGGCAATACGAAGATAGGGGAAGTCGGGGGCGATCAGCCCCTTGGAGGGAGATGCCCTTTTGCACTCGCAGATGAAGGAGAGCCCCGCTTTTTTCATAGCCTTTTCAAAGGCGAAATCACCTTTGGGTAGCGCCGTTGCCTGCAGACGGATCTGATCTGTGGACAGGCTTGCCTTGAGAGTCGCCACCCGCTCTTTGGCGTGAGCGGCAAGCTGATCCAGAATGGTCATGCTTCAGCCTCCGGGCGGTTACTGACCTCGATCAGCCTACGGAGAGTCGCAAGTGCCTTGCCCGAGTCGATCAGTTCTGCCGCCAGCGCGATGCCCTCCCTCATACTGTCCGCCTTGCCGCCTAAATAGAGTGCCGCGCCTGCGTTCAGCAGGACAGCGTTGCGCTTGTGCCCCTGCTCGCCCTGCAGGATGGCAAGGGTGATGGCGGCGTTCTCTTCGGGAGTGCCACCCACCAGATCGGATTTTTCACAGCGGGGCAGTCCGAACTCCTCGGGGGTGATGGTGTAGGTCTTGAACCAGCCGTCCTTGAATTCGCATACGGTGGTGGGTGCGCTGAGGGAGATCTCGTCCAGTTTATCCTGTCCGTACACCACCATGCCATGCTTCACCCCAAGGCTGATCAGCACCTGCGCCAGCGGCTCTACCAGATACTCGTCGTAAACGCCCAACAGTTGCAATTTGGGGCTGCCCGGATTGGTCAGCGGGCCTAAAATGTTGAACACGGTGCGGAATCCCAGTTCCTTGCGGATAGTGCCCACATATTTCATAGAGGTGTGATACTTTTGGGCAAAGAAGAAACACATTCCCACCTCTTGCAACAATTCCACGCACTTTTGGGGGCTTTGCTGAATGTTGACGCCCAGTGCTTCCAGACAGTCTGCCGTTCCCGATCGGGAGGAAGCGGCGCGGTTGCCGTGCTTGGCAACCTTCATCCCGCCCGCCGCCGCTACCAGCGCGGAGGTGGTGGAAATGTTGAAACTGTGGGCTCCGTCGCCCCCCGTTCCCACGATCTCGAACAGTTCCATATCGGTCTCCACGGGGGTGGCGTGGGCGCGCATTGCCGCTGCACAGCCTGCGATCTCGTCGGTGGTCTCCGCCCGTGCGCTCTTGGTGGAAAGTGCCGCCAGAAACGCCGCGTTCTGGGTGGGTGTGGTCTCGCCGCTCATGATCTCATTCATGACGGTGTAGGCTTCCTCGTAGGTCAGGTCTTCTTTATTGACGATTTTCACGATTGCTTCTTTGATCATAACTTTGTCTCCTTCATAAAATTCTTCAGCATGGTCTTTCCGTTTGGCGTCATAATGGATTCGGGATGAAACTGTACGCCGTAGATGGGATAGTCTTTGTGGCGAACCGCCATCACCTCTTTGTCGGTGGTGAGAGCGGTAATTTGCAGACAGTCGGGAATGGTGTCGGCATCTGCCGCCAGCGAATGGTAGCGGGCAACGGGTGCGACCTCGGGACAGCCTCTGAATAGGGGGCAGTCGGTGTCCAGTCGCGCATCCGACTGTTTACCGTGCATCAGTTCCTTCGCGTAGGTAACCGTAGCACCGAATGCTGCGCAGATCGCTTGATGACCCAGACACACACCCAGTGTGGGAATCTCTTTTGCCAGCGTCTGTACCACCTCCATAGTGACCCCCGCATCCTCTGGTCTGCCCGGCCCGGGGGAGAGGATGATGCGGTCGGGGTTTATGGCTCTGATCTCTTCCACCGTCATCTCATCGTTGCGGATGACCCGGATGGCGGGATCAATCTCGCCGATCAGTTGGTAAAGATTGTAAGAAAAACTGTCGTAGTTATCAATGAGCAGCGTCATGCTTCCACCTCCCTTGCAAGTTCCAACGCCCTCAGCGAGGAGCGCGCTTTGTTCAGACACTCTTCAAATTCCTTTTCGGGAACCGAATCTGCCACGATCCCCGCGCCGCTTCGCACGAACACTCTGCCGTTTTTCTTGTAGGCAATGCGGATGGCAATGCAGGTGTCCATATTGCCGGTAAAATCAATATAGCCGATGGCACCGCCGTAGATGCCCCGCTTGTTGTTTTCCAGTTTGCCGATCAGTTGACAGGCGCGGATTTTGGGCGCGCCCGAAAGCGTTCCTGCGGGAAGCACCGCTTCGATGGCATCCAGCGCATCGTGGCACTCTTCGATCTCACCGCGGACGGTGGAGCCGATGTGCATCACATGGGAGTAGCGCTCAATGGAATGGAGTTTTTCCACCTGCACCGTGCCGAATTTGCTGATCTTGCCCAGATCGTTTCTGCCCAGATCCACCAGCATATTGTGTTCCGCCAATTCTTTTTGATCTGCCAAGAGTTCTGCCTCCAGCGCCCGATCCTCTGCGTCGGTCTTGCCTCTGGGGCGAGTGCCTGCCAGGGGGAAGGTGTGGAGAACGCCGTTTTCCAGCTTCACCAAGGTTTCGGGAGAGGCTCCCGCCACCTCCACGTCGGTGCCCGAAAAATAGAACATATAGGGCGAGGGATTGAGGGTGCGCAGAACGCGGTAGGTGTTCAGCAGACTGCCTTCAAAGGGAGCAGACAGGCGGTTGGACAGGACGATCTGGAAGATGTCGCCCTCGCGGATGTGGTGCTTTGCCTGCTCCACCATCGCGCAAAACTGTGCTTTGTCAAACAGCGGTGTCACCTCGCCTGTCAGCCTGCCGCCCGGCTCGTTTTTCTTTTCGCCGTAGCGGAGCAGGTGAATGAGTTGCTCCAGTTCCATCACCGCCCTGTTGTACCCCACCTCGGGATCGCTCAGCGGCATATTGACGATGAGGATGATCTTCTGCCGAACGTGGTCAAAGGCGATGACCTTGTCAAAGAGCATCAGGTCAACGTCCTTGAAGGCTTCTCCGTCCTCCACGTCACATCGGACGGAGGGTTCGCTGTATGTAAGATAATCGTAGGAGAAATAGCCCACCAGACCGCCCGTGAAGGGGGGAAGATCATCGCGGCGGGGGCTTTTGTAGTCGGCAAGAATCTGACGGAGGTAATCGGAGGGATGATCGGTGTTCACCTTCAGATTGCCGATCTTCATTTGCCCGTTGATGCAGGTGATCTCCAGTTTGGGATCAAAGCCCAGAAAGGTGTAGCGTCCCCATTTGTCGTTTGCCATGGCGGATTCCAGCAGGTAGCAATGGGTAGATAGGTTTTTGAGAATCTTCATGGTCTCGATGGGGGTGGTGAAGTCCGACAGGATCTCACAGCTGATGGGCAGTACGTTGTATTTGCCGGTTGCCGCGATGGCTTTGACTTCGGTAAGGTTCGGTGTGATGCGCATAATGATTGCCTCCTGATACAAAATAGAAAAACTCCTTCGGCATTCTGCCAAAGGAGTTTGCTTTGCAAAAACAAAACGCCCCGACAGAATACGCTTTTCTGTCAAGGACGAATACGGTACGATGAACATACCAAATGATCCGCGGTGCCACCTTGATTCATGCAATTTCGAAGAAATTGCGATGCGCTTTGCAGGATACCAACATATCCCCGACCGTAACGCCGGTCACAGCGTCGCAGAATACTCGGCGACATAGTCGCCTTTGACTGCGCCCTCAGCGGTCCATTTGCCGAACAGTGTCTAACCCCACTCTCAGCCACGCGGGTTCTCTGTATAGTCTTGATCGACGTTATCTCCGCCTCAACGGTTTTGTTGGCTGTATTATAGCACTTAATTCCTACTTTGTCAATAGGTTTCGAAATATTTTTCGCAAAATTTTGTATGTGCTAAAATGATGTGAACCAAAAAGAAAAGGAAGTTATTCAAAGATATG
>JBJDZI010000108.1:0-7064 GCA_051867925.1 Eubacteriales bacterium
ACCTCCAACCCCATTCCTTGGCTGGCGGCTATCTAAATTTATAGTTTATCGACAGGCTGAGGGCGGCAAATCTTTGCCGCCCTTTTTTCATAAGTTTTGGGAGTACCAAGAACCTTTTTTCCAAAAGGTACTTGGCGGAATTTGAGACGGAACCTCAAATCTGTTTCAATACAACAACGGCAGCGGTGTCGGGAGGGAGCGTGCCGGTAACGGGTGCGGTGGCAAACAGCAGATCGCCGTCCAGCGCGTTGTCGCTCCATGCGCCGGCAGAGCGATTCACCGCAACGAGGATGCGCTCGGAGTCAGTCCAGCGTTCGAAGGCAAACACGCCCTCGGGGGTGTCCTCGCGCACGCGGAGGTAGCCTTTTCCGAACAGCTCCCGATGAGCGGCGCGGAGGCTTCCCAGCGCGGCATAATGCTCAACCAGTCCGCGCTCTTCCCTGCCCCAAGGATAGGGCATCCGATTGAAGGGATCGTGATAGCCTTCCATCCCCGCCTCGTCGCCGTAGTAAATACAGGGCACGCCGGGGAGCGTGGCGATCAGCGTGAACGCCAGTTTCAGCAGTTCAATGGCGCGGGCGCGCACATCGGCGGGCATTTTGTAGGTCGCCAACACATCGTTCGACCTGCCCTCCTCGCCGATGCCGCCCAGAACGGTCAACACACGCTCGGTGTCGTGGGTGCCGAGGAAGTTCATCAGCAGATCGCTGGTCGCCTTGGGATAGTGGGCATAAAGCCCCGCGGTCGCCTCAAACAGCCGATCGCGGCAACCGGTGCGGATGAAATCAATCACGCCTTCCTTCAGCGGATAGTTCATCACCGAATCCAGCCCGTGACCGCGGAAATAGCGGCGGCGGGTGGAGTAGGCAATCTTGTTGGATGCGTCCTCCCAAACCTCGCCGTAGATGGGCGCGTCGGGCTTCTCGGCGTGCGCCGCGTGGTAGATGTCCTCCAGCAACGTGCGATCCAGCTCGTCAGCAACATCCAGCCGCCAGCCGTCCGCTCCGCGGCGGAGATAGTGACGGATCACGCCGTCCTCGCCGCAGATGAACTCCCGATAACCGGGGTGCTTTGTGGTGACCGCAGGCAGGATCTCAATGCCCCACCAACAGCGATAGCGGTCGGGATATTCTTCGAAATCAAACCAATCGTAGTAGGGTGATTCTTTGGACTGGTACGCGCCGACAGAGTCGTAACGACCTCGGCGGTTGAAATAGCGGCTGTCCGAGCCGGTGTGATTGAACACGCCGTCCAAGATGACGCGGATTCCGCGCTTGTGCGCTTCGGCGATCAGATGATCGAATGCCGCATCGCCGCCGAACATTTCGTCCACCTTGCGATAGTCGCCGGTGTCGTATTTGTGGTTGGAGTAGGCTTCAAAAATGGGGGAGAGATAGAGGACGGTGACGCCCAGATCGGCGAGATAGTCCAGCTTCTCCGCCACGCCCCAGAGTGTGCCGCCGAAGAAGAGATTGTTCTCCACATATCCCCCCGGGCGGTCGGCAAACTGAGGCAGACCGCCGTACCAATCCGGCTCTAATATGGCGTCCTCCCGTATCGGCACGTCGCCGCCGCCGGCGAAGCGATCCACGAAAATGTGGTACATCATGCCGCCTGCGAAGGTGTCGGGAGCCTCCCTCCCTGCCTCGTAGACGGTGAGCTGAAACGCCGAATACCCCCAGTCCGCAGGCGCTATGACGGGCGCGTAGGAGTGGGGGTTTTTGGACACGCGGCGATGTCCCTCGGGGGCATCCAGCAGGACGGTATACCAGAACAGACCGCTGACCTCGCCCTCGGCACAGAGGGATGCCATATCCAGCGTGAGGGTATAGCGATCCCATACGAAGTCGCTCTCCGCCCAGCGGAAGGGATAGCGCAGAGTATTTCCGTCGTCGTCCCGATAGATTTCCATGATCGGATCGGTGACACCGTCCGCACGGTGGGCTGTGAGGGTAAAGGTGAGGGTCTCTCGGGAGTCGAACGCCCCGAACAGATCAGCTTCGGGGGTGTGGGTGGCGGTTTTGGTCAATGTGATGGACATAGATGTTCTCGGTTTGAGTGATTTTTTTGGGGGGAGGATCCTCGACAGAGTGTTTGATCTCAATAATCGCTCGTTTGCTCCGAGGGAAGGGAGAAACCATCTCAGACGCCGAAGTGTTTCCTTGCAGCAACCGCTTTGCGGTGGCTACTCCCCTCCGCAGCCGCCGCGTAGCGGTTGCTGCTCCTCCCCACCTACTTCCTTGGCTCCACCGTTTGCGAAGCTGTAGTGTTGATGAGGAGATATAGGAGTGGAATCTACCCTGCCCCGGCAGACAAGCATTTGCCGGGCTTTTACAAAAGTTCTTTGTCCCACTTTCTTTCAAGAAAGTGGGTGGGATGGAGAGTCACGCAAGGTGCATTCATCTGCTCCTGTGTCCCCCGGCAGACAAGCATTTGCCGGGCTTTTACAAACGTTCTTTGTCCCACTTTCTTTCAAGAAAGTGGGCAGAGGTGCGGGGACAGAGTCCCCGCATTTATTCAATTATTTTTTTCCAAAATGGGTTTGATGTGCCAGATGTTTTCGGCGTAGTCGCGGATGGAGCGGTCGGCAGCGAAGATGCCGGCGGATGCCACGTTCATCAGAGACTTCTTCGCCCAAGCGTCCTTGTCGGCGTAGTCTGCCAGCAGACGGTCGTGGGCCTTGCAGTAGGAGTCGAAGTCAGCCAGACACATATAGGGATCGGCTACACCGGGTCCCATCAGCAGATAGTTGTAGAATTCGGTGAAGTTCACACCGTTGAAGCCCACCTTCAGATAGTCCACCGCCTTGCGGAGCAGTTCGTTGGCATTGTAATACTCGGAGGAGTGATAGCCGCGACGCCAGAGATCGTCTACCTCGGGGGTGGTCAGACCGAAGATATAGATATTGTCGGGACCCACTGCCTCGGCGATCTCCACGTTTGCGCCGTCCAGCGTACCGATGGTAACCGCACCGTTGATCATCAGCTTCATATTGCCGGTGCCGGAGGCTTCCTTGCCCGCCAGAGAGATCTGCTCGGACACGTCGGCGGCGGGGATCAGCACTTCCGCCATGGACACGCGGTAGTCTTCAGCGAAGACCACGCGCATCTTCTCCCGGAGTTTGGGATCCTTCTCAATGTCAGCAGAGATGCAGTAGATCAGTTTGATGATCTGCTTCGCCATATAATAGCCGGGAGCGGCTTTCGCGCCGAAAATGAAGGTCTGGGGCATCATCTCCGTGTCGGGGTTTTCCTTCAGCTGCACGTACAGAGAGATGATCCGCAGCGTGTTCAGCAACTGACGCTTATACTCGTGCATCCGCTTGATCTGCACGTCAAAGAGGGAGGCGGGATCAATGCCCACGCCGGTGCGCGCCTTCAGCCAGTTGGAGAAGCGAACCTTGTTCTCCACCTTGATCTGGGACAGGCGATCCAGAACTGCCTTGTCGTCGGCGAACTTCTTCAGCTCGGTCAGACGGTCGGGCTCCTTGCGATAGGTGGTGCCGATGGTCTCGTCCAGCAGATTGCACAAACCGGGGTTGGAGTAGCACAGCCAGCGACGATGGGCAATACCGTTGGTGACGTTGGTGAACTTCTCGGGAGTGTAGTTGTAGAAATCGGAGAAGACGGTCTTGGTGAGGATGTCGGAGTGGAGTTTCGACACGCCGTTGACAGTGTGGGAGCCGACTACCGACAGATTTGCCATCTTTACCCGATTGTGAGAGATGATGGACATATGGGTGATGCGATCCCAGTCGCCGGGATAGCGATTCCACAGATCTGCACAGAAGCGGCGGTTGATCTCGCAAACGATCTGATGCAGACGGGGGAGTTTGTAGCGGAAGAGATCCTCGTCCCAAGTCTCCAATGCTTCAGGCAGGACGGTGTGGTTGGTGTAGGATACCGTCTTGGTGACGATCGCCCATGCGTCTTCCCAAGTATAGGAGTAGGTGTCGATGAGGATGCGCATCAGTTCGGGAACCACCAGCGCGGGGTGGGTATCGTTGATGTGAATGGCAACCTTGTCAGCGAAATTGTTCAGATTGCCGTAGGAGCGCAGGTGGTCTGCAATGATAGACTGGAGAGATGCGCAAACCAAGAAATATTGCTGAGACAGACGGAGCAGTTTGCCTTCCTCGTGGTTATCGGAGGGATACAGCACCTTGGAGATGATCTCTGCCTGGTGCTGTTCCGCCATGGCGCGGAAATATTCGCCCTGAGAGAAGAGGTTCATGGAGAAATTGTTGACGGCAGTTGCCTTCCACAGGCGCAGAGAGTTGACTGCTTCGCAGTCCGCGCCCGAGATGAGGATATCGTAGGGAACCGCCTGGATCTCGGTGTAGTTGGTGTGAACGATGTCGCACTTGCCGTCCACCCAGTTCTCGGTAATGTGACCGCCGAACCGGACGGTGCAAGTCTTGTCGGTACGGGGAACCAGCCAGCTTTCGCCGGAGGGCATCCATACGTCGGGTAGCTCCATCTGGTCGCCGTCAACGATCTTCTGCTTGAACAGACCGTACTCGTAGAGAATGGAGAAGCCTGTTGCGGAGTAATTCTGAGAGGTCAGACCGTCCATAAAGCAGGCGGCGAGTCTGCCGAGACCGCCGTTGCCCAGACCCGGATCGGCTTCCAGTTCGCACAGTTCGTCCAGATCGTAGCCCCAATTCTTCAGAATGGCGGCGTACTCCTTTTCGATGCCCAGATTGCTCAGATTGTTTTTCAGCTGTCTGCCGATCAGAAATTCCATGCAGAGATAATAGATCTTCTTGCCTTCCTGCGCGGTGACGTTCTTCTTGAAATTGGTGCGCTTGGCGGCGAGGATGTCCTTGACTGCCAGCAGAACGGCTTTGTAGACCTGATCCTTGTTGGCTTCTGCGGGAGTGGTGCCGAAATAGCGGGAGAGCTTCTGCTCGATGCCCGCGCGCAGTTCCTGCTCACGGTCGGGCTTTGCCGTCTTGACGGCGGTCTTTTTGGTGGTGGTTTTTTTCATGGATTCCTTTCTTGGGAAAACTTCCGCACGAAGTTTTCCCGAACCTCTTGGGGACTTCCGCATGGAAGCGGCGAGGTTTGGCTTTGTTATGATATATATTGTGAAAACTGACAAAAAAGAAGTACCCCCAGACCCTCCGAAAAGTGCTTGGGGGGAGTGATTGCGGCGTAAAGCGGCGTGGAAGGGGAAATGAGATTGCTTTCCCCTTCCCTTCGTTGGAAGAGCGGCATTTTCACCCCGCCGACAACGACTGTCTGCCTTACATTCCTCTGTACAAATCAGCGTACTTTTTCGCGGATGCGTTCCAAGAGAAGTCCGCGGTAATGACATTGCGCAGCAGTTTCTTGCGGGTAACATCGTTTCTCCACAGCCCGATGGCGCGACGGATGGCGTCCAGCATATCGTGGGCGTTGTAGGAGTAGAAGGTCACACCGTTGCCCTCCCCTGTCTCGGGATTGAAGGGCTTGATGGTATCGTACAGACCGCCGGTCTCGCGCACCACGGGAATCGCCGCATAGCGGGATGCGATCATCTGGGACAGACCGCAAGGCTCGGACTTGGAAGGCATCAGGAAAACGTCTGTCGCCGCGTAGATCTGCTTGGACAGCTTCTTGTCGAAGCGGATCAGCGAGCGCACCTTATTGGGATAGCGGCTCTCCAGCCAACGGAAGAAGTTCTCGAACTCCTCGTTGCCGGTACCCAGAACCACCAACTGAACGTTGTCGCCCAGTACCTGATCGATGACGTGCTTCACCAGATCCACACCCTTGTGGGAAACCAAACGGGTGATCATGGCGATCATGGGAATATTCTCGTCCACGGGCAGACCCAACTTTTCCTGCAGAGCGGTCTTGTTTGCCAATTTGTTGCTGAACAGGCGGTACTTGGGACCGAATTTGGGTCCGATCATATCGGGATCGTTCATGGGATCGTAGTAGCTGACGTCGATGCCGTTGACGATGCCGCAGGACTTGTAGGCATTTTCGCTGATGATGCCGTCAAGACCCGATGCATAGTAGGGAGTGCGCAATTCTTCGCTGTAACGCTGGCTGACGGTAGTCAGACGGTCGCAGGCGACGATGGCGCCCTTGGTGAGGTTCACGCAACCGTCAAATTCCAGCAGAGACATGGTGCTGTCGGGCAGGGCGAAGACTTCGCCTAAGATGTCCTTGCCGTAGATGCCCTGGTACTCTATATTATGGATGGTATAGACGGTTTTCATGTGATAGTGAGGGTAGCGAACCTTGGAATAAATGACGGTCAGCGCGGACTGCCAGTCGTTGGCGTGGAGAATATCGGGGATAAAGCCGATTTTGTCCATCATTTCCATGACTGCCAGCGAGAAATAAGCGTACCGCTCGCCGTCGTCGTACTCGCCGTAGAGACGGGCACGCTTAAAGTAGTATTCGTTGTCGATGAAATAGACGGTAACGCCGTCCTTTTCCAGCGACCAGACGCCGCAATACTGGCAACGCCATGCCAGTTGGACGGTAAATTCTGCGACTTTGGTCATTTTTTCCCGCCATTCGGGGGAAATTTTTCCGTGGAGGGGCATAACCATGCGCACATCGTCCTCGGGGGAGTATGCTTTCAGTGCGGCAGGGAGAGAACCCAGCACGTCGCCCAGTCCTCCTGTGGATGCAAAAGGCAGTGCTTCGCCGCCTACGTATAAAATCTTCATGTAATCTTCTCCTTTTGATAGTATGAAAAAGGATAACCGCGGAATCGTCGGCTTTTTTGCAAAAGTTTAGATTTTTCCACGGTCATTATAGCACGAAAATCACGGTTTGTCAATCGGAATATGTCACAAATCACGGGAGAAGATATAGGGATGTTTGTTAATGGTTTAACAAAAGAGAAGGGCGTAGCGGAAAGGATTTGCCGACCTTTTGCTGATCGTTCTTTGCTCCACACTGTCTGCGGTGGCTCCCCTCCCACTTCCTTGGCTCTTGGCTCTGCGAACATAACAAATCAGGGCGGCAAGAATTTGCCGCCCTCAGAGTGTCGAAAAAGTTTACGCGAATACTGGAGGAAGGGGAAAACCATCTCATACGCCGAAGTTTTTCCCCTTCCTC
>JBJDZI010000109.1:0-5023 GCA_051867925.1 Eubacteriales bacterium
GTGTGATGGAATTGGCAGACGTGCTGGACTCAAAATCCAGTGGTAGCGATACCGTGCGGGTTCGACCCCCGCCACCGGCACCATAACCGGACATCGGTTCTGATACATTGGGTATCGGGATTGATGTCCGGCTTTTTTGTTTTTTGATACAGAATGATGTATAGATGAATTGACTCAACCAATCGTGATTTGTGAGGACAAGCACATGAAATACTATCAACAGATTCCTTTGAAAAACGGAAACGTCGCTGTTCTGAGAAACGGCGTTGAGGCTGACGCGGGTGCGGTGTATGAAAACTTCAACCGAACCCACGCAGAAACAGATTATTTGCTTTCCTATCCGGATGAAAATCACTTTGATGCTGTACAGGAAGGGCAGTTTTTGGCGCGCAAAGCAACCAGCCCGAATGAAATTGAAATGATCGCCTTGGTAGACGGAAAGGTTGCCGGAACCGCCGGAATTGACGCAGTCGGAACCAAGTTCAAGCAAAAGCACAGGGCTGAATTTGGGGTCAGCGTACTGAAGGAATATTGGGGACTCGGAATCGGAAGGGCTTTGACAAAAGCGTGCATCCAATGTGCAAAAGAGGCAGGATATGTTCAGCTGGAATTAACTGTGGTAGCGGAAAACGAGAGGGCTATCGCATTATACCAAAAAGAAGGGTTTGTGGAATACGGGCGTAACCCCAAAGGCTTCCATTCCCGGATCAGTGGATTTCAGGAAGTCGTCTATATGCTGTTGGAGCTGTAGGATGACAGCTTTCGGCGTATCGGATGCTTTTCAAAATATTCCGCTTTCCATGACTGCACCCGAAAACTGCTCTCTGCCGCCCGAAAATCAACCGACATTCATTTTCAGTTGATAATGAGTTGATATTGGGTTGATATAATGATACAGTTTGATTAGATATTCTGATCGGAGGAAACTTTATGACTTCCCATAACGATCGCAAATACAGACTTCGCCGTCACGCTTATCCCCGTCCTCGGCGGGATCGCACCGAGCGCCCGCCGTCTCCCCATAAGCCTAATCCGCCCATGGGCGAGCATCCCCCGGAGTCTTCTGTGCAAGCTCCGCCTCCGCCGAAGAGTGAGGAAAACGCCCTGTTTTCCAAACATCCCCTCGCCCAAAAACGACGCCGGAAACTGGCGGCTTTTCTCATCGGCATCATCGCGACCTGCATTCTGATTTTTCTTGCCGTTCAAAACATTGACGTGGTCGCTTTGGCAGTGGGGTATCTGTGCGATATCTTTTCCCCGCTGATCTTGGGATTTGCCTTTGCGCTGATTCTGAACGTGCCGATGCGGGCTTTGGAAAAGCATTTTTGGCCCTGCGCCAAACGGAAAACTTTGCAAAAACTCCGTCGCCCCGCCGCCTTTTTACTGGCACTTGTCCTGATCATCGGCATTTTGGTGGGTATCATTTGGCTGATCATTCCCGAACTGATCAAGGCGGTGCAGGTGCTGATTGCCATCGTTACCGACATCGTCAATGAGCTGAGTGCCATGGATCGGGCGGAGGTTGCAAAAAATCCCATCGGCAAGGCTCTGCTGAGCATCGACTGGAACGAAATTCTCAAAACGCTTCAGTCGTGGCTGAAGGAGCAGGGCGGCAACATCGTTTACACCGCCGTTGAGATCGTATCCGCCCTGATTTCGGGTGTGGTGGATGTCTTCATTGCTTTCGTATTTGCCGTTTATATTCTCTTCAGCAAAGAAAAGCTGAAAGCAGGCGCCTGCCGTTTGATTCGCGCGTGGCTTCCTCGCCGCGTCGGTGAATGGAGCATTCATGCGGCATCGGTGGCAAACGTCAGTTTCCGCAATTTCGTCTCAGGGCAGACCATCGAGGCGGTTATTCTGGGCGTCCTCTGTATGCTGGGAATGCTGTTGTTGAATCTTCCCTACGCCCCTATGATCGGCGCATTGGTAGGCGTGACCGCGCTGATTCCCGTAGTGGGTGCGTTCGTGGGCGCATTCGTGGGCGCGTTTATGATTCTCACCGAATCGCCGATTAAAGCAGTCATTTTCTTGGGATTCATCCTGGTTTTACAACAGTTGGAGGAAAATCTCATCTATCCCCGCGTGATGGGAATCCGCGTGAATCTTCCCTCCCTTTGGATTCTCGCCGCCGTCACGGTGGGCGGTGCGGTAGCAGGTCCGCTGGGAATGCTGTTGTCCGTGCCGCTGGCATCTACCGCTTATGTTCTGATTCGCGAGGCAACCGAAGCGCGGGAACAGAAATTGGCTTCCGATGCGTCCGAATCGGAAGAGGCGTCCGACACAGCTGCTCCCAAAGATTAAAACGCATCCCCGTCTATCGTTTGATGAACGGGGATGTTTTTGGATGGAATCAGGTTCGTTCACAGCACATCGTCGAGAATAGCAATTCCCGCTTACTCGGAGGACTCTCAGTCGAAGCTGATCTTCACATCCTGCTTCTGGGTAGCGGTAGCTTCGAAGAAGGCGGCGGGTGTGCATCCGATCATGGAGGCGACCAGCGACGTTGGGAATTTCACAAGCTTCTGATTATATGCCGACACATTGGCGTTATACGCACGGCGGGCTCCCTGCAGATGCTCCTCAGCATCTGCTGCGGCTGCCTGCAATACGCGGAAGTTTTCAGAAGACTTCAGTTCGGGATAGGCTTCGGCGGTGAGGCGGATGGTAGATGCCATTTGCTCCGCTTCTGCGGACAGTGCGGCTTTCTCTCCCACGGTCATACCGCTTCGCATGGCAATGACCTTCTCAAAGGTTGCCGTTTCGTGCTTCATATAGCCTTTGCAGACGTCCATCTGCTTTTGCAGGCTGTCACAACGCTTGGCAAGCGCCACGTCGATGCCCGACTCGGCTTCCTTGATCTTCACCTGTGCGGTTTTCAGACCGTTCATGGCGGATATGTACCAGATCGCAAGAACCAGTACGATGACAATTATTCCAATCAAAAAAGGCATAATTTTTCTCCTATCTGCCGCTTTGGCGGCATATTATATTTATTCAGTTTAATCGGGCGAATCGTCCGAATCGCGTTGCCGTGCGGACGTTCTATTCGATCGGCGCGTCCATAAACAGACGATCGTCCAGCCGAAGTGTATCTATCAGATCGGTAATGAGGTTCAGATCCTCCAAAATAGCGCGCCGCGCGTCCGATTCGTCGATGGGCTGCCAGATTGAAGGTTCGAAGCTGTCTCTTTCATTGTTTACCGCAACGTGGAGTTTGGAATCCACGTTGCAGAACAGCACTTCCCCGTCCGCTCCCTCTTTGGCGCGCATCAGCGCCTCCATAAAGTGGGGCGTCAGGATATAAAAGGCTTCGGCGGAATTTTCGGCGTAAACCTCAAAGGTGTCATTGAACGCCACAGATTCAGTCTCCAGTTTCTCGGTCTTATCCCGATCGGAAAACCAGCCGCCTGATTGTTTGGCATATGCAAATTCTCTGTCCCGCACCTGCAGATCGCAGGAAAACCGCTTATTGAAATCAAAAACCAGCCATCTTCCATTGAGATAGGTGGTGGTGTGGGAGGTTTTGCCGTTGCTGGTGTGATGCTGGATCAGAATGTCGGATTGGGTAAACCGCACGCCGTGATAAACACCCTCGATCAGATCGTTGGAGTAAAAGCGATTGCCAAGCTGCATCATGTCTGTAGAGCGCACCGTTTCCTCGGAAATGCCGTCATCGGGAACAAATCTGAGCTGATCGATCTGCTCCGCCAGAACGCCCCTCACCAGTTGCTCTTTATACGCGGTCTTATAGGGGTTGACGAAGCATTTGGCGCTGATCATGAACACCACGATTCCGCCGACGAACAACAAAAATCCGATGAACGTCAGTAAAAAAAACAAAATGAATCCCATGGCGATCAGAACGATGGCAACAATCGCCGCGTTTCTGGCACGCAGACGAAGCTTTTCCAGCATTTGATAATCTTTCATAGATGTATCCTTTCGGTCAAAAGGTCAGTTCTGCGGCAGAAGGTCAGTTCTGCGGCAGAAGGTCAGTTCTGCGGCAGAAGGTCAGTTCTGCTTTTGTACGCTTTTATACTCGTCGTAGAAGCGGAAGTAGGGGCATCTGCTTTTCCGCCCCTGAAGCATGGATGCGTATTCGTCCTCGTCCAGATTCATGATGCAGACCTCAGCCTCCAGTTCCTCGTCGTAGTCAAAGTAGAGGCAATGCTCGCAGTCCGCTTCGGGCGCGGCTTGAGTTTTCGTCTTTTCCATATTTTCTCTCCTTATTTGACCTTGATCCCCATTCGTCCTGCGATTTCTACCGCTTGCAGGGGATCAATGACAGCACCCCTCAACTCCGCAAAGGTATCACTGCAACGGATGTCGTCGATTGTGCTGTCCGACAGATCCAGCCCTCCCAACGGAGTGTGCATGACCTCTGTGCGGGTCAGATCACAACCCAATAGGGTGAAGCGGATCAGTTTGCATTCGTTCCAAAAACCCTCCCGCAAACTGCATCTGCAAAACGCGCCGCCCTTCCACTTACTGCGGGACAGATCGGAAAAGGGCAGACGGCAGTCTTCGAGGACGGTTTCCGTGAGGTAGCTGTCGCACAGACGCATACCCGTGCCCTTCACCGCCCTCCAGCGGGAGCGATCCCAATAACTTTCGGCAAAATCCGAGCCGGAGAGATCGCAATCCTCGAAAATGACCCCGGAAAACTCACATCGGGTGAAGGACGTTCCGGTAAAACGGCAATTGCGGAAGATTACGTTTTGAAAGCGCGTGCCGGTGTAGTCCCCGCGATCAACGGTTTGCCCTTGGACGGTACAACCCTCTACGCTATCCTCTACGAGAACAGGTGGAAGAGTGCGCAGGTTCTCAGATGCCGTCATAACAAGGTCACCAACAGGAAGACTGCGCCGCCCACCAGTGCCATAATAGACAGAACGGGGAGCATACAACCCATACAGCCGTATCCGTAAGGAGGGGGAGGTCCCCAACCGCGCCGTCTGCCGGGATACATGGGAGGTCTGGGACCGAATCCGCGGGGTCCACCAGGTCCGAATCCGCGGGGTCC
>JBJDZI010000109.1:5123-7022 GCA_051867925.1 Eubacteriales bacterium
GGTCCGAATCCGCGGGGTCCACCGGGTCCGCGACCGCCGCCGCGACCGCCTCCCCCTCCGCGAGAGCCACCGCCGGGACCTGCCAATACGATATTGTTACCTGTCATGTTCATCTATCCTTTCGTGCTTCGATTGATCTCATTCAATCTTGTAATTGTATTTTATCATACAATCATTTGATTGTCAATAGGATGCGCCGATTGTTTACATTTTATTCATATATTGCTAAAAAAATAACATCCGCGCATATGCAGATGTTGGGGAGAAGCCTCAACAAAAACCTCGGGGCTGTTGCAATAAGCCTCCTGCACGAATACAACTGATATTCTGCCCACAAGGCGCACCGACAGAGTGTTTATTTGTGAAAATCCTTCGTTTCTGAGGAGCGGGCAAACCATCAGGGGTGCCGAAGTTTTCGCCCTCTCCTTCGCAGTCGCCGTGTAGCGGTTGCTGCTACCCTCTTCCACTTCCTTGGCTTTGGCTTCGCCAAGTCAAACAAAAACCGGGCGGCAAGGATTTGCCGCCCTTATCAAAAAGTTCTTTGCCCCGCTTTCTTGGGGGAAAGCGGGCGGGGTTTGGGGCAGAGCCCCGATTATGATCAATTCATTCCTTCACAATATAGCCTTTGGCGCAGAGGAGCTCGGCGATTTCGACGGCACCGCCTGCGGCTCCGCGGAGGGTGTTGTGAGACAGTCCCACGAATTTATAGTCAAATGCGGAGTCCTCTCTCAGTCTGCCGATGGAGATACCCATACCGCCGTAGAGGTTGCGGTCGAGCACCGATTGGGGACGGTCGGCTTCCTCAAAATAGGTGAGAAATTTCGCGGGTGCAGAGGGCAGTCCCAGCTTCTGCGGCTCGCCGACGTAATTGTTCCAACGATCGAGGATCTCTTCTTTCGTGGGCTTCTTCTTGAAATTCACGAAGACTGCCGCGGTGTGACCGTCGGAAACGGGCACGCGGATACATTGGGTGGTGATCAGAGGCGCATCGGCTTTCACTACCGTGCCGTTCTCCACCTTGCCCCAGATCCGAAGAGGCTCCTGCTCGCTCTTCTCTTCCTCGCCGCCGATATAGGGGATCACGTTGTCGATCATCTCGGGCCATTCGCGGAAGGTCTTGCCTGCGCCGGAGATCGCCTGATAAGTGGTCGCCACCACCAGAGTAGGCTCAAATTCCAGCAGAGCAGTCAGCGCAGGAACATAACTCTGAATAGAGCAGTTGGGCTTGACGGCAATAAATCCGTACTTGGTGCCCAGTCTGGCGCGCTGATATTCGATGACAGACAGATGATCCGGATTGATCTCGGGGATCACCATGGGGACGTCGGGCGTCCAACGGTTAGCGCTGTTGTTGGAGACCACGGGGATCTCCGCCTTGGCGTAGGCTTCCTCAATGGCAAGGATCTCATCCTTCTTCATATTCACGGCGCAGAAAACGAAGTCCACCAAAGGCTTGACTGCTTCGATGTCCTCGGCGTTCATCACTGTCATTTCACCGAACTTTGCAGAAAGCGGGGCAGTCATCTTCCAACGGCCTTCGACTGCTTCGGCATAAGCCTTTCCGGCGGTGCGGGGGCTTGCCAGCAGAGCAGTCACCTCGAACCATGGATGATTTTCCAAAAGGGTCAGAAAACGCTGCCCTACCATACCGGTGGCGCCGATGACGCCGACTCTATATTTCTTATCCAAAACGATCACCTCAAACAAAAAATCAGATCACTTTTGCGGAAAACACTTTTCCAGACTAAAGAGATGGTTTATTATATCATCTTCTGCGCTTTTTGTCAATGATTTTCTTTTGTGACAAGTAGAATATTTCGCAAAAAATATTCTTTTTTTTCCAGCTGTATGTGCTAAAATGATGTGAACCAAAAAGAAAAGGAAGTTATTCAAAGATAT
>JBJDZI010000110.1:0-6943 GCA_051867925.1 Eubacteriales bacterium
GCACTCTAAATTTATAGTTTATCGACAGACTGAGGGCGGCAAGTACTTGCCGCCCTTTTTGCACATTGCACTTTGTGCAATACTGCACTCCGCCCAAGTCATGGCAATGCCCGCTTTACTTTCCTTCCAGCATTCTCGCCGCCTTCAGAATGGCGATCTGAGTTTTTCCGTCGGCGATCTCGCCTGCCATCACCATCTCCACCAGTTCAGACAGCGGATACCGCCGGGTCTCCAAAAATTCGTCCTCGTCCAGATGTTGTTTGCCGCCGTGGAGCCCGCGGGCGAGATATATATAAATCACCTCAGAGAGGATGGCGGGCGAGGAATAGTCGATATGCAGAGGGATGATCTCGTCTGCCGTGTAGCCCGTTTCCTCGGACAGCTCCCGCATCACCGCTTCCAGCGGGTCTTCCCCCACCTCCAGCTTGCCTGCGGGGATCTCCAAGGTCACCGTCCCTACGCCGTAGCGATACTGCCGCACCATGGTCACCATGCCGTTTTCGTCAAGGGGCAGTACGCACACGCCGCCCGAGTGGCAGACCACGTCACGGCGCACCGCCGTACCGTCAGGAAGCTCTGCCCTGCACACCGCTACGTCAAATATTTTTCCGCGAAATGGATATTCACGGGACAGTTCCTTTTCATAAAGTTGATTCTCCATATCATTCACCGCTCCTTTTGTTTTTCTATATTATAACGGATTTGTATGCAAAATTCAAGTCCTGCGGGATCAAACCTATTGCAAATTTTTCGGTTTTCTGTTACAATGTTAAAAAAGAACGGAAAGGATCCTGATTATGAAATTATTCACCCGATTCATTGGACTCTTTATTGCCCTGCTGATTGTCTGCACAGCGGTTCTTGCCTGCGGAGTAACCACGGTTCCCCCCTCTGCCGAGCCAATCTTCTCCATTACCGAGGAGTTCGTCATCACCCGCCCCATCCGCGGCACTGATGCGGAACTGACAAGTGCCCGCACCATTCGGGATGCCCTTTCGGCGATAGGTCTGACCGTTCGCGTTCAGGAAGACTGGTACGCCGATGTGGACGATATCCCCAAATGTGAGATTTTAGTGGGTGACACCAACCGCGAGGAGTCCAAAACCGTCACCGAAAAACTCGCCGATAACGAATACGCCATCCGTGTCAGCGGCGGTGAGGAGAGCGGCTACAAGATTGTCATCGCAGGAAACGGCGATCGGGCGATTCAAGAGATCACCGAGTATTTCATCGCCACTTATCTGACTGCCGCCGAGCAGAATAGTTTCTCGGTATCGCTCCAACATTACGGCAAATTCGAGTTTCCCTGCAAGGACGTGATGATCGCTGATGCATCTGTGGGAGATTACGTCATCGTTTACGCCAAGGAGGGGGTCACCAGCCCGGTTGATCCCAACTACAAAACCTTCATCCAAACCGCCAAATACAAGGACGCCGCCGAAGCGTTGGCGGCAGCCATTGAGGATGTGGCAGGAGTGCGCCCCACGGTAATGCCCGACACCGCCTCACTCCCCGACGGTACGCCCAAGATTTTGTTCGGCAAAACCGACTGCCCCGAGGACGATTCGCAATATGCCAACTCCTTTGCCGATGCGGGTGCTTACACCGCAACCCTTACCGCAGACGGCACCGTCATTCTGGCGGGGGACAACGCCTGCGCCGCTTATGCAGCCGGCGAGGCATTGGTGGATGCACTCTGCGCCGCCAAGACCAACCTCACCGATCTGAACGTGTCCGCTACCAAGGATCTGATCAAGGTCGCCTGCATCGGCGACAGCATCACCCATGGCACCACCTCCGACGATGAGTCTGCGTATAACTATCCCGTTTACCTTCAGCAGATGCTGGGCTACGATTACTATGTGGAAAAGTACGGCGCGCCCGGTTTCTCCATGACCTCCACCGACACATTCTCCTACATGAGTTACTCTGCCATGTACAAGGGCAGTCAGGAGGCAAAGCCCGATGTGGTGATCATCATGCTGGGCACCAACGACTGCAATCCCTTTGACGATTACAAGGATTGGTCTGATCCGAACCGTGCCACTACGTTCAAAAAAAGTGCGGGCACCATGATCGACGCCTACCGACGCGCCAATCGGGACGTGCAGGTCTATCTGATGACCCCTCCCACCGTTCCCGGGAACGCGGATTGGGCAAATAACGTCAAAACCCACGCCGTTCCGCTGATCACCGAGGTGGCAGAAGCCAAAGAGTGCTATCTCATCGACATCTATTCCTGGTCACGAAAAAACACCTCCGTTTTCACTGATAACGGAGGGGACGGACTGCATCCCAAGAATGAAAATTACGAAAAACTGGCGCAAGCCGTCTACAACGGGCTGAAGGATACCATCCGCAAGCCTTGAGAGGCAATCAAATAACAAAAAGCATTCCCGCGGGAATGCTTTTTGTATCTGCGATTCACTCAAAGCGCGTAGGATCGATGGTCGGTTTGCCGCTAAACGGCTGGATTCCCACCTCGTTGAAGGGGTAGTAAAGATCGATTCCCACATCATAGGGAGGGTCGAACAGAATCGGCTCCCCGGGTCTGTGCCTCGGCGACGGAAGATCGCGGGGCTCGGGAGGGTTCTCCTTTCCCGGAAGATCGGTCACGTGACTGTCACGGGGAGGCTCTGCCTGCGGCTCCCGTTTGGTATTTTTCTGCATATCCTTTGCCTTTCGTATCAAATAGATTGGGATGCTCCCTTACTATTTCCACGGAAAAGCAAATTATACCCGTTTGAGATTGATTTTCGCCTGCGGCGAAAATCTTCATCACTTCATCACTTATCACTGTTACTGATTTTCTGTTATTGGATGAACATCGCGTCGCCGAAGGAGAAGAAGCGGTATTCTTCCCGAATGGCTTCTTCGTATGCCTGCATCATAAACTCTCTGGAGGAAAGGGCTGACACCAACATCAGCAAGGTGGATTCGGGCAGATGGAAATTGGTGATCAGCGCGTCCACTGCCTTGAAGCGATAGCCGGGATAGATAAAGATCTGCGTATCGTCGTGCATGGGGTGGATGATCCCCGCCTCATCGGAGGCACTCTCCAGCACGCGGCAAGAGGTGGTTCCCACCGCTACAATTCGCCCGCCGCCGGCTTTGGCAGAGTTAATGATGGCGGCGCTCTCCTCGCTGACCGAGAAAAATTCGCTGTGCATCAGATGCTCGTCGATTCGCTCCACCTTCACGGGACGGAAGGTGCCAAG
This sequence comes from Eubacteriales bacterium, assembly GCA_051867925.1. Taxonomy (GTDB): domain Bacteria; phylum Bacillota; class Clostridia; order Oscillospirales; family CAG-272; genus CAKSQF01. The sequence continues at coordinate 3,219 of JBJDZI010000110.1, forward strand.
CCCGACGTGGAGCATCACGGGTGCGATCTGCACGCCCTTGGCGCGGATGCGCTCCAACAGTTCGGGGGTGAAATGGAGTCCCGCCGTAGGTGCGGCGGCAGAGCCTCGCTCTCTGGCGTAGACCGTCTGATACTGATCATTATCCGCAAGCGGCTTGGTGATGTAGGGCGGCAGGGGCATTTTGCCGATGCGATCCAGAATGGTGTAAATATCCCCTTCGGATTTGTCGTAGGTGAAGTGCAGGATGCGGTTGCCGCCCTCCACCACGTCCACGACCTCGGCACACAGAAGCCCGTCCCCGAATACAATGGTAGTGCCGATCTTAGCACGTCTGCCGGGGCGGGTCAGTGCCTCCCATGTATCCAGTTCGATCTGGCGAAGCAGAAGCACCTCCATATCAATGCCCGAATCGGACTTTTTGCCGATCATGCGGGCGGGGATGACCTTGGAATCGTTGACCACCAACACGTCGCCGGGGTTCAGATAGTCAATGATCTCACGGAAAATGTGATGGGAAAGCTCTCCCGTCTTGCGGTCTGCCACTAAAAGTCGGCATCCGTCCCGCTCCTCGGAAGGCTCCTGGGCGATCAGTCTTTGGGGCAGATCGTACCAAAAGTCATGCACCGTCAGATTTGTTTGACTTTTATTATTTGAAATCATAAAAACTCCTTGACAAAATAACTCATTTGTGATACTATAATGATGTATGAACGAAAGTTGTCGGAACGCTCTTATTGTAGCACATTCCGACGAAAATTGCAATCTTTTTTTGCAGATTCATTTGAATGAGACAAAGTTCTCACTTTATTCAAGAAGGAACGGTCACCATTATGAAAAAGAAAACCATTTTCACAGGCAGTGCTGTCGCTATCATCACCCCTTTCCGGGATGGAACCGTCGATTACGACGCGCTGGGTAAGATCATCGAATTCCAGATCGCAAACAAGACCGATGCCATCGTCATTTGCGGCACCACCGGCGAAAGTTCCACCCTTACCGACGAGGAGCATCGCGACTGTATCGAGTATACCATCCAAAAGGTGGCAGGTCGAGTGCCCGTCATCGCAGGAACCGGCAGTAACGATACCGCTTACGCCATTGAACTGTCCAAATTCGCCGCTGACGCCGGCGCAGACGGTCTCTTGCTGGTCACTCCCTACTACAACAAGGCTTCGGTCAAGGGGCTTGTCGCCCACTACAAAGCCATCAACGACGCCGTCAACTGCCCCTGCATCCTCTACAACGTACCCTCCCGTACCGGCTGTAACCTAACCGTTCCCGTATACAAGGCTCTGGCGGACTGCGAGAATCTGGTTGCCATCAAAGAAGCATCGGGCAACATCTCTCAGATCGCCGAAATCATCGCCGCCGTGGGGGATTCCTTCGACGTTTACAGCGGCAACGACGATCAGATCGTCCCCATCCTTTCTCTGGGCGGCAAGGGCGTGATCTCCGTGCTTTCCAATCCCATGCCCCGCGAGGCGCATGACATCTGTGAGTTTTGGTTCGACGGCAAGGTGAAGGAATCCGCCGCACTTCAGCTGAAACTGCTTCCTTTCTGCAAGGCTCTCTTCTGCGAGGTGAACCCCATTCCCGTAAAGACCGCTATGGCAGCTATGGGCTACTGCACCGAAGAACTGCGTCTTCCCCTTTGCGAGATGGAGGAAGCCAACAAGGCTCGCCTGCTGGGTGAGATGAAGAAGCTGGCGCTGATCTGATCACTGCCGATCTTTGACTCGACAAAATCGCGGCAGATGCTCCGCAAAGGAGCCTGCCTATGTACAAAGAATTTATCAAAGGCGGCAATCATTTGCCGCCTTGATCACATATTTGTCTAAAGGAGAATGAAAATGAATCCGATTCGTATTCTGTTTTGCGGTGCCAACGGCCGTATGGGACGGGCTACCGCCGAATTGATCCGTGCAAACGATAAATACACCCTGGCGGCAGGCGTGGACATTACCGGCGAGGGAGCCGATGCGGTGGGCGCGCCCGTGTACAAGCATATTGCCGACGTACAGGAGCGCGCCGACGTGATCGTGGATTTTTCCCACCACACCGCCCTGCCCGAACTTTTGGCTTACGCCAAAGAAAAGAAGACACCCATCGTGATCTGCACTACGGGACACACTCCCGAGGAGAACGCCATGATGCGGGAAGCATCTGCCACGATTCCCGTATTTTTCTCCCGCAATATGTCTGTGGGCATCAATCTGCTGATCTCCCTTTGCCGCAAGGCTTCTGCAATGCTGGGAGAGGATTTCGACATTGAGATCGTGGAAGCGCACCATCACAACAAGCTGGACGCGCCCAGCGGAACGGCTCTGATGATCGCCGACGCCATCGCCGAGGAAGTTCCCTACAATCCCGTATATACTTACGATCGCCATACCGTCCGTCAGAAGCGGGCGAAGGAGGAGATCGGTATCCACGCCGTCCGCGGCGGTTCCATTGTGGGCGAACATAGTGTGATCTTCGCCGGTCCCGAGGAAGTGGTCACGCTCTCTCACTCTGCCGGCTCCCGCTCCGTGTTTGCCAGCGGTGCCCTCCGCGCCGCGGCTTACGTCATCGGCAAACCCGCCGGAATGTACGACATGAACGACGTCGTCTCCGAAATCGAAGAATAGTTTTTTATCGTATTCGGGGCTCCGCCCCAACCCTATCAAGAACCATTTTGAAAAAAGGTTCTTGGAACTCCAAAAACTTTTTTCAAAATGGTTCCAAAAAAAGCAGGACGGCAATCGCTTGCCGTCCTGCTTCCTATCAGATTCGATCAATTGTCCTTGCGAACTTCCACCTTGGGGAGCGCGAACTTGACGTCGTACTTCTCAAAACCTGCACGGATGCTGTCGTTGAGCGCAAAGAATACAGTCCAGTAATCCTCGCCCTTTGCCCATGCACGAAGCTGCAGATCAATACCGCGCTCGCTGTAACCGACGATCGGTACATAGGGAGCCTCGGATTCGGTCACAACCAGTTCGTTGCCCTCAGCAATCTGCTTCAGCAACGCCTGAACACCCTCCACGTTGGCATCAAAATCTATGGTCACGTTGATGTCTACGCGGCGCAGATTCTCAGCAGACAGATTCTCCATGGTGGAATTGGAAATAGCGCCGTTGGGAACCGATACGGTCTTGTTGTCGGGAGTCTTCAGAATCGTGTAGAAGATGTTGATCTCGGTAACGGTACCGCTCTCGCCGCAGGCAACAATGTAATCGCCGATCTTGAAGGGCTTGAAGATCAGGATGATCAGACCGCCTGCAATGTTGGACAGACCGCCCTGCAATGCCAAACCGATGGCTGCAGCCGCAGTAGTCAGCAATGCGACCACGGAAGTCATGTTGATGCCCATGATGGAGATGGCGATCACCACCAGAACAGCCTTCATGCCGATCTTGGCGAAACTTGCGATGAAGCCGCGGGCAGTTTTGTCAACGGTCTGCATCTTGTTGGAATTTTGAATAGCCTTGGTGATTTTGTCAGCCAATTTCCAGCCGATCAACAGCACTGCCGCCGCAATGGCAAGGCGCAGAACCACGCTGGTTACCGTAGTCAGTAAAAAGTTCAGAAACTCGTTCATTCAGTAAATCCTCCGATATAATAAATATATAGTTATTGTAACACAATTCCCGCAGTCTGTCAATCCCTCTTTGAAATTTATTTTTTGCCGTCTCTGTGTTGTAAATAGATATGAGCCAAAAAGATGAAAAAAGCAAAAAGATATG
>JBJDZI010000111.1:0-1506 GCA_051867925.1 Eubacteriales bacterium
CTGAATACCACGAGATGGTAATATATTTCAGATACATTATATCATGTTACTATAACAATGTCAAGGAGATACACGATTTTTTGTCACAAATCAAAAAATGTACATGACGACTAAAAAGACGCAACCGTAGGATTGCGTCTTGAAAGGTATCGTTCAGATCTGCAGGCAGACTTACAGCACGAACTGAAGGATGCAAAACCCCGCGTAAACTGTCAGCAGAACGATTCCCTGCATCCGTGAGAGTTTGCCGCGGATCAATGCGGGAATTGTCAAAAAGCACATGGAGAACAGCATCACGGGAATGTCGATCAGCAGCGAACTGTTGATCCCTGCAATCTCCATGCCTGTGGGAATGGAAAATGGTGAGAGGGTGGTCGATACACCGCAGACCAGCACCAGATTGAACAGGTTCGCACCGATGATGTTGCCCAGCGAGAGCGCGCCGTGCCCCTTCACCAGCGAGGTGATGGCGGTCACCAGTTCAGGGAGCGATGTGCCGATGGCAACGAAGGTGAGTGCGATTACCGATTCGGGAACACCCAACTTCTCTGCGATGATCGTGCCGTTATCCACCAGCAGATTAGCACCGAATGCAATCAGCGCGGCTCCGATCACCAGCAGAACGATCTCTTTGACCAAAGAGGATTTGATAGTCTCTTTGGTGACTTCCTGCTTCCCATCAGGGGTCATTTTCTGCTCCGATTCAGGCAGGCGCGGTGCGGTGGGAGCCTTCAGCGCTTGGCGCACGGAAAGAAACATATACAGGAGGAAAAACAGCAGTAGAATGATTCCCACCGTGCGACTGAAAAAACCGGTGGTTACTGCTACAATCACATATACCGCGGCGGCTACATAGAAAAAGATCACGGGCAGGGTCAGTGCGCTTCGGTCAATCTTGGACGGACGGACGGCAATCGTAATCGCGGCAATCAGAGCGGTATTGCAAATAATCGAGCCTATTGCGTTGCCGTACGCCATTTCACCGTGTCCGCTGACGGCTGAGGTGGCGGATACCATTACCTCGGGCAATGTGGTACCTATGGAGACCACCGTCGCACCGATCAGCAGTTCGGGAATTTTGAAACGATGCGCAATACCAGTGGCACCGTCCACGAACCAATCCCCACCCTTGATCAGCAGAACCAGTCCTAACAAAAACAATAAAATCGGAATAATCATTTACGTCCCTCTTTTTCCTATCATATTACATAAAAATAACCAAGTGTGGTCAAAACCATACTCGGCAGAAATAATCACCCATGTATAGCTTTGCCGTTATACATGAGTCTCGTTATTAAAAGTAAGCCAGACCTTTCGGACAGAGCTGTTGACTTACTACGCTTGGTGGCGCAAACTACTCCCTCATTTCGATCAATTATAGCACGCAATTTTTTGATTGTCAAGTAATTTTCAAAAATTCTTTCCTCAATTCTCTGTGTTGTAAATAGATATTCTTCTTCCTCTGTATGGCGCTTTGGATGGCTTTTCGGGCGGTGTGAACCTTCT
>JBJDZI010000112.1:0-6777 GCA_051867925.1 Eubacteriales bacterium
ACCCCATTCCTTGGCTGGCGGCACTCTAAATTTATAGTTTATCGACAGACTGAGGCACGCTTGCGCGTGCCTTTTGTGTTGTAATGTAACGCCGATTTAGATGCATCCGACCATAGTGTCCGATTTAGATGCACGTGGGTTTTGCAGAGGGTACACTAACCCCTTGGCGATGATGGGAGTTGCACTTGACCGCTGTCTTCCGGGGTGTTGAGCCATGCTTGCAAACGAGCTTTTGTACCAACCCCATGCTTATGATGTGTTTATGTGCTATTGGTCACCACGCATGAATAATTGCCCACAGCCAAAAAAATGCACCCATATGCTTCTTATAATCGGAATCCTCACGAAGTGACACGCCAAGCTGTGCATCCAGTTTATCAAGCAAATATTGACCGGCCGCAGACTTGTATTTGGAACGTGGCAAGCAAAAGACGAAATCCGAGCCGCTAACCGTGCATTGAAGCCAAAGCTGAGCACTTCCAAGTCCGAATTCGGCTCTTGTAAAGGAGGAAAAAAGAACCTCTTTTTTCTCAACATTTAACTTGTCATTCGTAAAAAGAATGCCCGTGTCGGTAAGTTCCCCAAAATAGCCTTGCATTCCGACTTTTTGCGGGAGAATGTCTCCGCCCAGACCAACGATAAAATTTAAAGCTCTGTCCGGACTGATGTTGTTTTGTTCAATGTACTCTTTGAATTTCATGATATACCAGTATAATTCCGATCATCCCCAGCCAAAGATCGGATTAACACAAATCCTTTCTGAAAAATTGAATGTTATAAAAGAGTTTTTCCCGTATAGGAGATAGGTCAACGCTGGGAGTAACCTGAATACCGAATTCACTGCGGCAACAGATAATCTTGTGTGCTTCTATCACATTAACTTTACAATTTCATTCTGTGCCGTCCGCTATTATCAAGCCTTCGGGTATAAATTTCGCAATGCATTCTGATGTCTTTTTGTTGGCAGGTACCTCGCCTGTTGTAAACGAAGCCTTTTTACCTTGCGTTCCGCCTTCCACCATAAACTGGTACTTCACTGAGTGAAAAAGCGGAAAGAGAGTCCGTGTGCTGTAAAAAATCATTTTTTGAACTTTTTCCCAATAGATAATTTCATGAAAACCGAAAAAATAGCGTACCGTCAATTTGTCTTTTTCAAATACAAAGCAGATTGGTTGAAGCAAGAGAAAGTTGAGAAAGCCCGCAGCAATGATAAACATAACGACTGCTTCGACAATATCGGTATCCAAATAGACCAAACATCCGATGCCAAGCAATATGAATGCCATAGCAAATAGTAAGGGAGTTATAATCCGGTCATTAAAAACTGTTTTCTTCAATAGCAACATCTCCTTGCTCAAATAGGCAATATTGTAGAATCCCTCTGTGATTATATCATGACACCATAAAAATTGTCAAGTCAAATTGTTAAAAAGCCACTACTCTTTAAAATGTTTTCAGCATCACACTGATTCTTGTGTTTCGACGGTCCAAATCCGGCTACAGACCGGAAAACCGCACCGAGGGCAATCCCTCGGTGCAAAAATGCATCTACAAAATTCCTAATAACTTCAGAGTCAGAAAAAAGCCCCAAGACGCCAATGCGTTTCTTGGGGCTGGAGAAATCTCTCGAAATCTCCGTTTTTCTTGTTTTTTCGTGCCTACATCTAAATCAGACACGCATCATGGCTGGGGAATAGGGATTCGAACCCCAACAAACAGAGTCAGAGTCTGTCGTGCTGCCGTTACACAATTCCCCAATAATGACCAGCAGGTTTTGCTGACGTTTGATATTATAGCAGATGATTTTCCATTTGTCAACACCTTTTGCGAAAAAAAATCAAAAAAATTTCGGGAAAAATCACTCGGCTTCGGCAGGGGAAAAAGTGATGCATTTTTTTGAAAAATTCACACAAAAGTGTTGCCAATCCGACGAAAACATATTATAATAAAGGAGTCGATGGGTCCAAAGGTTCGTCCGACGGTTCTATTTTATGCCGCGCCCGTCGATTTTATGCAAAAATTTTAAGCGAGAAAGGATCATCTATGAATCTTTCCATTCACGATATGCTGAGATCCCGTCTTAGCGGGAGACGGTGCGCCGTGTTGGGCGTAGGGATCTCCAACACCCCCCTGATCGACTTTCTTCTGGAGTTGGGGGCTACCGTTTGTGCTTACGATCAGAAGACCCGCGAGGCGTTGGACGATCTGCCCGCCAAACTGGAAGGAAAGGGGGTTACGCTGACGCTGGGTCCTGCCGCCTTCGAAGAGATTTCCGCCGACGTGATCTTCAAATCCCCGGGTATCCGTCCCGATGTGGCAGGCATCGTCCGTGCAGTAGAGCAGGGCGCGGAGCTCACCTCCGAAATGCAACTCTTCTTTGAATACTGCCCCTGTCACACCATTGCCATCACGGGCAGCGACGGCAAGACCACTACTACCACGCTGATTTCCAAGATTCTGGAAGCCGACGGCAAGCGGGTTTTCTTGGGCGGTAACATCGGTGCGCCCCTCCTGCCCCGCATCTATGAGATGACGCCCGAGGACTACGCCGTTGCGGAACTGTCCTCCTTCCAGCTTCAGGTGATGACCCGCTCACCCGAGGTGGCGGTGATCACCAATATCACGCCCAACCATCTGAACTGGCACATCGACATGGAGGAGTACATTGAAGCGAAAGCCAATATTCTCCGTTTCCAGAAAGAGGGAAGCCGCGCAGTTCTCAGTTATGACAACGACGTTACCCGCTCGCTTGCCCCCCGCGTGATCGGAGACGTGACCTTCGTCTCCACCGCCTGCAAGCCGGATGTACCCTCTGCCGCTTACGAGGAGAACGGTATCGTATATCTGGACGGCAAGCGGATCATGGAGCGCTCCGCCATTCTCCTTCCCGGGCGGCACAATCTGGAAAATTATCTCTCCGCAACCGCCGCGCTGAAGGGACTGGTGTCGCCTGCCTCTATCGAGAAAGTGGCGCGCACCTTCGGCGGTGTGGAACATCGTTGCGAGCTGGTGCGCACGCTCCACGGCGTTCGTTATTACAACAGTTCAATTGATTCCAGCCCCACCCGCACCATGGCGGCGCTTTCCAACTTCCCCGAAAAGGTGATCGCCATCTGTGGCGGCTATGACAAGCACATTCCCTATGAGCCGCTGGGCACCCCCCTTTGTGAGCGTGCGAAAGTCGTTCTTCTGACCGGAGCCACCGCACAAAAAATCAAGGCGGCGGTTCTTGCAAGTCCTGCCTACGCTCCCGATCACCCCGCTTTGGTGGACTGCGCTGATCTTGCCGATGCCGTAGAAAAAGCCCATGCCATCGCCACGGAGGGCGATGTGGTTCTCCTCAGCCCTGCCAGCGCCAGCTTCGATAGCTTCAAAAACTTCGAAGAACGGGGCAAGTTTTTCAAAGCTAAGGTAAATGAATTAAAATAAATGCCTCCGGCTGCTAAGACGTTTTTGGCAAAAAGGGTCTTGGAACCCCCAAAACTTTATGAAATGCCCCGCAAATACTTGCGGGGCAGGGAATGGATTGGCATTCGTCCAAGGCATTTTTGAAATATAACACAGTTTGTCGATAAAATGTTATTTAGAATGCCGCCGGCAAAGAAAGTGGGAGAGGGTAGCATCAGCCGCTACGCGGCGGCTACGAAGGAGAGGGCGAAAACTTCGGCGTCTGAGATGGTTTCGCCCTGTCCTCTGAGTAAACTAACGATGATCGCAAAAAACATTTTGTCGGTGCGACTCGGGGGCGTAATATCAGTTGCATTCAAATGGGGGTAATGCGACAGCACCGGTAATGAACCGACATTCAAACATCAATGGCAACAATAGAAAGGATCAACCAATATGCAGTTTTCAGATAAACTTCTTACACTTGCCGCAGAAGCGGAGCGCGCCCTGGCATCCACTTACGCCGAGGCAGATCGCATCGCGTTTGTGAATACCGCCCGCGTGATGGACGCATTCGCGGAATTTCGCGTGTCCGAGGCGTGCTTTGCCGCTACCACGGGCTACGGCTACGATGATCTGGGGCGCGAGACGCTGGACAAAATCTACGCCCGCGTGTTTGGCGCAGAGGCAGCGTTCGTGCGCCACAATATCGTCAACGGCACCCAAGCACTCACCATCGGTCTGTTCGGGCTTCTGCGCCCGGGCGACACTCTCCTGTCGGTGACGGGCAAGCCCTACGATACGCTGGAGGAGGTCATCGGCATTGCAGGCGATCCGGGCAACGGATCGCTCCGGGACTTTGGTGTAGACTATCAGCAGATCGACCTTTTGGAGGACGGCGCAGTGGACTTTGACGCCATCGGCAACGCGCTGAACCCGAAAGTCAAGGTCGCGTTCATTCAGCGCTCCAAGGGTTATATGAACCGCCGCACCCTGTCGGTAGATGAGATCGGCGAGATCGTTTCCTATGTCAAAGCGCGCTCTCCCGAGACATATGTGGTAGTGGACAACTGCTACGGCGAGTTCGTGGAGGAGAAAGAACCCACCGCAGTAGGGGCAGATCTGATCATCGGCTCGCTGATCAAAAATCCCGGCGGCGGAATGGCAGAGAGCGGCGGCTACATCGCAGGCACTGCGCGGGCTGTGGAACTTGCCTCCTATCGCCTCACCTCCGTGGGATGCGGAACCGAGGTCGGTGCCACTCTCAATCAGAACCGTAACCTTTACAAAGGCTTCTTCTACGCGCCTCACACCACCGCGCAAGCCATCAAGACCGCGCTGTTTTCGGCGTATATCTTTGAAAAACTGGGCTTTGACGTAGAGCCTTCCTATCGGGAGTGCCGCCACGATATTATCCAAGCGGTGCGCCTTGGCAGTGAAGCGCGGATGTGCGCCTTCTGTTTGGGCATCCAGCAGGGAAGCCCAGTGGATTCTTTCGTGACTCCTCTGCCTTGGGCGATGCCCGGGTATACCGATCAGGTCATCATGGCGGCGGGAACCTTCGTGTCGGGCGCCTCCATCGAGTTGTCCGCAGACGGTCCCATCCGTCCTCCCTATTCCGTCTATTTCCAAGGCGGACTCACCTACGAGAGCGGCAAGATCGGCATTCTTTCCGCTGCCCGCGCTCTGTTGGAAGCAGAGGAGAAGGCGCAGGCTTAAAGCCCGAAGAAATTACGGATGCCTTGATAGATCCCCTCTGCAAACAACTGCGGGGAATAAGCCATCAGTTCCGCTTCTGATTGGGTGGTGATGAACCCCATCTCAATCAGCGTTGCGGGCATCGCTGTCCGACGGAGTACATAAAGGCTCGGTCTGGCGAACACGCCCCGGTTGGGGATGCCCGTATTCTGACTGATGCCAGCCACGATGTCCTCGGACAGTTCCTTGGCGGGACTGTCGAGGCTGTACACATATCCTTCCGTCCCTGTGGCGGTAGGGATGGTGGAAGCGTTGGTGTGCAGACTGATGAAGTAGTTTGCCCCCCAAGTGTTGGCATCCTGAACCCGCGCGGCGAGACTTTCCGCGTTGGTGGTTCCCAGCACCGTTTCGGGGGTGGGACGGGAGAGCCGAACATCAAAATTCGGATCTGCTTCCAGGAGCGCGGCGGTCTGCTCTCCGATCTCGTAGGTCAGATCCTGCTCACGAAAGCCGCTTCCCTCCGCACCTGCGTTGGGATTTTGGGGATTGTGCCCCTGATCAATGTAAATTTTGATAGCCATACAAATACCTCTTTCCGCCGAATCTTTGCGGCAGTTTTCTATCAATTTATGCCGATAGAAGAAAGAGGTGAAAGGAAACCTATGGAATTTGGAAATATCCGACGACTGCTCTCCCACGCAAGGCGGGCTGTCGACGATTATCAGATGATAGAAGACGGCGACCGCATCGCAATCGGCGTGTCGGGAGGGAAGGACTCTCTGGCTCTGCTTGCCGTGATGCGCAATCTGCAACTGTTTTACCCTAAACGATTTGAGATCGTTGCGCTGACCGTGGATATGGGCTTCGCAGGCGGCGATTTTGCGCCCATTGCCGACTACTGCGCAAAACTCGGCGTGGAGTTTCATTTGATCCACACCACCCTTGCAGAGATCATTTTCGAGGATCGCAAGGAATCCAATCCCTGCGCGCTCTGCGCCAAGATGCGCCGCGGAATCCTCCACGATAACGCCAAACTGTACGGTTGCAACAAAATCGCACTGGGGCATCACTTTGACGACGTGGTGGACACGTTCATGATGAACCTCTTCAACGAAGGACGGTTGGGGACATTCGCTCCCGTCACCTATCTTTCCCGCAAAGATCTGACCATGATCCGTCCGCTGGTGCTGACCCCCGAAAAGGACATCTCCTATTACGCCCGCAACGCCTCGCTCCCCGTGCAGACCAGCCTCTGCCCTGAGGATAAGCACACCGACAGAGAGAAGTACAAACAGCTTTTGGCAACGCTGGAGCGGGAGAACAAGGGACTGCGTCACCGCATCTTCGTCGCTATCAAAAAAGCGGGTCTGGACGGCTACGGCACCGACGGGGCATTTTTGCCCGACACCGAAGAATAAGCTTGGCAAGACAGCGATTCTTCTCTATTTCGCTGAAATCACACGGAACCCCCATATCACATCAATCGACCGCCCTGCGGTCGGAGATCGGAGCAAACCATCGTCGAGCCGAATGATGCGCCGCATACCCGGAAATCTCTGTTTCCGCGGCACATGCCAAAGACGATTCTCTGTTGGTTGGGGAAACGCAAAGTGCGGGGACTTCCCCCGCACTTTCAAACTGTCGAAAAACTATAATTTTAGAAAGCCGTCAGCCAAGGAAGTGGGTGGAGAG
>JBJDZI010000113.1:0-6541 GCA_051867925.1 Eubacteriales bacterium
GGAACCTTCTTGAAAGAAGGTTCCGACACCTCCAAGAACTTCTATAAAAGGGCGGCAAGTACTTGCCGCCCGATTTGGTAATATTTGAATTGCACAGAGCCAAGGAAGTGGGAGGAGAGCCCGAGCGTTGTCGCAACCGCCAAACGGTGGCTACGGGAAACACTTCGGCGTATGAGATGGTGCCGCCCTCTCCCCGGAAGCGAAGGATTTGAACTCGCTTCCCCCGGAACAGCAAACAAACTGCCGCCTCGATCGGTGCTTCCTGCATCTCCCCAAATTTCCGAGAAAAACCAAAAACCCGTCCATTCGGACGGGTTGGAGCTGCTAATCAGATTCGAACTGATGACCTCATCCTTACCAAGGATGTGCTCTACCAACTGAGCCATAGCAGCATATTTTGTTGTTTTCGGTGCGCTCTGTCGAACGCTTTATTATTATAGCAGAAGCAATCCCCTTTGTCAACCCCTTTTTCGAATTTTTTTGAAGTTTTTTTCGAAAAAATTTCCCTTCCGAAATACCGCCCAAAACGGCACTCGGAAGGGAGTTTGCATCACTTATGCGTTCTGCTTCTTTTGGAAAGAACTGCAATCGGTGCAGGCCACCTCGGTGGGGTTGGCCTCGTGCGTCACCACGCGGATGGTGTCCAGAGTGCAGTAATTCTGATTCTGGCAGTGATGTTCGCACTGCTCAACGGTGCATTCAATGCTGGTGTTTGCGGTGTTGCTCTTTTTCTCGACCATACTATCGCCTCCTTGTTTGAATTTCGATGATAGTATCGCCGTCCGACGGAAAATTATACAGTTGCAGTAGCGGTATATTCGTGAAGATTTCCCTCAAAAATCACTTCGCCCCGCAGATCTTCCAGCATCACCGGACGAATCAGGCTGAACGGGCAGTCAAATTCGGCGATCCCGCACTCGGAAAGCGTTTCGGAAACGAACTGCGAGCAGGTGTAACGCCGTTTGGAGGCGTGAGATTTTCCGATCAGATTGAAAAACATTCCAATGTAATTATATCCGTAACGGTTGGCGTGATCGCAGAAATATGACAGTCTCTGTACCACCAGATCGTATTGTTTGTCAGTCACGGGCAAAGCAATCACTTTGGTGGGCACCTGACGGCAATGAGCGAGAAACCCTTGGTTGGGACTTTCCCGCCGAAACTTTCCGTAAAACGGAAAACGGCTGTACGCCCTGCTGAAGGAATACATCGCGGTCAGCGACGGCTCCAGTGCCAGCGCAGAATGGGTGTAGCGATCGTGGGTCAAACAGTGTACCGCTCGCGCAACCAACGATTCAGTAGCGGTGAGCACGATGTACAGATATTTTTGCTCAGTCATAGGATCCTCTTGAAGATAAATCTCAATTGCGATTGATTTTAGTTCATATTCGTTAATATTAGTTTATCATACTGCGCAAATTTTGTCAAGAGGAGACCTGTGACTTCACAGAACTTTCACAATCGGAGCGTTCCGCTGTCGATCTCTGCCACAAGCTCGTCCAGCAGATCGGCGGAGCATTTACAGAGCGCGGGACAGGGACGTTTGCGGTAATACCCTTCGGTGCGAGCTTCGGGAGTGGGTGCGGAGACACCGGTACCCAGTCCCAACAGTTCCCGACAGACCCAGGAACCGTTGGCGACGGCAAAACGGCGGGCAAATTCCTGCTCGATGGCGTAAAGTTTTGCCTTGGGCGCACCCGTTTCAGGCGTGCCGTAACCATAGAGCTGACCGATCACCATCATCGCGCCGCTGACGGTGCCGCAAATCTCGCGGAGCCGTCCCACGCCTCCGCCGAGCGGCGAGACCAGTTTGGCGGCTACCGTTCGCTCCAGTCCCCAATCATCTGCAAAGGCGCAAAACACCGCCTGCGCGCAGTTATAGCCCTCCCGAAAGAGTGCTTCTGCTTTTTCTCCGTGGGTCATATTCTCACCGATCCTTTTGATTCGTGCTTCGGGGAAAACCGACGGTCGATCCCCCGCCATTTTCGCCGATTTATCGTGTAAAATCCTGTTTGGGTCTATTATAACATTCCCTTCACAATCCGTCAAGAATTATTCACAAAAAATTCATTGCTCTCCCCCTTGACATTTCAGACGGGGGAGTTTATAATTAGTTAGAAAACTAATTATTCAAGAAAGGAAGTTGTGAATATGGAAGAGAAAGAACTGCACCGTCCGCCCGACCCAACGCCGATGATGCAGATCATCCATCTGTCCAAGCTGTTTCGCGATCAGCTCAGGCGGGCATCCGAAGAAGCAGGCGTTCCCTGCGGCTACCGCATGATCCTGATGGAACTGGCACATTGTCGGCGCGCCACCCAATACGAACTTGCCAAGCGCACTCATCTGACCGCCCCCACGGTCAGCGTGACCTTGCAAAAGATGGAACATGAGGGCTATATCGTTCGAACTGCCAACGAGAAGGATCTAAGACAAATGCAGGTCTCGCTGACCGAAAAAGGCGTTCGTGCCGAAGCGGATAACCGAGCCCGCGCCAATGCGCTGGAGCACGCTCTGTTGGAGGACTTCTCTGAAGAGGACCGTCAGACCCTCACTAAGTTGCTGACCCAAATGGAAGAAAATCTGCACCGCAAGGTGGGGCTTCCTCCCCCAAACTGTTCTATGAAAGGATCAAATGAATGAAACGATGGTATAAGTACATCAAACCCTATCTCCCCTACTTTATTTTAGGACCGCTTTGTATGATCGTGGAAGTCATCGGCGAAGTGCTGATGCCTAAATTCCTGTCAATCGTCATCGACGAAGGCACAGACGGTACGCTGACCGTGGGCGTCAGCATCGGCGTTGCCGCGCTGATGATCCTCACCGCAGTCCTGATGATGCTGGGTGGCGTCGGCGGCGCTTATTTCGGCGGCAAAGCCTCTGTAAACTTCGCCGCAGACCTGCGGGAAGACGTTTACCGCAAAGTACAGAAATTTTCCTTTGCCAACATCGACAAGTTTTCCACCGGCTCGCTGGTCACCCGTCTGACCAACGACGTCACGCAAATGCAGAACATCGTCAATATGATGCTCCGCATGATGCTTCGCGCCCCCGGTATGCTCATCGGCGCGCTGATCATGGCGATCATGCTGAAGCCCTCGCTGGCAACCGTTTTGGCGGTATCCATTCCCCTCTTGTTGCTCTCGGTAGTGGGCATCGTCCGCATGGGCTTCCCACGCTTCTCCAAAATGCAGACCAAGGTGGACGGTCTGAACAACACCGTACAGGAAAGCGTCACCAATGTCCGCGTGGTCAAATCCTTCGTCCGTGAGGATCACGAAACCGAAAAATTCCGCGCCGCCAACCGCGATCTGAAGGAAAGCGGCATGGCAGCCATGCGGGTCATGATCTTCATGCAGCCCGTCATGACCATTTTCATGAATCTGACCACTCTGGCGGTCATCTGGTTCGGCGGCAACATCGTGCTGTCCAACGGCATGAAGATCGGCGAGCTGTCTGCTTTCATCACCTACGTCACCCAGATTCTCTCCTCGCTGATGATGGTGACCATGATGCTGATGATGTCTTCCCGTGCCCTTGCATCTGCCCGCCGTATCTCCGACGTGCTGGATGAAAAGGTGGATCTGAACGACGAGACTGCCGCTCATCCCGATCTGACCGTGCAAAAGGGCGAGATCACCTTCGAGGACGTGACCTTCCGCTACTACAAAGACAGCACCGATCCCGTACTGGATCACATTGACCTGAAAATCGCCGCAGGCTCCACCGTGGGTATCATCGGTTCCACCGGTTGCGGCAAAACCTCGCTGGTGTCGCTGATCCCCCGTCTGTACGACGTGGATGCAGGCGCTGTCAAGATTGACGGCGTGGATGTCCGCGATTACTCGCTCTATCATTTGCGGGAGGGCGTGGGCATGGTTCTGCAAAAGAACGTCCTCTTCTCGGGTACGATTGAGGAGAACCTCCGTTGGGGCGATGAAAATGCCTCTGACGATGAAATGAAGAAAGCCGCAGAAAGCGCGCAGGCGGACAAATTCGTCAGCTCCTTCCCCGACGGCTACGATACCATGCTGGATCAAGGCGGCGTCAACGTATCGGGCGGTCAGAAACAGAGACTTTGCATTGCCCGTGCTCTGCTGAAAAAGCCGAAGATCATCATTCTGGACGACTCCACCTCCGCAGTGGACACCGCCACCGAGGCGCAGATCCGCAAAGCATTCCGCACCGATCTCTCCGGCTCCACCAAGATCATCATCGCCCAGCGCATCGGCTCGGTAAAGGATGCCGATCAGATCGTGGTGATGGATGACGGCAAGATCACCGGCATCGGCACCCACGACGAGCTTCTGGCAAACAATGTGGAATACCAGGAAATCTACTATTCTCAGATGGATAAGGAGGGAAAATAAGTGGCACGCTCTCTGGAACAACTGCAAAAGCAATACAACACATCTTCTTCCGCCAATGCCAAAGGTCCAGGCGGCCCCATGGGCGGTCCCGGCGGTCCCGGCGGTGGACACGGTGGACGGAATAGAGGTCACGGCGGCAAACCAAAGAACACCAAGCAGACCATCGGCAGACTGCTGTCCTATCTGCGCCCCCACTACGGCAAACTGATTCTGGTTCTTGCCATCATGCTGATCTCCACCGCCACCTCCCTCATCGGCTCGTTTATGCTGATGCCCATCATCAACCACATCGCAGGCATTGCCACCACTGCCAAGGACGGCGTGATGGCGGTTTATGCCGACAAATTCATCACCTTCTGCACCGGCGGCATGATCGATCTTTTGGGCGGCGAACGCTTCACCGAGGTCATCGTTTATCTGATCACCGCCATTGTGATCCTCTTCTGTATCTATCTGCTGGGCATTGCCTGCACCTATCTGCAGGGACGGCTGATGCTAAGCGTCACGCAGAACACGCTGGAAAAGATCCGAAACGATCTGTTCGAGAAACTGGAGAAACTTCCCGTCCGCTATTATGACTCCCATCCTACCGGCGAGATCATGTCCAGATTCACCAATGATGTAGACAACATCGACACGATGCTCAACAACTCCCTTACCTCCCTGATCTCGGGTAGCGTCACCCTCATCGGTACCTTCGTCTTTATGATCACCACCAACTGGGTGCTGACGCTGGTTACTATCGTCTTTATCCCGATCTTCGCCATTGGCGGCGCCGCCATCGCCAAGGCTTCCCGCAAGTATTACAGCGGTCAGCAGTACGCGCTGGGTGCGGTCAACGGCTACATCGAAGAAACCGTATCGGGTCAGAAGGTCGTCAAGGTTTTCAACCACGAGGACGATTGCGTGGAAGAATTTTCTACTTTGAACGGCGATCTGCGCGACAAGCAGTTCAAATCCCAGTTCTACGGCGGCATTATGGGACCCATTATGGGCAACACCTCCCAGATTTCTTATGCCGTCACTATCGGCGTAGGCGGTATTATGATGTGTACCTCCGGCTTCACCCCCGGCGGTCTGACGGTCTTCGCCAACTATTCCCGTCAGTTCTCCATGCCCATCAACCAGATCTCTCAGCAGATGTCCTCGGTGTTCTCTGCCCTTGCAGGTGCGGAGCGCGTGTTCGCGGTGATGGATGCCGATCCCGAGATGCCCGACGCGCCCGATGCCGTGGATATGCCCGAAATGAAAGGGGATGTAGTGCTGGAGAATGTGACCTTCGGCTACAATCCTGACAAGACCATTCTGAAGAACATCTCGCTCTACGCCCATCCCGGTCAAAAGATCGCCTTCGTCGGCTCTACAGGCGCGGGCAAGACAACCGTCACCAATCTGCTGAACCGCTTCTACGACATTGAAGAAGGCAGGATCACCATTGACGGTGTGGACATCCGCAACATCAAGCGGGACGTTCTGCGCTCCAACATTGCAATGGTATTGCAGGATACCCACCTGTTCACCGGCACGGTAATGGAGAACATCCGTTACGGCAGACCCGATGCCACTGACGAGGAGGTCATTGCCGCCGCCAAGACCGCATCGGCACACTCCTTCATCATGCGACTGTCCGACGGTTATCAGACCATGCTGGAGGGCGACGGTGCCAATCTGTCCCAAGGTCAGCGCCAGCTCTTAAACATCGCCCGGGCGGCGATCTCCAAAGCACCCATTCTGGTTCTGGATGAAGCGACTTCTTCGGTCGACACCCGTACCGAGCGGCACATCGAACACGGTCTGGCGCGTCTGATGAAAGACCGCACCACCTTCGTCATCGCGCATCGCCTCTCTACCGTCCGCAACGCCAATGCCATTATGGTGCTGGAGCAGGGCGTGATCATCGAACGGGGCGACCACGACGATCTGCTGGCGCAGAAGGGACGTTACTACGAACTCTACACCGGCAAGAAAGAATTGGATTAAATCCTATGGGGCTCTGCCCCGGAGCCGGGCGTAGTCCTGCATTGGAGCAGGGCTATGCCCGGTTCCACCTCGCCCGCTTTCCCCCAAGAAAGCAGGGCAAAGAACTTCTATAAAGGGCGGCAAGTACTTGCCGCCCTCAGAGTGTCGAAAAAGCCCCATACCATACCGAGGGAAGGGGAAAACCATCT
>JBJDZI010000114.1:0-6513 GCA_051867925.1 Eubacteriales bacterium
AGATGGTTTCGCCCTCCTCTCGATTTTCTGAAAGACTTTTTCGACAGACTGAGGGATGCTTCTCAACGAAGCATCCCCCAGTCTGTAGATAAACTATAAATTTAGAGTACCGCCAGCCAAGGAAAGGGGTTGGGAGCCCGAGCGTTGTAGCAACCGCGGAGCGGTTGCTACGGGAAAAACTTCGGCGTATGAGATGGTTTTCCCCTTCCCTCGGTATGGTATGGGGCTTTTTCGACACTCTGAGGGATGCTTCGCAAAGAAGCATCCCCCTCTCGTGTGACCGTCCCTGCGGTCTGTTGGATAAATTACAGTTTGTCCCGATATGATGATCAGAAGATCACGATTCCCATGCCGATTTCCACCAGCAGTGCCACGATGACTACCAATGCGGAAATAATGAAGCCGTGAATCATGGGACGGATTCCCGACTTCTTCATGCTGGAGAAAGAGGTGTTCAAGCCGATTGCCGCCAGTGCGCAGACCATCAGGAACTTACTGACGCTCTTGGTGCCGGAGACCACTGCAGTCGGAATGGAGAAAACGCTGGTAATCACCGACATCGCCAAAAAGCCGAGGATGAACCAGGGGAAGATCTTGGTAATGCTGAAATTGGCTTTCAGTTCACTGCCGTCCCGGCTTGCCGCCAGTGCTTCTTTGCGCTTGAGGCGAAGCTGAACGAAGGCGAAGACGATTACAGTGGGAATGATGGCAAGGGTTCTGGTCAGCTTCACCATAGTGGCGAAGTCGCCGGCGGCATCCGAAAAGGCATATCCGGTTGCCACTACGGAAGAGGTGTCGTTGACTGCCGTTCCTGCCCAAAGTCCGAAGGCTTCGGCGGTCATGCCCATGGCTCTGCCCATGATGGGGAACAGCACGATCATCACCATATCAAAGAGGAAGGTTGCCGACATTGCATAGGCAACATCATTGTCATCCGCATCAATGGTGGGCGCGATTGCCGCGATGGCGGATCCGCCACAGATGCCGGTACCTGCAGAGATCAGATTGGAGAGCTTCCAGTTCAGTCCCAATGCTCTGCCGATAAAATAACCGCCACCGAAGCAAGTCAGCAGAGTGAAGACCATCACCAGGAGGGATTTTTGACCCACATCCAGTACGGCTTTTATATTCAGCGACAAGCCAAGAAGAATGATGGCAAATTTCAAAATTTTCTTGGATGTAAATTTCAGTCCTGCCGCAAAGATTCTGGTATTGCGCAAAAAATAGTTCAGCGCCATACCGACCAACATAGCAATGACTGCCGAACCGATCAAATGGATGGGAAGTAAGCTCTCCAGCCAGCAGGCGAGCAATGCGATTCCTGCCGACAGGATCATGCCGGGAACGATTTTCAATACTTTCATCATACAAATCTCCTACTAATATTGTTGTGTACCTCTTGATTATACCGCAAAAGTGTGATATAATCAAATTATCATTTCTTATCAATTGATAAATTTGAATTATCGGTGACGGATATGTTAGATTACAGAGTTTACACTTTTCTCGCCCTTTACGACGAGATGAATTATCGCAGAACGGCAGAAAAACTGAATATGACTCAGCCGGGAGTTACCCAGCACATTCATTATCTGGAGAATTACTACGGGATCCGACTGTTCGAATACGACGGTCGGACGCTCTCCAGAACCAAAAACGCCCAGCGGCTCAAACGCTATTTCGACAGCATCAAGGCGGAAGAGGCAGACATCCGCCAAGGCTTTATACCCCATGATACGATCCACATAACTGTGGGCGCCACCAAGACCATCGGCGAATTCGTGATCGTGCCGCAGATGCGCTCGTTTTTGCAGTCGCAAAAGCACAATCTCGATCTGATCATCGACAACACCGAGAACCTGCTGCATCTGCTGGAGCAATCGCAAATTGATTTTGCCATCATCGAAGGCATTTTT
The DNA here is from genome assembly GCA_051867925.1 of Eubacteriales bacterium. Classification (GTDB taxonomy): domain Bacteria; phylum Bacillota; class Clostridia; order Oscillospirales; family CAG-272; genus CAKSQF01. Next base: position 1,917 of record JBJDZI010000114.1, read on the forward strand.
GATAAATCCAAATACGGCTATCACCTTTTCAAAAAGGAAGCGTTTGTGGGGATCTGCAGTAAGCACCATCCCTTTGCCCATCAGACGGTGACGCCGGAGGAGGCGTTCGGGCAGGAGATTGTGGTGCGTGAGCCTTTTTCGGGAACGCGAACGCTCCTGCAAAACGCCCTCTCCGACAGAGGGTTTTCTCTGGATCATTTCAAGCGATGCACCTCTGTCAATCAGTTTTCGGTGATCTGTGATCTGGTTGCCAACAGCCGCGCCATCACCTTCGCCTACGAGCCAATCTCCCATTGTCGGGACGACCTTGCCACCTTCACCGTTGCGGATATGCAGATCAGGGGAGAATTTCATTTCGTGTACTGCAACGAGCAAGTGGCAAGACAGAAAATCGATCTGTTGTTTGCAGAAGAAGCAAACAGCTAAATTTGAACAAATCCAAAAAGCAGAGACTTTGACCGCGGTCATTGTCTCTGCTTTTTGCGACTTGTGCTTATACAAGGGGCGCAATGAAGAGTATATGGAAACATCCGTTCTGCCAATTCCGCTTTTGTCGAAGCGACAGATCAGCCCCGATTCTGCCGTAGTACCTCAAATGCCAGCACCGTTGCCGCAGATGCCGCCGACAGCGCGGCGTCAAACTCTCTGCCGTAGTCAATGCGAACGATGCCGTCGCATTGACTCAGCAGTGCGCGGGAGATTCCCCGCCGTTCGCCCCCTACGATCAGCAGAAGGGGCAAGGTCAGATCAGTCTCCCACATGGAAGCGGACTGAGACAGATCGGATGCCAGTACCCGATAGCCGTAGCGGTGGAATCGTTCGATAGCATCGGCATTCTCGGCGATATACAGAGGCATCTGCTCGGATGCGCCCGCCGATGCACGGCAGACTACTCCCGCCGCGCTCATCCAGTTGCGGGGCGAAAGAAGCACGCCATTCACCCCCGCCGCGTAAAGGGAACGCAGGGCATAGCCGAAATTGTAGGGATCCTCGATTCCCTCGATCATCACATAAAAACCGCCCGTCGCGATCTCCGTCTCTAGAATGGAGGGGAGGGTGCGCTCACCGCAAACGGTGAGGATCCCGCCGTGGCTGGTACCGGTTGCCAGCGCGTCGATGTCGGCACCGTCCGCAGGAATGACCTCGAAATTGTAGCGATAGCTCATGGCACGGATATAGGATAGATGTCCCGCAAGCGAACGCTCCCGCCCGCGATCGTACAGAACCCGCAGGATGGGACGGTCACAAACGCCGTTTTGTATGCCGCGGATTACAGCCCGAAAGGAGATCATCCCTTCCATCACGGTACTCTGTTCATATCTTACTTCTTCTTTTTGCATATTGATTCCTTCCGTGAAATGCCCGGAACTTACTGCTCCGCGCCTTCCGCTTCATCAGTAGCATGAGAATCCTCCCGATTTAGCCGACGGTGCAGATACCCTTCCCGAATGCTGGCAGTGGTGATGACTACGCGGTCAGCACCTGTGTAATCCATAATACCCAAAAGTGCCGCAAGTCCCGCAGGAAAGGTATGGATTCTGCTGGAAACTTCCTTCACCAGCAATTGTTTGACTTCCTTGTCCATGGCTGTGATCCGATTTAGCAGGTCTACCATATCTTCGTAGGAGATGGTGTAGGGCAGTTCGCTCTCGCCGCCCCGCTCCAGCGCGTGGATCCGCGCCAGCGTGCGCCCCGTTCCGCCATTGATGTAAAGCACCGAGCCGTACTCGTGCGTCCACGGATGATTGGCAAGTTTGGCGCAAACGTAAGAACGAATCTTGTTTGCCTCTCTGGGCGTGGGAAGGATGTTGGAAACGAATTTGTTGTAAATCACCAGTGCGCCCAGTCTGAGGGATACGTTCTTTTGGGCGCGGCGGTGGGCAAATCCCACCAGTTCGGTGCTTCCGCCACCCATATCCACCACGATTCCCGAAGTAATGGCGGGATTTAAAGAAGGAAGCAGGGAGTCGAAAGTCAGCCGCGCCTCGCTGTCCCCGCTGATGAGATCAATGGACAGCCCGGTCTCCCGACGGACGATCTCGATCACCGCCCGCGCATTGGCGGCGGCACGCAGACCTGCGGTGGCGAAGGGATAGATCCGATTGCAACGATCCGCGTTGGCGACAGCCTTCAGTTCGCGGACGGCGTCCACCAGAATACGGATTCCCGCCTCGGTCAGCAGTCCCTGTCTGACATAAGCGATCAGCCCTGCGTTTACCGTCCGTCTCCGATGCTCGGAAAGCTGTTGGGTGCGGCGATTGAAGTCATAAATGGTCATTTTGATCGTGTTGGAACCAATGTCCATCACAGCGGCGCGAAAGATATCCTGTGCCATAGGGTCAGTCCTTTTTTTGCAAATTCGGCGGATAGATTCCGCCACGCAGTATTCATACGTACATTATAATCGAAAATGCGACAAAAGTAAACAGGTACGGGAAGTTTTGATGAAAATTTTTTCAAAAACGCGCCATCCACGGTAGAAGGGTTTCATCGCAAGAACCTGCTGAAACTGAAGCGATACACATCTTTCCAAAAACGGTTGCAATTTGTAAGTTTGTGTGTTATAATGAAATCAAATTACCGCGAACCTAAAGTCATAGTGAAAATGCAATCGGTTTTACGAAAAAAGGAGAGAATTTTTTGATTTGTAAGCATTGCAGCAGAGAGATCCCAGAAAACTCCTTTTTCTGTATCCTCTGTGGGCAGAAGGTGGAGCCGGACGAGGTCGCTCCTCTCAGCGAGCCGCCGTCCCAACCTGAGCCTCAATCCGAGCATTGTGCCGTCTGCGGCGAGCCCCTTGCGCCCGATGCCGCTTTCTGCATAAGCTGCGGAGCAAAGGTGGAGACTCCCGCTGCATCCGACACGAAACTGATTCTGCCGAAGCGTTTGATCATCGGCATCATTGCGGGCGGCATCGGTGCTTTGCTGATTGCCCTCAGCATTTTTCTGATATCCCAACTTGGTAGCAACAGCACGGAAGACATCGTCGAACTGTATTTTGACGCATTCTGCAAAGCAGATGCGGATGCCGCCTTGAAACTTCTTCCGGAAGAAATGATTGATCACTTGGAAGAGGATTGGGGCGGCAATAACAGTTTTCGACACGTGATAACATATGCCATCAGCGCCGGGCTGAAATCCGCTGAAAGAAAGTACGGCGAGTTCCAACACTACAAGTACAAGATCATAGACGAAACCGCAGTAGACCAAACTAAGCTGGAGGAAATCAATTCCGATTTGGAAAGCGATGGCTATGATATGCGCACAGTAACAGCCAAAGAAGTTGAAATCCAATATACTGTTTTCTTTGAAAACTATATGATTAACGATACCATTACGCTGTTGCTGATAAAGGTGAACGGCTCTTGGTACTTATATAAGAGCGGTAGTCTGTTCCAAGTCGGCTGAGTTATCCGATCATTCCATTCATCACGGCAAATTTTCACATACTTCCCGCCGAAAACCAATCGCATGGCGTGGTCCGCAAAGCAAACTGAAAATGAAACGATTCATATTTTATTCAAAAACCGTTGCAATTTGAAAACATATGTGCTATAATGAAATAAAAATACTGTGAATCCCAAGTCGCTATGAAAATGCGATTGGTTTTTCACATAATAAGGAGAATTATATGATTTGCAAGCATTGTAACCAAGAGATCCCCGACAACTCTCTTTTCTGCACAAACTGCGGTCAGAAGATCGAACCGGAGAAAACCGCTCCCGTCCGCCAGCCCCAACAGCCAGCGTGCTGCTCCGCCTGCGGCGCACCCATCGCTCCCGGTGCCGCTTTCTGCACAAACTGCGGTCAGAAGATCGAGCCGGTGAAAACCGCTCCCGTCAGTCAGCCTCAACAGCCAGCGTGTTGCTCCGCCTGCGGCGCACCCATCGCTCCCGGTGCCGTTTTCTGCACCGGTTGCGGCGCAAAAGTGAAGGCTCCCGCCGCATCCGGAACAAAAAAGACGCTGTCCCCGGGTGCCATTATCGGTATCATTGCAGGAGGCGTCGGTGCTCTGCTGATCGCTCTGATCATTCTGCTGGTTTCCCTGCTGGGCGGTCAAAGCGTAGAAGACGTCATCGAACTGTATTTTGACGCATCCTGCAAGGCAGATGTCGGTGCCGCTCTGGAATGTATGCCCGATAAGCAGGTCGAGTATATGGCAAATTATTACGGCAACATGAGCGATCTTCGTGATGAAATGAAAGAATCTCTGGAAGATGAGCTGGATTCCGCAGTGAAGAAATACGGCGACTTCAAACGCTACAAATACAAGATCGTAGATCAGGACGAGTTCGACCTGGATGATGTGAGTGCCATGCTTAAACTTGTGGGAATCAAGGCGGAAGAAGCGGTTGAGGTCGAAATCGACTATACCATCTACTTCGAAGACGATGAAGTGGAAGACACCATTACGCTGGTTCTGATCAAAATCGACGGCGATTGGTACTTACTTGAGGGTGACAATCTGTTCTAATCAAGCAGAACGATCCAACCATCCATTTGAATACCGCAAGGGGCTGTCTCATGAAGACAGCCCCTCATTTTGTCGAAAAAGTCTTTCAGAAAATCGAGAGGAGGGCGAAACCATCTCAAACGC
>JBJDZI010000115.1:0-32087 GCA_051867925.1 Eubacteriales bacterium
GACCGATCTTCTTCTTCTCGTTCTTCTTGGACTTGTACTTGAAGACGTAGATCTTCTTGCCCTTACCGTTCTTTACTACGGTTGCGGTGACAGAAGCGCCGTCAACGTAAGGAGCACCAACGGTGAGGTTGCCGTCCTTATCAGCCATGAGAACCTTGTCAAATGTAACGGTTTCGTCTGCTTCTACGGCGAGTTTATCAATGAAGATTACGTCGCCTTCGCTTACTTTGTACTGCTTTCCGCCCGTTTCGATAATTGCGAACATGAAAAGCACCATCCTTTCTGATCGTACCGACTTTGGGTACAAAACTCGCTGAGGCCGGTGATGGCAGAGCCATACTTGTGACCGGGCATCATGCGGCAGTCAATAGTATACCACAAAACCTCCCCGATGTCAATAGTAAATTTGCAATTTTTTGCCCGATTTCACATATTTTTTGCAAAAGATGCAGGACAAAATGAAAATCGGGAGGCGAAAGCCTCCCGATTTCGGTTATTTTATTGGTTTACGGATTTTCTCTTGCGTGCGATGAATGCGGTGCCTGCAAGAGACAGGGTAGCGATCAACGTCAGGAAGAGAATGGCATCACCGGTGGGAGGTGCTTCCTGAACGTTGTCATTTACAACATTCAGTGTAGTCTCCACATCGCCCTCGTAAGACTCAATGGTAACGGTATATTTGCCGCTTTCCAAAGATTGTACAAAGGATTCTTTCAGCGTGACGACGGTCACCTTCTCAGCGGTTTCCTTCAGCGTGTAGTAGGACGCGGGGAGCGTTTGACCGTTTACCTTCACCGCAGTGATGGAGTTATCGGTAGTGGATGCGGTCACCTTTACAACAGAGGGAGCGGCAGAGGACCAGTCGGGATCTGCGCCTGCGGTAATAGCGGCAGCGGCGGTGGCTACGATGGAAACATTGGTTTCCATCTTGTTTTCGCCGTATACAGGAGCGCAGCCTTCGGTGGTGTCGGGCGCGCCCACGGCGTTGGCCTTGAGCGTCCAGCTGTCATCGCACATGATCACGACATTTTCCATGATGTAATTGCCCAAAAGCAGCTTGGATCGGCTGTCGTTGGTACCCACGATGCCGCCGATCGCCTTGTTGGCGGTGGAAGTGGTGGTGTTGGCAATGACGGTGGAATTCTTGATGGTGCAGTCCATAACGGGCGTTTCCAAAGCACCGTTGATCGAACCGCTTTCCGAACGTCCGACGATACCGCCGGTCCAGTCGCCGCCGATGACGGTGACATCGTCCACAGTACAGTTGTACATACAGCCGCGATCCAGTTTGCCTGCGATGCCGCCCACAGCATTCCATTGGGTATTGGGAGCGTACAGCAGGCTGTTCTTGACGGTGAGATCACGGATGGTACCGTTTTCAACGGGCTGGTTGTCTAACCAGTAATTGACCAGATCATTGACGATGAGTCCCTTGTTGCCGTCGATGCTTTCGTTGATATAGACGATATCGCTGATCGTGTGGCCGTTGCCCTTGATATCACCCATAAAGCCGGTGATGGGAGACCATACCTTGCCCTTCATGCTGATATCTGCGGTGATGTCCAGAATAGCCGAGTGAGTGGCATTGCGATCGGTAGCGTATACGGTGCTTGCCATATTCGCGTAAGCGATCAACTCGTCGGCAGTATCAACTGCAACGTACATGGGGAAGTAAGCAGAGGTGTCGGCGTTGGTAGTGTAGAGACGCATATTGAAGTTCCAATCGCCGTGATGCTGATGCAGGCTGACGGCGATGATGTTCTTGCCTTCTACCAAAAGTTCGGAAGCGTCTGCCATCAGTTTGTAGGCGGTCATACCGGTGTTCCAACGGGAGTAGTTGTAGACCTCGGTGCCGTTGATGTAGACTCTGATGTCATCATCGAAGTACATATCTGCCATCAGCGGAATGTTTTTGTAATCGTCGACGCTGTCAACGGTGAATTCTTTGGCAAGCCAGATATAAGCGTTGACCTGCGTACCGTCGGCGGGAGTATCAGAGGTGGTCCACTCGTCCTTGATGGGCGTAGTACCGGTCTGCATAGTGGATGCAATAGACTGGGGCCAGCCTTCGGGAGCGGCAGGTGCAACGCCGTTTTCCATAGAGCCAAGCTGATATTTCCACTCACTGCCGGCATCGAAAATCAGATCTTTGGTAGGTGCCTGACCTGCCGCGTAAGGCTCCGTGGTGAACAGCACGCCGGATGTATCGTATTCGTTGCCGTTGATCTTATATCGGGTAACCAAAGGCTCGCCGCCGTCCAGTTCCAGGAAGACTGCGCGAAGCTGGTAAGAGGTGCCTGCGGTCAGATTGAATTTGTCTGCGGAATAAGTGGTATAGGAGTCATTCCAGATGCCCTTCGCCCAGAATTCATATACAGTCTTCCACTCGCCGTCGATCTTCAGCTGAAGAATGTAGCAGTTGTCAACCTTGGAGGTGCCAAACTGATACTCGCCGGACAGCATGGGAGTCAAATAGCCCGTATATTCGATGATGAAGCAGTCATAATGTGCGCCAAACTGCTCAAACTCCCACTTTTGATAGAAATTGGAGCTGTCGGGATTTGCCATTACGGAAGTGCCTACCTCCAGCATCTCGCCTTTCATCGAGGCAAGCTGTGATTCGGTAAAGGTATGGTTGGCGGCGTTGGAAGCGTCTTTTCCTTCGCCCGTGGTCATATACTGCGTCAGATCGTCGTACTCGTCACCCTTGAGCAGGTAGGTGTAGTAGGTTGCGGAAAGGGAGAAGGCAAGACCTGCGTCCGCCATGGATTTCTGACCTTCTGCGGTGCCGTCTGCGGTAACGGACATCTTCAGTCTTTCATCCCCGAAAAGTTCCATGAACCACATTTCGAAAGGAATATCCTTGCCTACCTGTTCCTCGGTAATGGTAAAGGTGTACTTGGACAGGAGAGATTCGTTTTCGAACCAGGAGTCGGGGCCCCACCATTCAAAGGCTTTCTTGCCGTCTACGAAGATGGCAACGCCGTTGTCCAACGCATTGCCGATGAAGGTGTAGGTGCCTGCAGTAGTGGCTCTCATGGTGCCGGTCCACTGCACGAGGTACTCGTTGTCGCTGTTGACCTTGGAAACAGCCTTGTAGGAGTCCCGGTCGAAGCCCTGCGCGAAGGTGTATTGTCCGTCGCCGACGGTAGACCACTTGTGGGATGTTTTGATGATCTGATTGATAGTTGCATCAAACCACTCGTTGGTTTCGTAACTGGTGGACTGTCCTTTGCCGTGCCAGCCCATCATCCGTCTCAGACCGTCTGCGTGACCGGATTCGCCTTCTTCAACATCAGCGACCGATTGCCAGATCGTTGCGTTCAGTCCTTGCTGTGGTTCTTCTGCGGCGGATACGGTCATCGTGAATGCAGGGAGCATACAGATCAGCATTGCTGCAATCAGAAGAAATGTGATCAATCGTTTCATGATTTACCTCCGAAAATTCGTGTATTTATCCCTTGACAAATCCACGTTAGATTACCTGTATTTTAACATTTTGTTACTTATTTTGTCAATGTATATTCACAATATTGTGAAAAATCGTCTGTTTTTACAAATAATCAAGTTTGATTTTGGCTGATATGCATAAATCAAAAAGTGTACCCACCATTAGCAGGTACACTTTTTACAAAGGCAAGTGCAGTATTATTAGGACGGCTTATTCACCGATTCCTGCGGCGCGCCTGGCGGCGGTCAGGGTGTTGCGCAGAAGCATGGTGATGGTCATTGGACCCACGCCTCCGGGAACGGGGGTGATGGCGGATGCCACAGGCTCCACCGACGCAAAATCTACATCTCCGCAGAGTTTGCCGTTTTCATCCCGATCCATGCCCACGTCGATGACCACCGCACCGGGCTTGACCATATCGCCGGTGATGAATTTGGCTTTGCCGATGGCAACGATCAGAATGTCGGCGCGGCGAGTCACCTCCGCCAGATCTTTCGTGCGGGAATGGCAGATGGTGACGGTGCCGTTGGCTTGGAGCAGGAGCATTGCCATGGGCTTGCCTACGATGTTACTGCGCCCCAGCACCACGCACTCTTTGCCCGAAATCTCCACGCCTGCCTCGCGGAGCAGAACCATCACGCCTGCAGGAGTGCAGGGGAGAAAATCGTAATCGCCCAGCATGATGCGGCCGACGTTCTGCACGTGGAACGCATCCACGTCCTTTTTGGGGGAGATGCGTGCGATGACTTCGCTCTCGCAGAGGTGTTTCGGTAGGGGAAGTTGACAGAGGATGCCGTGGATGGCGTTGTCAGCATTAAGGGTGTCGATGAGCGCGTTCAGTTCATCCTGAGTGGTGGCTTCGGGAAGTTCGTACACGCGGGAGAGGAAGCCCACCTCGTTGCAGGCCTTGTGCTTGTTGCGGACATAGACCTGTGAAGCGGGATTCTCGCCTACGATGATGACGGCAAGTCCCGGCGCGAAGCCGTTTGCCACCGTGAATGCAGCAGTTTCTTCTTTAATTGTGTTTCGTTCGGCGGCGGAGATCGCCTTGCCGTCAATGATCATTGCCATCGTTATCCTCCTCGGGGGTTGTTGGATTATTTTTCGGGTCAGTGGGGAAGTCTCCGTCCTTTTCGCCGGGATCGTAGGGATCAAAGGGAGCCTCTTGCGCGTTTTCTTCGGAATTTGCAGATGCGGTAGAGTTCTCGGGTGCGGGCGCGACAGCGGCATTCATCACTTCATTGTAACGCTTGGATCCGGGGAGGTAAATGCAGTCGGCAACGGTGCGCACCTTTTTGACGAAGTAGAAGATCACCAGCAGGACAATCGCCGTGACCAGACAAGCGCCCGCCAGCCATTGGGAGACCTTCAGTCCGCCGATGTAAAGCGAATCGGTGCGAAGTCCCTCGATGAACATTCTTCCCAGACCGTACCAACCCAGATAGAGCAGAAGAATTTCGCCGTCGAATTTCTTTTTCTTGGAGTAGAAGGTGAGGAAAACGAATCCGATCAGATTCCACAGGGATTCGTACAGGAAGGTGGGATGGACTTCCATCCCGTTGGTAATGAGCGAACAGTTGTGTCCTACGCACTCCAGTTTCATTCGCCAAGGGAGAGTGGTCTCACTACCGAAGGCTTCGGTGTTGGTAAAGTTGCCCCATCTGCCGATGGCCTGTGCCATCTGAACGGCAGGCGCAAGGATGTCGAAGAAGGCGGGGATGCGGATCTTTTTCCAGCGGAGTGCCAGCATACAGCCCAGCGCACCGAAAATGATGCCGCCGTAAATGGCAAGTCCGCCGTTCCAGACAGCGACCACGTCCAGCAGGCTCTTGTATTCATTCGGATGTTTTAGCCAGTCGAAGAAGACGTAGTAAAGGCGGGCACCCACGATACCGGGGAGAACGGTGCAGAAGGCGACGTCAATGAGATCGTCCATCAGCAGTTTGAGGCGTTTGCCGCGGCGGTAGATGTAGAGAACCGCCAGCAGAATGCCGGTGACGATGATGACGCCGTACCAGGCAACCGACAGCCCCATAAACTCCAGGGCAAGGGAGTCGATTTCAAACTCCCCGATGCCCAGACCGGGGAACGAGATCTTGTGGATTTTTTCCATGGATATGCTCCTTTCAAAGTTTGGGGAGGATCAGTGCCTCCGCCGAATGGGTAGGATCCCGCAGACGGTCGGCAAGTGCCGTCAGATCCGCGGGGGTCAGTGCCAACAGAGCGTCGGCGTAAGCGAACAGATCACTGCCCTCCATACGGTGGGCGAGATAGTCCGAGGCAAATTCCTCGGTGGAGTCCAGCGAGCGGAAGAGATCGCCCAGTTCCATGCGGCGGCAGGAAAGAAATTCCTCCGGATCGGGGGTCTCAAAGCCGTCCAACGAAGAGCGCAGTGCGGCGAGGGTCTCCTCGGGGTGGTCGGTGTTGGCGAAGACGATCAGATGGCCGAAGCTGTCGTTCATGGTCGCTTCAAAGGAAAGGGAGGAGGAGATCGTTCCGTCCCGATAGAGTTTGTGGGACAGAGCGGAGCTTTCTCCGAAGAGGAGAAAGCCCAGCACCTCCATCGCGGCGGCGGTTTTGGGAATCTCCTCGTCCGCCTCGGGCAGGAGCTTGACGCCCCATGCCACCGTGGGTTGCGCCACGTTCCGGTATCGGACGGTGCGGGCTTTGGCGACGGCGGATGCTTCGCGGACAGGGAGCAATTCCACCGCGGGAGGGGGTGGGAGCGGCTCTGCAAAGACACGGTCGCACACCTGCCGCACCGTCTCGGCGGATGCCTGCCCGGCAACGCAAAGTGTCAGCCTTGCGGGATGGTAAAAGGCGCGGTGAACGGTAGTCAGCAGTTCGGGCGTCAGCTTGGCGATGGTGGAACGACTGCCCAGAATGGGACGGCGCACGGGATGAGTTCGGTAAAGGGCTTTCAGAATGTCGCTGTACAGCGTTTCCGCAGGGGAATCGCTGTCGGCGGCGATCTCTTCGTTGATAATGGGCAGTTCTTTTGCCACGGTATCCTCAGTGAAATGGGAGGTAGTGACGAAGCGGAGCAGAACCTCCAGTGCTTCTTCAAACCGTTCGGTGCAGTCGAAAAGGCAGGCGGTGGAGAGATAGGTGGTGAAGGCGTTGGCGTCGGCACCGATGGCGGCAAACTTTGCGCAGGCATCACTGCCGTCGGGCAGATCGAAGAGCTTATGCTCCAGAAAATGCGCCGTTCCGTCGGGGAGCGCGTAGCGAACGCCGTCGATCTTGACGTCCCGATGCACCGACCCGAAGTGCGTGCCCAGCAGAGCGTAGTAAGTATGCAGAGGCTTTTCCAGTACGCAGACCGTAAGTCCCGAGGAGTGGGTGAAGGTTACCGCCCGCTCGCCGGTGAGGGGATGAAGTTCAGTCTTCACGGCGTGCCTCCTTTCCACTGCGGGAGCGATCCAGCAGAACGTAGACTGTATCGGGAGACAGCCGCTTTGCCGCACGGCAGACCGCATCGCGGTCAACGTGAGAGATGCATTCCGCTTCCCGTCGGGGCGACGTTGCCAAAGACAGAGGATTACGGCTGAAATACCAGCCCGCCAGCGCAATGGGGCTGTCCTCCAAAATAGGGTAGCGCCCCATCAGCCAGCGTTTGGCGGATTCGAATTCTTCGTCGGAAAACTGCCCGTCGGCAAGGGCACGGAGCTGATCGAAGATGGCATTCTCCGCTTCCTGCAACCGCTCTTTGCGCAGACCGCAGGTGATCAGCAAAATTCCCTTGTGGGAGTCGCTGAGGGCGGAGCAATTGTAGCAAAGGGAACGCTCCTCCCGTACCTTGGTGAACAGTCGCGCAGTGGGAGCGGAGGACAGCATGGCGTAGAGCAGGGAGAAGGCGGCGTGATCTTCCTCCCCGATCACCGAGCCGGAGCGCAGTCCGATGATCAGTTGGCATTGCCCACCGGGGAGTTTTTCACAAAAACGGCGCAGATTGCCTTTGGCTTTTCGGATGACCTCGGTAGGAGGCAGAGGAGCAGGGACGGCGCAAAGCGTGCCGAAGCGGGATCTCAGCAGGGAAACCAGCCGCTCAAGGGGGCAATCGCCCGCGTAAGTGATGCACAGGGGTGCGGTACGCAGGAGTGATTTCCATGCCGCAGTAAGGGCTTCGGGCGTTACTGCCGCCACTTCCGACTCCTCGCCCCGCTCGTAGCGGGCGTAGGCTTCGCCTTGGCACATCAGTTCCTCGGAACGCTTGATGGCGTAGAGATCGGGGTTTTCTTTCAGCGAGCGCAGTCGGTCGCAGAGTTTGACCTTTTCGCTTTCCACAAATTCGGGGAGCAGAGTTTCACCGTTTGTGCGGGGAGAGAGGAGCAGGGAGGAGAGGAGGTTCAGCACGCCCTCCAGAATGGGACATCCGTCGGGTGCCATTCGGTCGGCGAGAAAGGATGCCGAAAAGCCGATGACCTGCCATTCTCCCTCGGAGCCTACCATCGGAGAGATCTCGGCTCCGTACAGGAGATCGGCGGCGCGATCCACGGCGTCGATATCGGGATATTCGGTACTGCCCCGCGCCAGAACGTAGGGGAGCAGAGCATGGATGGAAGTCATCTTGTTCAGGGGGAGCAGAAAGCGCAGGGAAAGGTAATTGCCCTTGCAATGCTCCATAGGAAGATAACGAAGCCGCACCTGCTCGGTCAGCCATTGCTCGGAGGGCTGAATTTCGGGCAGGGAGGCGGATGAGGATCTGATCAAATGATCCCTCCTTATCGGGGGTTATCGTTAGTATCTTTTTATTTTACACCATCTTTGTGAACAATGCAACTGTTTTGCAGAGAAATCTTTCGTTTTCGAAAGATTTTTTGCTCCGTAGATGAGGATATTTCCGCGGGATGATCGGCGCGGGCACAATGGGGATACTCTCCGGGAGCCAGTCGGACCCTCCACTCGCCCTTGTAAGTGAGCAGAACGGTAGTCTCCCGCTCCACAGAGAGCGGAGCCAGCGAAAAGCCGTCCCCGAAGGGAGAGGGAGTAAATCCCAGCACGCCCCAAAGGAGTCCGCTCCAGAGCAGGGCGGCATCGGCGATGGGAGGGGACACGGGCAGATCACAGAGCGCATCCTGCAGAGCAGATGCCGCATCGGATGCGCCGCTTTGCAATTTGACCAGCAGATCTATTGTTTTTGGGGAAACATCGGGCAGGGCGTTCCAACGGGCGGCGGACGAATCTTCGCTCATCTCAAAGGAAGCGTACAACTCCTTGCCTGTGTGATCGCCCAGCCGTTCGGCAAGGCGGGCGAGGGCGGCAACAACGGGAGGAAGCAGGGGATTTTGCCGATCTTCCTCCATGGCTCGTTCCAGACAACGGGCGGCGCAGAGATAAAGGCTGGTGTGACCGCCCTCTATGGGAATCCGCAGTTTTGCGGCATCGGTACTGTCGGTGAGCGCAACCCGTAGTGCCAATGCCATAGGAAGCAGAAGCGTGGGAGGCGACTTTGCCAGTCGCACCAGATCGGCAACCGCCTCTGCAGGCGCACAGAGCGGCGACAGGAGTGCCCGCGCGGGCGAGTCGGATGCCAGCACCGCCATAGCGATGGCAGGCAGGGGCGGCACATCCGCCCCCTCAATCCGCAAAAGGGAAGCGGCGGCGCGCAGACGGCGGTCCTGCTCCTCCACGATTATGGGAAGCGTGTGGGCAGTGACCGTTTCCCGTACGCGGTAGTAGAGATGATCCCGCCCGCGGGGGAAAGTACCCATGAGCAGGAGCGTTTCTCCCTCTCCACAGAGCCGTCTGACGAACAGCACCCGCCCGTCAGGAAGAGCGTGAAGAGATTCATTTGCTTCCTCTTGATAAGGCGGCGGCAAAGCAGAGACCGAGAGAGTGAGTTCCCCAAGAGGAAACTCCTCTCTTGTTCGCAGACGAATCGCCAGCAGAGGAAGTCGCGGGAGCAGAGCCGCCCGCAGAGTAAACCCTTCCCCTTCAAAGACCGCTTCGGCGGGTGAATAGGTTACCGTTTTGGCGGCGGCAGGCAGAAGCAGAGTGCGTCCGTTTCGGCAAAGCAAGAAAGTCAGAGAGAACAGGGGTGCGCTTCGGTTGGGGCGGTAACGAAGCACCTCGGGGGAGGCGATCAGCGTTGCGATGCCGCTATGGTACGCAAAGGCAGATGTGGGGTGATCCCGCCCGCGGAGAATATGCGGAAAGCCGTCGGGGTAGGTGATCTCTTCCGCGGCGGGGAGCAGGGGCGTTTCGGCATCTACGGGTGTGGCGGAAAGCAGATGGGTGATCAGCACCTCCACGCCCTCGCGGCGGTTCACCGACAGCGGGAGCGGAGCGGCATCCGATAGCGGAAATCCCCGCTCTGCCAGCAAACGGCGGCTCCCCTCCAAGTAGCGGGCGAGCAAGTCCCGATCACTGCCGGGGCTTCCCACCGCCATCGCGGCGGGGATAGACGCGCCCTCAACCAGCGCGCGCAGTTGCCATTCCAGTATACGGGAGGCGGGACTGCCGTCGGGGACGGGTAGAGGAAGCGTGCGGCAGTCGGTTGATGCTCCCCAAGCGGTCTCCTGCAAAACAGTCAGCGCGGCATCACGGCTTGCCGCTGTGATCAGACGAAGAGAAAAGCGCCGCTCGGTCAGCTTTCCGCCGATCATGCAGACGGGAGTGGAAATAATCCCCTCCGCCCGTCGGGGTTGGATGGCAAAGATCTCCGCGCTTTGCCCGCTCCCGCGGGGAAAGGGCGAGGGATCGGCGTGGGTGAAGGGATCCAATACTCCCACGACTGCCGCCGCCAGCGTCAGAGAGGGGGAGTATTCGATGCAAAGACAGATGGAAGTGCCCGCTTTGGTGGCAACGGTGTTTTCCCACAAGCGGGCACGGTTGACGGCGGGGCAAAGCAGAAAGCGAAGATCGGCAACCGACGAGTCGACTCGCTCCCATTCCAGCACCCATCCGCCCGCCGCCGTTTGGACGCGGCAGGAATTCCCGCCGTCGGCAAGCGTAAAACAGCCCGCCTCTCGACGGATTACCGTACAGGGGAGAGGGCAAATCTTCCCCTCCTGCAATATCAGAATCCCCGACGGTCTGCCCGCGGTGAAGGGAGCCGCCGCCGAAAAGGAAGCGGTCAGCGGCTTGCCGTCCCGCCAAAGAGAGAGACATCGCCCGCCCGCCGTCAGCAGACCGTTGCGGGCATCTCCCAGCAAAATTACCGAGGGCGCGGAGGGAGCAGAGCGGCGACTCGGCGGCTCGGCGGGAAGCACCTCGTCTCGGACTGCCGAATCGGCAGATCGACCCAGCAGCGGCAGGAGTGCGCCGAACCGCGGAAGTGAGGCAAGCCGTCGGGATATCTGCCGCCCGGTGATCGCCCCTGCCAAGGCGACCAGTGAAAGGGCGATGTCAGACGATCGGGTTTGCCCGGGATGGGCAGGATCGCCCAGTCCGCATAACGGGTCGGTCTGTTGCAGATGCCGCAGATGGGAGAGGGCAAGATGGGGGCGATCCCGCAGAAGCAGGCAAAACAGGAGAGTTTGCGGAGACTGTTGCAGGTATCCGTCGGTATGGCGAAGGGACTTTATGCCCATGGCAATGGGGCGGGGAGAGCGGGACAGTCTTGGCCAGCGGGTGAGACTGTGCAGGCAGATTGCCGTTTTGCGGGAGCCTTCCTCGCAATCGGAGACGGTGGGACGGCTTTCTTTGCGCCCTTCCCGCAGAGCGGCACGGACGGCACGGCGGGTGGCATCCCGAATCAGTCCTTCCTCCGGTGCGGGCAGAAGAAAATCGGTGAGCAGATAGTCGCCAAGGGAGCCATTTTCCGACAGTATCAGACAATGTCCGCCGCGGCATCGGGCAGGTGCGGCGAGGGCGTACCATGCGGCAATTTTCTGTTTGCCGCTCATCCCGCGGGCGCTGTCCGATGCCAGAGCGGCAAACAGAGCAGGTCCTCCGATCCCCAACAGATCAGACAGCCGTCCTTCTCGCTCCCCTTCGGGGGTGTATGACCGACAAAGGGTGCCGTCCTCCCAAAAGAGCAGGGTGAAATCCATCTGTGCTGACAGATGAGCGATGCGCTCGGCAAGTGGAAGAAGCGAAGGATGACGCTCTGCGTGTTCCCGCAGACCTGCTTTGACCGCAGCCAGACAGAGGGCGTACAGCCCCGCCTCGGCGGTGTCCACCCGACCGTCCTTGTAAAACTCCCCTGTTTGGAGCGTGTAGCGGGCGTAGGGAAGTCCGCATCGGGTGGGGAGTTGTTCAATTTGATCCAGCAGATGGCTCACCCGCCGCTCCAGCGTGTAGGGATCGATCAGCCCCACATCGCAGGCGGCAACCTCTGCCGCAAGACAGAGTCCCAGCACAGAGGGGGTGGTATAAGGACCCTGCTGACCCGCATCGTCCAGGTAGGCGGGCGGCAGACCGAGGACGGGCGTTTTCAATAAAGGATAGAGTTCTCCCGCCAGCGCGTGGCACGCCGCCTTGGCATCGGGGGACAGATCTGCCTTGTGAGGATCGTCGCCCATCAGCAGGGGAGCGACACATATGCACACCCCAAGAAAAGAGAGCGGCGCACCGGTAGCGATGATCGCCCCGCCGTAAAACAGAGAGAGAACGCACAGTCCTTGCAGGTTCTTCCTGCCTTGCAGGCTCTCCCTGCCCATCAGACGCAGGAGGGATGCCATGGGGAGCGCGGTGCGGTGAAAAAAGGCAACTGCGATTTTCCGCCAAGCGGGAAGTGTGTAGAGGAAGAAGCGGCGGTTGGGGCGCAGAGACAGAAGTGCGCAAAAGAGCAGATCGGTGGATGCGGCGATCCATAGGAGCAGGACGAAACGGATAGGCAGATCTGCGGCTATGGCACCAAACAGGAGCAGTGCGCGGCAGATCGGAAGGGTAATGCGCAGAATGGGAAGTAAGGTGGGTGTCTGTCGGATCGGCGCGGTGTAGCAGGCAATTTGCGCTCCGCTTGGAACGCAAAGCGGTTGGGGTGCCAGCCGCGTGGAGGGCAGTTTCCCTTCTGCTAACGCGCGGAGTGCATCGGTGCGGTAAAGCCCCCATCCGGTGAGATCGGCGGGCGCATCCAACTTTTGCAAAAGACATTGCCGAAGCGCGGAAAGACGGCTTTCGGGGAGCGGGGAATCGGCGGGAGAAAGATAGACCAGCGCATCCTGCCTGCAAAGGGGATGAAAGAGCGCCGCCGCCATTCGTTCACTGCTATCGGGCAGGGAAATGCCGTCGGCGGGCAGGATACAGACCGCCTCGGGCGGATTTTCTTTGCTGTCGGCAAAGCGGAAGATCAGCACCGCCAGTTCACTCAGGGGGAGGTCGCCGAGATAGCGGGCTTTCCCGAATTTGCGGGGACAATACCGTCTGGGCGGCACCAACAGACCGATCTCCGTGTCGGTGGAGCGACTCAACTCGTCTACCCGACGGCGAATAGCAGCGATTTTTTCCTCCTCTCCTGCTTCCTCGGCAATAGACGAATCGGTGCGGGTCAGCACCAGCAAGCAGTCCTCACCTTGCCCTGAGGCGATGATGCGGGCAATCGTGTTCAGCGCCCTTTCTGCCTTTGCCGCTCTTCCTACGCAGACGGTGAGGATCGTGTGTCCTTTGCCATCCTCCAAAAGAGGGAGCGCGGTGACGGGAAGCAGTTTTCGCAGGAGCGCGGCGATCCCCAGATAACCGCCCGTGAAGAGGGCGGGCAATGTCAGAAGCAAAAGACACGCGGCGCGGAGCGGGAGAAAAACAAATCCCAGCCAAGCCGCCGCGACAGTGGGCAGAATGGGTAGCAGAAGCAGGAGCGCCGCCTCTCGCCGCGGGCGGGGCATTTCTCCGTTCCACAGTTGCACGGCAGAGGCGGGGGGCAGACGGTGACGGCGCGCATAGCGTGCAAGCCCCCGACGGAGCGCGCGGCGGGTGGCGGCGTCGGAAAGGCGATAGAAGTCCTTGGTCTCCAGCGGAGCGTGACAGGGGGAGAGGTGTTCCGCCAGATCGTCCGGATCGGTCTTTGCCAGCCTTGATAGCAAAGTGCGATGCCGCTGGGGCGAGATCTCTTTTCGTTGCAGAAGTCGTTTCGCGCGGCTCTCCAGCCTTTTTCGCAGACGGCGGATCGCCCGGGGCGAGGGGGTGGGCAATTCCTTTGCGATCTCTGCAAGATCGAAGTGATCGGGATCGACCTTGCGCAGGATGCGATCCAGTTGCCGACCTGAAAAGCGGTGACCGAAGAGAATAGGGCGGTTTGCGGGTGAGGTAGCCATAAAAACACTCCCATACTTGGATGAATATCCATAGTATGGGAGCCTTCGGAGCGATTTATTCAGCGGCAGGCGCACCCTTTACAGAAAGCGCAAAGGTCTGCCGCACGCCGTCTTGGCAGACGGTTACCGTGCGGGGAACATATTCATCCCACTCCACGAAAGTGAAGCCAAGCTCGATGTCGTGATAGCTGATGCAGGGATTTTCCACAGAGTACCACAGAACCTCGCATCCTGCGCGGGATGCGCGCTCAGCAAGGGTATAGGCGGTGTTACAGTCCTCCTCGGATGGGGCGGGGAGAATCAGAAATTCCAGATGCCCTTCTTCTAAAAGATGCGTCAGTGTGGAGATCTGCCGATAGCGGTAATGAGTCAGGATGAGCGTATCCATCCGAATCAGCGGATCGCCCTCTGCCGTGTCTGCGGCGGAGCCTAAAAAGGCGTAGGTGCCCGACGAATGATCCACCAGCATCGCCCGCGTGCCTGCGGTGACGGTCAGACATTGGTTCTCTCCCTCCTCCAGCCAAACTACATTGCGGACATCGGTCAGCGCGTGGGCGTGATACGCACAATACCCGCCGGAGACCGACAGAAAGAGGACTGCAACCGCCAATGTCAGCGGGCGCGTTTTGCGGAAGAAGCACAGAACAGCCGTCACGGCGATGGCGACCGCCGCGATCCATCCGATAACGGGATAAATGAGGGGCAGGAGCAGACGGTCACTGCTACCGAAGAAATCGCCCACCGTCCGCAGAAGGTCGGCAAGAATGCCGATCAGAAATGCGGGCGCAGTTGCCAAGGGTGCGATAGGGGAGGTGATCAGCAGAATCGGTGCCAAGTAGAGAAGCAGGGTGATCATCGGCACCAACAGCAGATTGGCAAGAGGCGAGAGGATCGCCCATTCCCCGAAATACCACACTGAAAAGGGAAGCGTGAACAATGTAGCCGCCCCGGTAACCGTCAATGCAGACAATACGGCTTTGGGCAGGCGGGGGAGCGAGCGCATCCGTCCCATCAGCGGCACGGCGATCAGCAGAATGCCGAAGGTGGCAAAAAAGGAGAGCAACAAGCCCACATCCAGCACTGATTCGGGCGAGAGGAGACAAATCAGCGATACCGTTGCAAAGAGAGAGGTCAGAGGATCCTGCCGTCTGCCGAAATGATAGGCGGCAAGCAAAAGCAGAGCCATCCCGCCTGCCCGATAGACCGACGGCGAGCCGACGATCACCATATAAAACAGTAGCAGCGGGAGCAAAATGGGAAAGCGCAGTTTGCGGGGGAGTCGGAGTTTGCGGAAGATCCAGAGCAGACTGCCGCAGAGAATCCCCAGATGGAGACCGCTGACCGCCAGCGTGTGGGAGATGCCCAGATTGCGGAACTGTCGGGACGTCTCATCGGACAGCCCCGATTTGTCCCCGATCAGCAGAGCAGTGACCAGTCCCGTATCCTCGTCGCTGAGATAAGGATAGAACTGTCGGCGGAGCGTCTTGCGCAGGTTTGCAAGAAAACTGTCGGGAAACTGCTCCTCGTGGGACAGCAGACGGTATTCCTCCTCATCGGCGACTGCCTCGAAGAAGATCCCTTGGGAATAGTCGTAACACTCGGCAAGTCGCTGACCTGCGGGGGAAAGAACCGTTATTTCTGCGGTCAGAGCGATTCGGTCGCCGGTCGTGAGGTTTGCCGCATAGGGGAGCCGAACGCGACCGGTGATCTCTGTTTCAACGCCGTCAAAGGTGTGAAGTTTGCAAAGCAATGTAGTAGAATATGAGGTCGAATATTCCACTTTGCTGATGGTCAGCACCGCCTCACCGACGGCGCCGTCCAAGGGGTCGGCGCGATGGTGCAGACCGAACCGATCCACCCGATCCGCGGAGAAAAATGCAAGGGATGCCGCGATCAAAAGTCCCGCTCCCAGAAAAAGCCCTCGCCGCACGCGGGAGCCGCCTTTGGTAAACAATAATCCCGTGCCGACGGTCAAGAGGGCGGCAAGAAACGCTCCAATGCAGAGCGGCAGTGCATAGGCACTGCCGCAACAAAAGGCTGTAAACAGCAAAAGCAGGAACAGGACAGAGCAGATCGCAAGAGGACGACGGAGCAGCCCTTTCATGGATTACTTGCCGCAGACTTCGTCCAGCAGAGCAGAGCCTGCCTTGAAAGATACGCTCTTGCCGGCGGGAATGTCGATCTGCTCGCCGGTCTTGGGGTTGATGCCCTTGCGGGGAGCGCGGTCTTTTACGCGCAGAGCGCCGAATCCGGTAACGGCAACTTCACCGCCGGAAGCCAGTTCCTTCGCAGTAGCGGTCAGCAGTGCATCCAGTACGGCTGCACAGTCCTTCTGGGTCATGCCGGTAGCCTCGGCAGCGGCGCGAATCAATTCTTTTTTGTTCATAGGTCAAATCTCCTTCAGATTTATAGGATGTTCATATTATAGCACAAATTTTACGTTTTTTCATCCCATCTTCGCGCAAAAGTCGATTTTTGTAGTATCGCACAAGAACGGCGCACCGTTTTCATACGATTTGACGAAAAAGGGGACGGTTTCTCCGTCCCCTGTGCCCAAATCCTACCTTTCGGAGAGGAAAACACTCCCCATGGGCAAGACGCGGGAGCGTTAAGGCGCGATCTCCACTTCGGTGGGATAACCGCAAGACCAAAGCTTTCCTTCGGGCGGGTTTTCCGTGTGAGAGTGACGCTCCTGATTCTGAAAGATAATATCGATGCCGTATTGGGTCGACCATCCGATGGCGTTTTGCAGGGCGGTGCAATCCATTGCCTCGATGGCACGCCCCGTTCCCGCGAAGATCGGTGTGTTAAACTCGGTTGTGACCTCCAACAACTCAAAGCCAAGCCCGGTCAGATAGGCGATCAGTTTATCCTCGTCCACTTTGGGTTCGTTGGCAGGATCGCCCTCACAGTACAGTCCGACACTGAAGGCACGAAGCGTGTCGGGATAAGACAGAGAGCCGTTGTCGTCGGTCAAGTACCGAACCGTTCCCGTTGCGGGAAGAGCCATTGTGACCAGTGTTTGCCCGATCCAGATAATGTCAGGGCGGTAGAAGTCCTCCTTCAGCCATATTCCCTGATCCGTATAATACTTCGCCGTACCGTCGGGGTAAGTATATCCGTCAGGTATCTCGCAGGGATAAAGCAGCTGCGCAATGTCGCCGCCGGAGTCTTGCGTCACAGTTGTCGCGGCAGTAGTGGTATCTGCCCGTCTTCCGGCATCGGGACTTTCCTCTGCGCAGGCTGCAATGGAAAAGAGAAGGAGTGCTGACAAAACGATCGAGAGGGCGGCTTTCGGGACAGAGAGGGACGCATTTTTCCTCATCAGCTTTTCTTTTGTGGTGGGCGTACGGAATATGCGGTTTCTTTTCATTGCGTGATCCTCCTTATAAAGTGTTGATGGAAAAACGGCCAATTTCTTTCATATTCATTATATCACACTGTAACATTAATTTCCATTGACAATCAATACAAGGCTTTTGTTCCATATTTGTGAAATTTCACCAATCAAAAATCCTGACAAAATTCTCTTTTACCCATTGCAAATGCGGCGCATTTGTGGTAAACTATGTTTTAGAAATTATTTTACATAACAGGAGAAATATCATGGCAAAAAAACAGGTTCGTGACGATATCGTTGCCCGGGCGGACGACGCATACGGCAGCAGCAACTACGCCGAATACGTAGTGGCAAAAAAGGTGGAAGGGCAGTACAAAATGCAGCGGCTCCTCATGTTGCTCAGTTATCTGGGCGTGTTCGCTCTGCTTTTGGCGATGGTGATCATATTCAATAACATTACCCATCTCGGCATTTTGGCGATTCCGCTCTTTGCGCTGGCTCCCTCTGCCGCTTGGATGCTCTATTTCTTCACTTGGCCCATCGTTTCCATCGAATACAGCTTTACCGTGGACGCCAGCGTCCTGACCGTGGAAAAGGTCATGGGCGGTAAGAGAAAAGTCAAGCTGTTCGAAGCAAAGGTAAAGGAACTCTCGCTGATTGCTCCCTACGACGAGGAATACAGCAAAGAGGCAGACGAATTTGCCGCCGACAACCGCGTAGAGGCAGTTCCTTCCATGGATTGCTGCGATCTGTACTTTGCCCTGCACACCGACGATGCGGGCAAAAAGACCATCGTCTTCTTCCAAGCCACTGCTCAGTCGCTGAAGGCGCTGAAGTATTACAACAGTTCTGCCATCGTCATGCGCAAGACTGCACGGTAAGCATAGCGAAAAGCACCGCCCGCGGACGGTGCTTTTGCTTTGTCAAAAAATATGAACAAATCTTGGTCAAAAAATATGAACAAATCTTGTATAAATATTGAAAAACTGTTGCAAACCGTCGAAAGATGTGTTATAATGGAAACAACTTCTTCGAAGCGGCGTACGCTTCGGGAAAATTTATCTTTTGAGGAGAGAAACTTATGGACAAGTTTTTCAAAATCTCTGAGCGAGGCTCAAACATTCGCACCGAGATCATCGCCGGTCTGACAACCTTTTTTGCGATGGCGTATATCGTCATTACCAATCCCAATCAGATTGTCAGCTTTAATACCGCGGGTGATCTCGGAAAAATTTGGAATGCCGTATATGTTGCTTCTATTTTGGCAGCAGTCATTGGCACTCTGCTCATGGCATTCTATGCCAAAATGCCCTTTGCACAGGCGTGCGGCATGGGACTGAACTCCTTCTTCTTCGTTTCCTTTATCCTGCCCTCACTGATTTCGGGCGGTGATGTGATCAAGGGCTACCACGCCGGTCTGGTAATCATTCTGGTATCCGGCTTCGTTTTCCTGATTCTCTCTGTTACCGGTCTGCGTTCCAAAGTAGCCAGAGCGCTCCCCGATTGTTTGAAGAAGTCGATCTCCGCAGGGATCGGTCTGTTTATCGCCTTCATCGGCTTCCAGAACGTGGGCATCATTCAAGCCAATCAGTACACCCTGGTGCAGTTCGTGGACATTCACGGCGCACTGGAAAACGACACCTTCAAGGCAGTTGCTCTTCCCGCTCTGTTGGCTCTGCTGGGTCTGATTGTGATTGCTATACTGGAAAAGTTCAAGGTGAAGGGTGCTGTACTCATCTCCATCGCCGGCATTACTGTCCTGTACTATCTGGTCAACTGGACTCTGCCTTCGTTTGACATGGGTCAGATTGGACAGACCTTCAAGGATTTCGCAGAGGTCGGCATTACCGGCGTATTCCAGCCCGATTCCTGGAAAGCAGCCTTCACCGGTGAAATTGTCGGCGGTGTGTTCTCCGCAATTCTGCTGGTTATCACCTTCTGTTTGGTAGATATGTTTGACACCATCGGTACGCTGTACGGCACAGCTGCTCAGGCAAATTTGTTGGACGAAAACGGTGACCCCATTGATGTGGACAAGTGCATGACCTGTGACTCTGTAGCCACCGTAGCAGGTGCAGTTTGCGGTACCTCTACCTGCACTACCTTCGTTGAGTCCGCTGCAGGAGTTGGCGCAGGCGGCAGAACCGGTCTGAGTTCTCTGGTGACCGCTATCTGTTTTGCAATCTGCCTCTTCCTTTCTCCTTTGGCTTCCATCGTTCCTGCTTGTGCAACCGCACCTGCGCTGATTTATGTAGGCGTTTTGATGCTCAAGGGATTTGCGAAGGTGGATATGAGTGATATTCGCTCCGCCGTTCCCGCATTCCTGGCACTGATCATGATGCCTCTGACCTACTCCATTTCCAATGGTATCGGTATCGGCGCAATCGCGTATACGCTGATCACGCTCATCACCGGCAAATACACGAAGAAAGACATTCCGATTACCGTCATTTCTGTTTTGTTCATTTTGAAGTTCATCTTCGTAACGATGTAATATAGTATCCGAGCCGCCCACCGCAAGGTGGGCGGTTTTTCTATGCCTATAACTCCGACACCGTGACAAAAGTGTATCCTTCTGCTTTCAGCCAAGGGATTACCTGTCGGAGTGCTTCAGGCGTGGGACTTTTCCCGGCAACCCAGTCGTGGAAGAGAATGATCCCTCCGTCCGCCGCTTGGCGTTTGACCGTTTGCAGGATATTGGCAACAGGGTTCAGTGCCCAGTCGCGGGTGTCCACGCTCCAAAGCACCAAACGGTATCCGCCGTCTTGAGCGGCAGTCTTCACCGAAGTGGTGACGACTCCCTCGGGCGGTCGGAAGAGCGTTGGGCGGTAGTGGGCGATCTTTTCGATCAATGCTTCGGTGCGGGCAAGTTCTTCTGCCAGCGTGGACTGGTTCATCTTTTGCAGATGGGGATGGGAATAGGTGTGGTTGCCCACCTCATGTCCCTCCGCGACGATCCGACGAAGCAGATCGGGTGATTTTTCCGCGTTGACGCCCACCACGAAAAAGGTGGCTTTGATCCCGTATTCCTTCAGAATATCCAAGATCTCCCCGGTGTAACGGTCGGAAGGACCGTCGTCGAAGGTCAGCGCGATCCGCTTGGGCGTCGGAGTCTCTTCCGCCTTTGCCGTGATCGGTACTGTGCTTCCCATCGGAAGCGTCAGCCCAAGGCTCAGGGTAGCCAGCAGCAGAGCACAGATCCTGCGGGAGAGGAGCATACTGCTCCGGCGCATTCTGCTCAGTCCCATAACTCGGTCAGCTTACCGAAGCGGTAGCCTTCCGCCTCCAACTTGGTCAGCAGTCTGTCCATGATCGCCGCGTTGGTGGCAGAGGTGGGATGGAGCAGCATGATCTCACCGTTGTGGGTGTGGGCAAGAATCTTTTCCAGCGCCGCGTCCTCACTCATCTGACGGTTGTTGTCCCAATCGGCGTAGGCGAAGGACCAGAAGACCGTCTTGTAGCCCATAGACTTGGCGTATTCCAGATTCTGTTTCGAGTACCGCCCTTCGGGGGGACGGTAGATCTTTGCCATCTCGCAACCGGTCAGCTCCTTGTAATGTGCCGCCAGCGTGTCGAGTTGCTCGGCGAAGGTCTTGCGGTCGCTGATCTTGGTCATGTCGGGATGGCGTTTGGTGTGATTGCACACCAGATGTCCTTCCGCCTGCATCCGCTTCACCAGATCGGGAGCGCGGGTAATGAGATTGTCCAAAATGAAGAAAGCGCCTGGCGCGTTGTGCTTTTGCAACACGTCCATGATCTTAGCAACATTGCCGTTTTCATAGCCCGCGTCGAAGGTGAGATAGATCACCTGATCGTCTTTTTTTACCGAATGATCGAGGTAATAGGCGTCGTAGCCCTCGATCCACCGTTGATCGCTGTCCAGCGTCGGCGGCGTGTGGGTACTGTTGTTTTTGCAGTACCAGTTGTAAGGGGTGGTGTCGGTTGCCGCAAATGCGCCCGGCAGAGCGAATAAGCCGCTGAACATCGCCAGCGCAAAACAAAGCACACGGCAAAATCCCCTTTGATAGAATCGTTTCATTGATTGACCGTACCTTTTTTTGTTTTTCCCGACGGCAGAACGCTAAAATCATTCTGCCGCAATGAAATTTTACGCTTTTTTGCGGAAAAATTGCGATGAAAATCTTGTATTTCGCGGTGGTTTATGCTATAATACGGATTTGGAATACAAATCCTGCCATTTGTGCGGAATGAATGAAAAAATATTCATCAAATTTGCATAAATATTCATTTCCCCTATTGCATTTTGGAAAAAAAAGCGTTATAATAGGGTATTGTTCACGAGGAACCCATCTCGTGTGATAAACTGTCCCTGCGGCAGAGATTGTCGCGTATCGTTTGGAAGATGCCCGAGTAGTATGGAGAGGATCATTTGCCCCCATCGGTTCGGCTTGGCAGAGTTATCTCGGGCAGAGGATTTGCCGAGTTTTTTCGGCGAAGGAGGATAAACAGATGAAAATTCGCGTAGGAATCGTCGGTGCTACCGGATATGCGGGCGCCGAACTGGTTCGATTGATCTTAACCCATCCGGCGGCAGAACTGGTCGCCATTTCTTCGGTTTCCTTTGAGGGAAAGAAGATATCAGAGGTCTACCCCAATTTGGCGTCGGTGTGCGAGATGCCGCTGACCTCTGCCGATGCGATGGCAGAGCAGTGTGACGTGGTGTTTGCCGCTTTGCCCCACGGGCTGTCCGAGCCGCTGGCGGCAGAATGCGCCAAGACAGGGGCGATTCTCATTGACCTTGGTGCGGACTTCCGTCTGGAAGACGAAGCCGACTACCAAAAATGGTATCAGAAATCCTATACCTGCCCCGAACTGCACGCCGATGCAATCTACTGTATCCCCGAACTCCACAGAGGTGCAGTAAAGGAGCAGAAGATCATCGCCAATCCCGGCTGTTACCCCACATCCATCGCATTGGGACTTGCTCCCGCGCTGACCAAGGGACTGGTGGAGACCGACGGCATCGTCATCGACTCCAAGTCGGGTGTCACGGGCGCAGGGCGCGGACTCACCCAAGGGACTCACTATCCCGACACCAACGAGGCGTTTGCTGCTTACAAAGCAGGCATTCATCGCCATACGCCCGAGATTGAGCAGACGCTCTCTCATCTTTCCGGAAAGGACATGAAGATTACCTTTGTCCCCCATCTGCTTCCCCTCAATCGCGGCATCGAGTCCTCCATCTACTGCAGGATGAAGACCGATCTTGCCACCATCCACGCCGCTTACTGTGACTTTTACAAGGACGAGCATTTCGTCCGCGTGCTTCCCCTTGGCTCCTATGCCAACGTTAAGAACGTGCGGTTGTCCAACTACTGTGATATCTCTCTCCACGCCGACCAGCGGACGGGAACGCTGATCGTCTCCTCTGTCATCGACAATATGTTCAAGGGTGCCGCAGGACAGGCGATCCAGAATATGAATCTGCGCATGGGACTTGCCGAGACTACCGGCATCGACCTGATTCCCCCTGCTATCTGATCATTACCGAAAGGATCTTATACCATGAAACTGACCGAGATCAAAGGCGGCGTATGCGCCGCAAAAGGATTCCGCGCCGCCGGTATGCACTGCGGCATTCGGAAGAACACCAGCAAAAAAGACATCGCTCTGATCGTAGCGGACGTCCCCTGTGCAGCCGCAGGCGTGTATACCCAAAATAAAGTCTACGCCGCGCCCGTAGGTGTAACCCGCGCGCACCTTGCGAGCGGCTTTGCTCAGGCTGTGATCTGCAACAGCGGAAACGCCAACACCTGCAACTCCGACGGCTACGAGAAAGCCGAGGCAACCTGCAATGCGCTGGCAGAAGAACTGGGCATTTCCCCCGACGACATAATCGTCGCTTCCACCGGCGTCATCGGCGTTCCCCTGCCTCTGGAGCCAATTCTGGCGGCGATCCGTCCCCTCAAGCACGCGCTGTGGAACGATGAAGAAGCAGGCGATGCCGCCGCTACTGCCATTATGACCACCGATACCAAGAAGAAAGAGTTCTCCTTCTCTTTTGAACTGGACGGCAAGACCGTCGCTCTGGGCGGTATCTGCAAGGGAAGCGGAATGATCGAACCTAACATGGCAACGATGCTGGGCTTTATCACCACTGACGTTGCCATCACTCCCGCGCTCCTGCAGAAGGCTTTGCAATACGCCATCAGCGACACCTTCAACATGGTCAGCGTGGACCGTGACACCTCCACCAACGATATGGTGACCGTCCTGGCATCGGGATGCGCCGAAAACGCGCTCATCGACACCGAGGGCGATGCCTTTGAAACCTTCAAATCCGCGCTTTTCCTCCTCTGCCGTCATATGGCAATGGCGATTGCCGCCGACGGCGAGGGTGCCACCAAACTGTTGGAATGCACCGTTTCGGGTGTTGCCACCCACGCAGATGCAAAGGTGCTGGCAAAATCGGTTATTCGCTCCTCTCTGGTGAAGGCGGCAATGTTCGGTGCGGACGCCAACTGGGGACGGATCCTCTGCGCGCTGGGTTACGCAGGCGTGGAGATGGATCCCGACAAGGTGGATGTATCCTTCCGCAGCTCAGAGGGATCGATTCCCGTTTGCGTCAACGGTCGGGGCATTCCTTTTGACGAGGATGTTGCCAAGAAGATCCTGACGCAGAAGATCATCTACATCGACGTAGACATGAAGAGCGGTTTGGAATACGCCACCGCGTGGGGCTGTGATTTGACCTACGAATATGTCAAGATCAATGGCGATTACAGAAGTTAAGAGGTAATCAGGATGACAAATAACGAGATCGTTGCGCTGGAACAGTCCGCGATGATGCAGACCTACGGCAGATTGCCCGTTGCCGTCGATCACGGCAAGGGGGCAACTTGGTACGATGCAGACGGCAAGCGGTATATCGACTTGACCAGCGGCATCGGTGTCAATGCCCTTGGTCTTTGCGACGGGGATTGGATCGCCGCAGTCACGGCACAGCTTCAGAAAGCTCAGCATGTCTGCAACTATTACTATACCGAATCCTCGGCAAAGCTGGCGGCAAAACTGACCGGTCTGTCGGGACTCTCCCGGGTTTTCCTCGCCAATTCCGGTGCGGAAGCCAACGAGGGTGCCATTAAAGTTGCCCGCAAGTATTCCTATGATAAATACGGCGAAGGCAGAGGCACCATTCTCACCCTGCGATCCTCCTTCCACGGTCGCACCATGAACACGCTGATGGCAACCGGACAGGAAAAATTCCACCAATGGTTCTATCCTTTCCCCACGGGCTTTGCCTACGTGGAGGCAGGGAACATGGAAGCACTGGAGGCGGCGTATACTCCCGATGTTTGCGCCATCATGGCAGAGCCGATTATGGGAGAGGGAGGCGTCTATCCTCTGGAGACTTCCTATCTGGAAGCCCTCCGCAAATTCTGTGACGAACACGA
This sequence comes from Eubacteriales bacterium, assembly GCA_051867925.1. GTDB lineage: Bacteria > Bacillota > Clostridia > Oscillospirales > CAG-272 > CAKSQF01. Next base: position 24,406 of record JBJDZI010000115.1, read on the forward strand.
TCTGCTTCTGATTTTAGACGAGGTGCAGTGTGGCATCGGTCGGACGGGCAAACTGTTTGCCTATCAGCATTCAAGTATCCTTCCCGACGTGCTGACGCTGGCGAAAGGACTGGGCGGCGGACTGCCCATCGGTGCCTTTCTGTGCGGCGAAAAGTGTGCAGATACGCTGGGAAAGGGAATGCACGGCTCCACCTTCGGCGGAAATCCCGTGGTGGCGGCAGGCGCGCTGGTGGTGCTGGAGAAACTTAATGCCCCCGGTTTCTTGGACGAAGTCACCCGCAAGGGCGAGCTGATCTGCAAGTCGGTGATGTCCGCCGCTCCCAAGGCAGTTTGCGGCGTGCGGGGCAAAGGGCTGATGCTGGGCTTCCAAGTGAAAGGTACTCCCGCTGACTATCTGAAGGCGGCGGCTGAGGCAGGACTGCTCATTCTCACCGCAGGCTCGGACACCGTCCGTCTGCTCCCCCCGCTGAACATCACCGACGAGGAGATTGCCGAGGGTGTGCAGATTCTCATTCAGATATTGAATCGGTAATTGTATTGGAGGAAACTGCTTGCGAAAGGGTTTCCTCCAAACCTCTATGAACGAGTCGCTCTGCCACGGACTTCTATTGAAGTCGGCAACCCGCGTGGCGCCCCGCCGTTTGGCGCGGTCGGCTACTCATACAATCGCCGCTACGGCGGCAGGATCGGAGCAATTATGGAAACTACACCTTTGCGGATCATTGCCCGCATTCACAGCGAATTTCCCACCAAATTCGGCATTCCCCGACAGAGCGGGCTGATCGAGTCTCTGCGGGCAACAATCGTGTTTGAACCCGAATTTAGTTCCCCCGATGCGCTTCGCGGCATCGAGGGATATTCCCATCTTTGGCTGATTTGGCAGTTTTCCGAATGCGTCGGCAAAGACTGGTCGCCAACCGTCCGCCCGCCGCGGCTGGGCGGAAATAAGCGGGTAGGCGTATTTGCAACCCGCGCGCCCTATCGCCCGAGTCCCATCGGGCTGTCCTCGGTGAAACTGGAGGAGGTGCGGCTCCACACTCCCGACGGACCGATCCTGGTGGTATCGGGAGCCGATCTGATGGACGGTACGCCGATTTACGATATCAAGCCCTATCTGGCTTATGTTGACGCGCATCCCGACGCGGTGGACGGCTTTGCGCTGACGCAAAAAGAGGGTGTTTTGCGGGTAGATTGTTCTCCCGAACAATTGTCGCTCCTGCCTGAGGGTAGAGGGCAGGCTCTGCTGGATGTGCTGGCGCAGGATCCCAGACCCCAATATCAAAACGATCCCGAGCGAATGTATCAATTCGAGTTCGGGGGTGTTCACGTGGAGTTCACGGTAGACGGGAAACTACTACGGGTTCAAACGATCCGAAAAATATAGTTATAAGCAAATTTCAAAAGTCCGCCCCACAGCAAAGGCGATGCCCCAAGCGGCATCGCCTTTGCTGTTGTAATCATGCCCCTGAAATTCGCCTGCTGCAAAGGTTTTCCGATTTCATGCATATCCGCACTGCCTTTGGGCAACAATCGGATAGAACCAAACTGAGTCTTCGGGAGGATAACATGAAAACTTTTGTATATACCATTACCGATCCGCTGGGCATCCATGCCCGCCCCGCGGGAGCTATCGCCGCAGAGGCGAAGAAATTTTCGTCGCAGATCACCGTGCAAAAGGGGGACAAATCCGCCGACGGACGGAGGCTGTTCGCGCTGATGGGGCTGTCCGCTAAGGCGGGCGACACACTGACGGTCACCTGCGACGGCGAGGACGAGGAAGCCGCCGCGGATGCGCTCCGCGCTCTGCTGGAAGCAAATCTTTGAGGGGATGGGTGTGTAATCAGTGAAAACCGAAATGATCACGCTGCGGGGAAAGCCGGTGATGGAGGGGATCGCCATCGGCATTTTGCGCTTTTTGGAGGCGCAGGAGCCGTCCGAGCGTACAAATTCTTCTCTCGGCAATCCTTGCAAAACTCCAACCTATCGCTCGGCTTCTTCCCCTGATGAACCATGCAGAGAGTCACCCGATCATTCACTTTCTTCCTCTGACGCGCCCGGCGGGGAGTCGTCCGATGCGCTGAAAAAGCGATTTTACGAGATTCGCGAGACGGTCGCCGCTGAGTGCCAAGCTCTTGCAGACCGCGCGCGGAGCGAAGTGGGGGACGCGGAGGCGGAGATTTTTGCCACCCACCGCCTGATGGTGCTGGACGGAGATCTGGAGGATGCCGTGCTGGCAGGTATCGAAGCGGGGATGGGACTTGCCGACGCCATTCGGGCGGCGGGTGAGGGACTGTCCGCCATGCTTTCCGCCATGGAGGATGAGTATCTGCGCGCCCGTGCCGCCGATGCCAAGGATGTGTGCGCCAAACTCGTCGCTGCCATGCGGGGCGAACAGACGGCGCTGTCCCGCTTGGAGGTGCCCACGGTGCTGGCAGCAGTAGACATCACCCCCGCCGAACTGTTGCGATCCGATCGTACCCAACTGATGGGCTTTTTTACCGCAGACGGTGCCACAGGCTCCCACACCTCCATATTGGCGCGCAGTCTTGCGCTCCCCTCTGCGGTGGCGGTGGGAGGGCTCCCCGACCGCTCGCTGGAGGGGGAGACGGTCATCGTGGACGGCTTTACGGGGGAGGTTATCGTGGCACCCAACACCCGCACACTGGCACTCTATTGCGAAAAGCAGGCGGCGGCAAAAGCCGAGCGGCAACTGGAGGAGACACTTCGGGGGCTTCCCAACCGCACCGTGGACGGTCACGAAATACAGGTGGTCTGCAACATCGGGCGCGGGGAGGAGGCGGCATCGGTTCTGCAAAACGACGGCGGCGGCGTCGGGCTTTTCCGCAGTGAGTTTTTGTATCTGGAATCGCCCGATTTTCCCTCCGAGGAGACCCAATATCGGGTATATCGCCGTCTTTTGGAGGATATGGGCGGCAGATCGGTAGTTATCCGCACCATGGACGTGGGCGCGGACAAGCAGGTCGGTTATTTCAACATCGGTAAAGAGGAAAACCCCGCGCTGGGTTATCGCTCCGTTCGGATCTGTATGGATCGCCCGGAGATTCTCCGCACACAGCTGAGGGCGCTCTTTCGGGCATCCGCACACGGGAGGCTGTCTATATTGGTGCCGATGATCACCTCAACTGCCGAGCTTGCGTGGGTTCGGGAGCAGGAGAGGGCGGTGCGGGACGAACTGCGGAGCGAGGGAATTGCCTTTGATCCCGCCGTGAAGCTGGGGATTATGATCGAAACGCCTGCGGCGGCGGTAATCTCCGATCTGCTGGCACGGGATGCAGACTTTTTCTCTATCGGCACCAATGATCTGACGCAATACGCGCTGGCGGTGGATCGGCAGAACCCCAAACTGGAGCGATTTTACGATCCTCATCATCCGGCGGTACTGCGAATGATCGCCGCGGTGGTAAACAACGCCCATCGGGAAGGAAAAAAGGTGAGCGTTTGCGGTGAACTGGCGCGGGACACGGCGCTGACCCCCTTCTTTTTGGCGGTAGGTGTGGACAGTCTGTCGGTGTCGCCGCCCTACGTTCTTCGTCTGAGACGGGCGATTCGGGACTGTGATCGGTCAAAGGTGAAGATCGAAGCGTATTTGGGCAAATAGGTCTGCCGATAGATCCGCGGGTGTGATCGTTCGGGGAATCAGCCTGCTTGACAGGGATACGCGGGTGTGATATAATGAAGAAAATCTCATCGAAAGGGAGTTTTCTGATGTCCAAACAGTCGCCTGCCATTCTGCTGATCACTTGTGATGAATTAAACCGCGATACGCTGAGCATCTACGGCAACCGCGCCATCACGACGCCCCACATGGATGCCATTGCTGATAGCGGCGTACGATTTGACCGTGCGCACACCGTCAGTCCGTGGTGCCTGCCTGCCCGATGCGCTTTGCTCACCGGACGCTATCCGCATAAAAGCGGCGCGTACAGCAATTTTCGCAAATGCCCGCTGGACAACGGTCTGCCCAATCTGTTCACTCAACTGAAAGAGGCAGACTACCATGTTACCATGTTCGGCAAGTGTCACTTTGCGCCCGTGCCTTACGGCGAGACCCGTCCTGACCAAACTTTGCCTTACGATGCCTTTAAGGCGTATTATCTTTCCTTAGGGCTGGATCATCTGGATCTGGAAGATGACAAACAGGTGTCGGTCTGGTTTATGGACGACTGGGCGAAGGATGCCGCCGCTGACGGCACGCTGGAGGCGGCACGGGCGGCGGTCTGGAATCGTGCTTTGCAGAAAGTCTATCCCTTCCCGGGCAGAGAGGAGATGCACCCCGACATTTGGGTGGCGGACAAGGCGGTGGAGTACATCCGCCGCGCGCCCGACGGTCAGTCGCTGTTTGCGTGGGTGTCCTTCAGCGGCCCCCACTATCCCATGGATCCGCCTAAGCGGTATATGGATATGGTGGATGCGAATCAACTGACCGAAATGGTGCGTCGGGTGGGCGAGCTGGAGGGGACGGATCGCATCCAGCATCGCTCCTACTATGGCGGCGGCAATATCGACGGCGCAGGACCTGCACCCGATCACGGATGCAAGAACTATGACGAAGACTATTGGCGGCGGATGAGAGTCTGTTACAACGCCAATGTGAAACTCATCGACGATATGGTGGGGCGGGTGGTCGCTGCCGCCCGCGAGCGGTACGGCGAGGATGTGATGATCATCTTTACCGCAGATCACGGCGAAATGCTGGGCAATCACGGGCTGTGGGGCAAGCACAACTGCGCATATCGGGAGGTCTGGAGCTTGCCGCTCTTCGTCCGTTTCCCTGACGGCAGAGGCGCGGGAACGGTCTCGGATGCGCTGGTCAACACCTGCGATATTCTGCCCACCTGCTTGGAGGCGGCGGGCAGGGAGCCGAAAAAGCCCACCGACGGTGTGAGCCTTTCTACGCCCGCTGACCGCACCTATACCTTTTCGGAGGGTGAGGGCTTTGTGGCGGTGACCGACGGCAGATTCAAGTACATCCATGTGCAGAAGCCCGGAGAAAATTTCCGCGAACTGATAGACACGCTGGAAGATCCTGCCGAGTTCGAAAACCGCATTGGCGATCCCCGCTATGCCGCCGATCTGGCGCGACTGCGCGGTGCAGTCATCGAGCATTTTATGGAAAAGGTTCTGCCCTAAACGAACCATCGTGCCGAAAACGGCGAGAGATGGAACATTATTCCAAAAAACTGAAGCGACCTGCGACTTTCGTCGCAGGTCGGTTCAAAGTGTTAGAAATGCTGCCGATCCAAGGAAGTGGATGGAGAGGAGGGCGAAAACTTCGTATCTGAGATGGTTTCGCCCTCCTCTCAGATGGGAGAGGAATACCGGTTGTATTCACGTAAGAGGTTGATTGCAGCAGTCCCTTTTTTGAAAAACTCACTTTTTTTGCTCTTTCACGGAAGAGACGACGGCATAGACCAGTACCGCGATCAGTAACGCTCCCTCGATCAGCCAGAGCCAACCGATCTTCAGAATACACTCCAGCGCAATCGTGCAAAACAATGCCGCGCAGAAAGCAAATACGATCCCTGACTGTCGGTAGTGCGGTTTCTTGTCCATCGCATCTCGCTCCTGCTTCGATGCCCAAATATACGCGTTGTTAAACAGAACCCCTTTTTCTGCAAACTGCATCACGCTGACGATCAGGCATATAGCGGCAATCACGCCGCAAAGGATTGCCCCGATCCATTCTGCCATGGATAAACCTCCAATCGACATTTATTTTTTATAGAGATTTTCAAAAATCTCCCGAAAATTACTTTACCTTCAAATAATCGTCCGCTTCGGGGTAGCGATCCCGCACGGCGGTGCGCAAGGGTGCAAGCCGAAGAAGGGAAGAGACACCGCCCGGTTCGCGGGGCTTGGAGGTTTCGCTTGCGATCTCGGTGGCAGAAAATTCCTCCCACAGCGCGTTGAGATTTTTGCCCGCGGCATTGGTATCGGCAAAGATCACCGTCCACGCTTCGCCTGTAGGTTCCCAAGCATCGTTATTGTAGGTCTTTTGGTAGACCGCCTGCTGAATGCGGTTCATAATGTCGACCTTGTCGGTGGAGTAGGTGTAGTCCAGCCACACCCAAAACCGTACCGACTTGTAGTAGGTGTTCTCACTCTGGACGGTCTGGAGCGTCCAGTTCATATCATTGTAGTAGCCGCACTTGTAGGCGTACAGATAGCGGCAGTAATCGGCAAACCGCTCGATCATGTAGGTGTCGTCACCGTAGGCGGGCACATACTTTCCATCCCAACCGCCCTGAATGACGTGAGCCAGTTCGTGGGTGAGACAATCATAATCCTGCGGATTTTTCTCCAGCCACTGGGCGTGGATGTGAATGCGGTCGCCCGACGCGCTGGCAACCTCGTAGCCGGAATTTTCAAAGTTGATGGTGACGGCGGTAGGCGTGGAGCGGACGGCAAAGCGGGCGTACATTTGGGGATAGCAATACCAGAACAGTTTGGCACAGGTGACCACCTGCTCGGGCGAGGTGTGTCCCTCGGCGTTTGCCAGCCCGACGGTGAGGGTGAAGGTTTTGCCGTTGACCTCGCCCCGCATACGGATCTGTTGCGCGCGTTTTTCCACAGTGACACGCACGCCGTCCACCACCTCGCACAGATCAAAGAGCCGTTCGATGGATTCGGTGTCGTTAAAATCAAACGCATCGGGGTAGACCACGGGATCCAGATGCAGATGAGCGTTGGGATCGGCGGTGGCAGAGGGTGCCTCAGTGGTTACTTCGGCAGAGGGAGTGGTTTGCTCGCTGCCCTCGGCAGAGGAGCAAGCGGACAGCGTAGAGGCGGTGAGTGCGGCGGAAAGAAGGACGGGCAGAAGATGGAATCTTTTCATAATCATATCCTTTCTGTGTACGGCAAAATTTTTCACAAAATATGTGGTGCAATGACTCGAAAAACGCGGTGCTCACTTGGCGATTTTTGCACTCACCGCTCCAACGATGCGGTCAATGCTCTGCAGGCAGCGGCAAGACCTTCGGGGGTATCGTCGGGAAGTCCCGTCAGCGTGCAGGCGACAACATTCGGAAGTGCCAGCATCCGCTCCGCGTCGGTGTAGGGGATGCGGCAGGCAACTGCGGCAAGCCTCGGAAATGCAGCGGTCAGTTCGGCGGCGAGTTGACCGTTTCCCCACAGATGAGGAGCAAAAAGTCCGACGGCGGGAAGTTCTTCCATTTTCGCGGTGAGCAGTTCGGTGGGGGTAGTGCATTGGGGCAGATAAAGCACCTCGTGTTCATGGCAAAGATCGGATAGTTTTTTGGAATAGCCGGGAGAGGTCAGATAGCGGGCACCGCATCGGATGGCAGTCTCGGCATCTGCAAGATGGGTAATGCCACCGACTCCCAGCACCAGATCGGGAAACAGACGACTACCGCTCTTCAGCGCGTCGGGGGCGAAGGGAACCGCCATGGAAAACTCAGCGGCGAATATACCTCCGCTGCAAAGGGCGGCAAGAAGCGGAAGGGTTTGATCTGGCTTTTTCGGGTGGAGCAGGGGAATCAGTTTCGTCTCGGTAATGCGGGCAAGTGTTTCCATTAGACCTCCAAAAAGACGCACCGCAGGACGGTGCCGATGGTTTTTGCGTCGATTGCGGATTTCACGGCATTGTTGAAAAAATTCTACCTATATTATAGCGAATCCACCGATGTTTGTCAAGGGTGGGC
>JBJDZI010000116.1:0-95458 GCA_051867925.1 Eubacteriales bacterium
ATATCTTTGAATAACTTCCTTTTCTTTTTGGTTCACATCATTTTAGCACATACACCTGCAATGCAAGAATTTTTCGCAAAACTCTTGACAAGAGGCTTTTACTGTGCTACAATAAAGCATATTCTTTTGATTTAAGAAGGAAAGATTATGAATACCGTCCGCTTTGCAGCATATTATTACGGATTCTTTTATTTCGGCTTGAAATAAGAGTTTTTTGTGCTGCACGGCAAATGATCTTCCCCATGATCAACACAATGTTCCGCAGCCTGTCTGCGGATTTTTTATTCTCACCAAACAAAGAAGGAACTGATTATGATCGCTGTACTCAAAAGCGGCACCACCGCCGCACAGAAAGAAAATCTCATCAAATGGCTCTCTGCGCAGGGACTTTCCGTCCATGTTTCCGAGGGTGAATTCAAGACCGTTCTGGGTCTGATCGGTGACACCTCCAAGGTGGATATGGATCTCTTGTCCGGACTGGAGATCGTGGATCAGGTGACCCGCATTTCCGAGCCGTTCAAGAGTGCAAACCGCAAGTTCCACCCCGAGGACACGGTGGTTTCGGTGGGTACTTCCAAACTGGGCGGGGGCAACTTCGGTCTGATCGCAGGCCCCTGCTCGGTGGAGAGCGAGGAGCAGATCTGCACCGTAGCGGCGGCGGTCAAAGCTGCCGGTGCCACATTCCTCAGAGGCGGCGCCTTCAAGCCCCGCACTTCTCCCTACGATTTTCAAGGCATGGGTGCCGAGGGCATCGAACTGCTTCTGAAGGCGAAGACCGCCACCGGTCTTCCCATCGTCACTGAGATCATGTCCATCTCGCACATTGATCTGTTCGCCGACGTGGATGTGATTCAAGTCGGCGCACGGAATATGCAGAATTTTGAACTGCTGAAACAGCTGGGCAGATGCAACAAGCCCATTCTGCTGAAGCGCGGAATGTCCGCAACGCTCAAAGAACTGCTGATGAGCGCAGAATACATCATGGCAGGCGGCAACGAGCAGGTGATCCTCTGCGAGCGCGGCATCCGCAGCTTCGATCCCTACACCCGCAATGTGCTGGATCTTGCCGCAGTTCCGCTGCTGAAGGAGCTTTCTCACCTGCCCGTGGTAGTGGATCCCTCGCACGCCACCGGTGCTGCCAGATTGGTACGCCCCATGGCGCTGGCAGCCGCCGCCGCAGGTGCCGACGGTCTGATGATCGAAGTGCACAACGATCCCATGCACGCTCTCTGCGACGGCGCGCAGTCGGTGACTCCCGACCAGTTCGCCGAAATTGCCAATGCCGTCGCAACGGTTCGGACGGCGCTGTAAGCGGGGGGCTGTCTGCAGGGACTCCGTCCCTGCCCCTGCCGACTTTCTTGAAAGAAAGTCGGACAATGAACTTCCGGAAATGCCGACAAATACTTGTCGGCAGGGCAATACATACCATTTCACGTGAATCCCCGCAAAATGACGCGGTCATTTTGCTTTGATAAAAGTTCTTGGAGGTTTGGAACCTTCTTGGGGAAAGGTTGGACAATGAACTTCCGGAAATGCCGACAAATGCTTGCCGGCAGGGCAATACATATCATTTCACGTGAATCCCCGCAAAATGACGCAGTCATTTTGCTTTGATAAAAGTTCTTGGAGGTTTGGAACCTTCTTTCAAGAAGGTTCCAAAAAAGATAAAAATATGAAAGCAGGAATTGTTGGGCTGGGTCTCATCGGAGGCTCACTTGCAAAAGCTTATAAGGCGGCGGGCTGGGAGGTTTTCGTTTGCAACCGCACCCGCTCCACCGTGGATTACGCCATTCTGTCGGGGACGGCAGACGGAGTGCTGGACGAGACCACACTCCCTGTGTGCGACATCGTACACGTTTCCCTCTATCCCGACGCATCGATCCAATATCTGAAGAATAACGCTCCCTATTTTAACAAAAACGGCGTCGTCATCGATGCATGCGGCACCAAGCGGAAGATCTGCCGGGTTGGATTTACGCTGGCAGAAGAGTACGGCTTCACCTTTGTGGGCGGACATCCCATGGCGGGCACTCACTTTTCGGGCTACAAATACTCCCGCGCTACCATGTTCAATAACGCATCCATGATCCTTGTGCCACCCGTGTTCGACGACATCGCCTTGCTGGATCGGGCGAAGCAGTTGCTCACTCCGCTGGGGCTGAAGAAGATCGCCGTCACCACCGCTGAAAATCACGACCGCATGATCGCCTATACCTCACAGCTGGCGCACGTGGTGTCCAACGCCTACATTAAATCCCCCTCTGCGCAGGAGCATAAGGGCTACTCCGCAGGCTCCTTCCGCGACCTCACCCGCGTGGCTTGGCTCAACGAGAAGATGTGGACCGAGTTGTTTCTGGAAAACGGAGACTATCTCGCCGACGAGATCGAACTGGTGGCGAAAAATCTGCAAGCCTACGCCGATGCCATCCGTGCAAACGACGCTCCCAAATTGGAAACTCTCCTGCGAGAGGGCAGGATTGCGAAAGAACTGTCGGACAGTTAAGCTCATCGCCCGCCTTCGGAGATGCACCTCCGACACGGATTGCAATATTCGCACGATCGCACCCTCACACCTCCGTCACCGAGCATAGCCCGATGACCAATCTATCAAGAAGGTTCTGTAAATATGATTATTTCCATCACCGCTTCCCGTCCTTACGACGTGGTCATCGAGCGCGGCGCGCTGACGCGTGCAGGCCTGCTGATCCGTCCCGTCCTGGGAGACTGCCGTCTGGGCATTCTCACCGACGATACCGTAGATGCGCTCTACGGCGAGGCACTGATCGCCTCCCTTGCCGAGGCGGGATACGACTGCGTCAAATTCACCATTCCCCACGGAGAAGAGTCGAAAAATCCCGAAAATCTCTTTGCTTTTCTGAGTTTTCTCGCCGAAAATCACCTGACCCGCACCGACGCGCTGGTTGCGCTGGGCGGCGGTGTGGTGGGCGACCTTTGCGGTCTTGCCGCCGCGCTTTATCTCAGAGGCGTTTCCTTCGTGCAGATCCCCACTACCCTGCTTGCCGCCGTGGATTCCTCGGTAGGCGGTAAGACCGCCGTGGACATTCCCGCAGGCAAAAATCTGGTGGGCGCGTTCTGGCAACCCTCGCTGGTGATCTGCGATCCCGACACCCTGCTCACGCTTCCCGCCGACACCTTCCGGGACGGCTGTGCCGAGGTCATCAAGTACGGTGTGATTCTGGACGGCGCATTCTTTGAGCGGCTGAAGGCTCCCATCAACGCGGACGAGACCATTGCCGGCGATCTGCTGGATATCGCCATCGCCCGTTGCGTGGAGATCAAGCGGGACGTGGTAAATGCGGACGAGTTCGACCGCGGTCTGCGCGGACTGCTGAATTTCGGTCACACGCTGGGACACGGCATCGAGAAAGAGTCGAACTTTACCATTACCCACGGCTCTGCCGTCGCCAAAGGCATGGTAATCGCCGCCAAGCTGGCGGTGGAACTGGGGCTTTGCCCGCAATCGGCGGTAGACGAGATCGCCTCGATCCTTACTGACTACGGCTTTGATCTGACCTGCCCCTACTCTGCTGAGGCGCTCTATAACGCCGCGCTGTCCGATAAAAAGCGGGCGGGCGGAAATATCTCGCTGGTGCTTCCCCAAAAGATCGGAAAGTGCGTCCTGCACAAGATCCCCTGTGAGGCACTTCTGCCGATCCTGAAAAAGGTACTGTAAGGGCGATCTGCCCCTGCGCGTTTTCAAACATTTATTGCCCTTCCCCGCGAAATAGCATAGCAATTTTGCTATGCAAAAAGTCTTTTGGAGGTTTGGAACCTTTTCTTCAGAAAAGGTTCCAAGAAAAAATGCAAATCAAAATCACACCTCGAACCCTTTGCGGGTGCGTTTCGGCACCCGTCTCCAAATCGGCGGCACACCGACTGCTCATTTGTGCCGCGCTGGGCGATCGTCCCTGTACCATTCGGTGCAACGGAACCAACGCTGACATTGAAGCCACCGTCGCTTGTCTGAACTCGCTGGGCGCCAACATCCGCAGAGAGGGCGAACTGCTCTTGGTCTCGCCGATTTCGGCAAACGGAACTGTCCGCGGGGCTGTGCTGGACTGCGGCGAGAGCGGCTCGACGCTGCGCTTCTTGCTCCCGGTGGTCTGCGCGCTGAACGCGGATTGCACGCTGGTGGGACACGGCAGACTGCCGAGCCGCCCCCTTTCTCCCCTTTACGAAGAACTTGCCGCCCACGGTGCAACTTTGGGTGAAAACGGAAAGATGCCGCTGTTTGCAGGGGGTACGCTCTCTGCAGGCGTGTTTACCATAGACGGCGGTGTGTCCTCCCAGTTCATCAGCGGATTGCTCTTCGCGCTCCCCCTGCTTCGGAAACCCGCCGAGATTGTAATCACGGGCAAACTGGAGAGCGCGCGGTATATTGATCTCACGCTGGAAGCCCTCGCCGCATTCGGAATCGTTCCCGAAAAGACCGCCACGGGCTGGCGGTTGGACGGAACCCAGCGGTATCACTCCCCTGCAGAACTGACGGTGGAGGGAGATTGGTCGAGTGCCGCGTTCTGGCTGGTGGCGGGTGCTCTGCCGAGAACAGCAGGTGCATCCGACGCTCCCCTGACGGTGACGGGACTTCGGGAAGTTTCTCTCCAAGGCGATAAAGCCATCATCCCCCTGCTGAAACAATTCGGTGCGAAGGTGACCCAAAACGGCGACGCTTACACCGTCACCGCCGCCCCCCTGCAGGGCATCGAGATCGACGCCGCCGACATCCCTGATCTGGTACCCATCCTTTCGGTCGCCGCAGCCTTTGCACAGGGCGAAACGGTGATCCGCAACATCGCGCGGCTACGCATCAAGGAGAGCGACCGCGTGGCAACCGTTCTGTTCCTGCTGGGCGCGTTCGGCGTGCCCGCGTTTGCAGACGAAAATACGCTGACCATCCTCGGTGGCGGCACCGACGGCGGCACGCCCGTCATTTCCGCACCCGCGCTGGACTCCTTCAACGATCACCGCATCGCCATGTCCGCCGCAGTGTTCGCCTCAGCCGCCATAGGGAATGCCGAGATCCCCGCACTCCTCATCGAAAGGGCAGAGGCTGTGCGCAAATCCTACCCCGATTTCTACGATTGCTATCGTTCCCTCGGTGGAATTGCCGAGGAAATATAAATCTATCAGATAAATTCTCAACAGGAGAACGATTATGTCATCCATTTTTGGCAACAAGATTAAGGTTTCCGTTTTCGGACAGTCCCACTCCGAAGCCATCGGCGTGACGGTGGACGGGCTTCCCGCAGGGGAACGCATCGATCCTGCCGCTCTGCGGGCGTTCATGGCGCGCCGTGCGCCCGGACAAGGTGCTTACAGCACCACCCGTAAAGAGCCGGATCTGCCCGAATTTCTCTCGGGCGTGCTGGAGCAGGACGGAATGCCGGTCACCTGCGGCGCACCGCTGACAGCGATGATTCGCAACACCAACACCCGCTCCTCCGATTACGCCAAACTGAAGGATTGTCCCCGCCCGGGACACGCCGATTACACCGCCCAGGTGCGCCACAACGGTTATCAGGATGTGCGCGGCGGCGGTCACTTCTCGGGCAGACTCACCGCGCCCCTCTGCGTTGCAGGCGGCATTTGCCTGCAGATCCTTGCCCGCCGCGGCATTTTCGTGGGCGCGCACATCTACTCGGTTGGCGATGTGTCCGATACACCCTACGATGAACTGATCGACTCCCCCGAACTGCTACACAAGACCGCATCGGGATTTCCCGTTCTGGATGACAAGGCGGGACAGGCGATGCTGGATCTGATCGAGGTCTGCCGCAAGGACGGCGACAGCATCGGCGGCATCGTGGAGTGCGCCGTCATAGGACTTCCCGCAGGCATCGGCTCCCCGATGTTCGACGGGGTGGAGAATCGCCTGGCGCAGGCACTCTTCGGCATTCCCGCCGTCAAAGGCGTGGAATTCGGCGCAGGCTTTGCAGTCTCCCGTTTGCGCGGCTCCCAAAGCAACGACGGTTACTATATGGACGGCACGTCGGTCAAAACCCGCACCAACCGCGCGGGCGGCATTTTGGGCGGCATCACCAGCGGTATGCCCATCCTCTTCCGTGCCGCTTTCAAGCCCACCCCTTCCATTTACAGAGAACAGCAGACCATCTCCCTCTCCGGCGGGTGCAACACGCCTCTGACCATCGAGGGCAGACACGATCCCTGCATCGTCCCTCGCGCCGTCCCCGTAGTGGAAGCGGTAGCGGCAACGGTTCTGTTGGATCTGCTGTTGGAAGGCTGATCTGTTTTTTCAACCCGGGGGACATCCCCGAAGGTTTTTAAGCCCACCCCTGTGGGCAGATACTCACTTTTTACATACCGAGGTAACCATGGATATTACCGAACTCCGCAACGATATCAACGCCATTGACGAGGAGATCTGCAAACTGTTCGTGAAGCGGATGCACACGGCACTGGGAATTGCCGAATACAAAAAGGAAAACGGCATTCCCGTGCTGGACGCTTCCAGGGAACGTGCCGTACTGCAAAAGGTTTCGAACCTCACCGGTGAGCAGTTTGAAGCCTACGCCCGCACCCTCTATCAGACGCTGATGGACGTTTCCAAAGCCTATCAAAACGAGGTCATCGGCGAGACAACTCCTCTCGCCCGCAAGATCACCGAGCTGGCATCCTCCACGCCCAAGGTGTTCCCCAAACGCGCCACCGTCTCCTGCCAAGGCTGTGAGGGCGCATACTCCCAAGCCGCCGCCGAAAAACTCTTCCGCGCTCCCGAGATCGTCTATCACAGCGACTGGGAAGGAGTGTTCCGCGCTGTAGCGGAGGGCATGACCGAATACGGCATTCTGCCCATCGAAAACTCCACCGCAGGCTCGGTCAACCGCATTTACGATCTGCTGGCAAAACACAACGTCAGCATCGTCCGCTCGGTACGGGTGAAGGTGGATCACAATCTGCTGGCACTCCCCGGCGCAAAGCTGGAGGACATTCGGGAGATCTTTTCCCACGAGCAGGCACTCCAACAATGCAGTGATCTGCTGGCATCCCTGCAAAATGTCCACGCCACCGCCTGTCTCAACACCGCCGCGGCGGCGAAAATGGTGGCGGAGAGCGGCGACCTGACCAAAGCCGCGCTGTCCAGCCGCCTTTGCGCACGGCTGTACGGTCTGCAACCGCTGATTGCGGGCGCGCAGAACAACGATTCCAACTACACCCGCTTCATCTGCATCGCCAAAGAACCCGAGATCTATGCGGGCGCCGACCGCACCAGCCTGATGCTGGAACTTTCCAACGAGCCGGGTTCGCTGTTCCGCATCCTCTCTCTGCTGAACGCCATCGGCGCCAATCTGACCAAGCTGGAGAGCCGTCCCATCCCCGGGCGGGATTTCGATGTGATGTTCTACTTCGACATCGAAGAATCGGTACACTCGCCTGAATTTTCGCGTATGCTCTGCCAACTGGAGCGCGCCTGCGACAAATTCCGCTATTTGGGCACTTATGCAGAAATAATTTGAGGCTTCGCCTCGGAGCCGGGCGTAGCCCTGCTCCTCCCTACCCGCTTTCTTGAAAGAAAGCGGGGCAAAGAACTTTTTGGGAAAGGACAGGACGAACATTTTATCATACGTGTTCGACTATCCCCGAAAGCATCCGAACGTTTGCGCAACAAGTAATGTGAATTTCTTGAGAGAAAACGGGGCTAAGAACTTTTGGAGAAAAGCAGGACGAGCATTTCCCAATAGTATTCGCTAATATCCCCCTACAAGGAGAAAAACATGACCTACGGACTATTGGGCGAAAAGCTGGGGCACAGCTTTTCGCCGCAAATTCACCGCGATCTGGGCAATCCCGACTACACGCTGATCGAACTCCCCCGAGAGAACGTGACGGAGTTTTTCCGAAACCGAGCATTTTCCGCTATCAATGTCACGATCCCCTACAAAAAGGATGCGCTGGCAGCTTGCGATCGGGTCTCCCCCCGGGCTGCTGCCATCGGCAGCGTCAACACCGTCGTCAAGCAGGCGGACGGCTCCATATGGGGCTATAACACCGACGCTTACGGCTTCGAATATATGCTGAAAAAGGGCAGGATCGATCCCCGCGGCGAGAAATGTCTGGTTTTGGGGAGCGGCGGCTCGTCGGTAATGGCGCAGTATGTCCTCCGACAACTGGGCGCGAGGGAAGTGATCGTCATCTCCCGTAGCGGCGAGAACCATTACGGCAATCTCTATCTTCACGCCGATGCAGGCGTCATCGTCAACACCACACCCATGGGAATGTATCCGAACAACGGAGTCGCGGCAGTGAGTCTTTCCGATTTTCCCGCGCTCAAAGGGGTAGCCGACATCATCTACAACCCCGCGCTGACGAGGCTCCTGCTGGACGCGGAGCGGCTGAATATCCCCCACGTGGGCGGGCTGTCCATGCTGGTAGCCCAGGCGAAACTGGCGCATCTGCTCTTCTTCGGTAAGACCGACAGCGACGAGATCGCCGCAAACTTCCCCGATGCCGACATTGATGCCATCACCGACGCCATCCGTCGGGAAACCATGAACATTCTGCTGATCGGAATGCCTTCCTGCGGAAAATCCACCGTGGGACGCATCCTCGCAGAGCGGACCCATCGCCCCCTCATTGACACCGACGCGCTGATCGTGGAGCGTGCCGGCAGACCCATCCCCGACATCTTCGCAAGCGAGGGCGAGGAGACATTCCGCGCGCTGGAAACGGCGGTGGCTGTCGACGTATGCAAAGGATCGGGACAGATCATCGCCACGGGCGGCGGCATCGTCACCAGAGCGCGCAACCACGATCTGCTCCGTCAGAACAGTCTGGTAATCTTCATCAATCGCCCTTTGGAAGAGCTGGTCACCGACGGACGCCCCCTTTCTCAGCAAACTCGGCTATCCGATCTGCTGGATGCGCGGCTTCCCCTCTATCGCAAACTCTGCGACAGAGAGATCGCGTTCCGCTCCTCGCCTCAAGTCGCCGACGAAATTCTGACCATTATCGAAGAAAAATCCAACACTTCGGAGGAAATATGAAACTACTGATTATCAATGGTCCCAATTTGAACCTTTTGGGACTGCGCGAGCCTACCATCTACGGCTCTCAGAACTATGCGACCCTTTGCGACAGCCTGCAAATCTGGGCATCCGAACTGGGACACGAGATCGAGATCTTCCAGTCCAATCACGAGGGCGTCATCGTGGACAAGATCCAGTCTGCCTACGGCAAATTCGAGGGTATCGTCATCAATCCCGCCGCCTACACTCACACCAGCGTAGCCATTCTCGATGCGCTGAAGGCGGTTGCCATCCCCACCGTGGAAGTCCACTTGTCCGACATTTCTCAGCGCGAAGCCTTCAGACAATTCTCCTATGTTTCCTTAGTCGCCAAAAAGACCGTCTGCGGCAAGGGATTCGAGGGCTATCACGAAGCAATGGCGTGGTTCACCTCCGACGAGACAAACTCTCTTTGATCAAAGGGGAACTCCCCATTCGCATCTCCGGGGCTGTCGCATCCCCCTGCGCGAATACAACTGATATTCCGCTCCCAAGGCGAACCGACAGAGTGTTTCTTCGTTCTAATCCTTCGTTTCTGAGAGGAGTGTAGCAACCGCTTTGCGGTTGCTACACTCCTCATCCGACTCTCTACCCCATTCCGCGGCTCGGCGGCAATTCTCCGAGGCACTTTTTAAGCAGTCTGAGTGGTTTGTCGCAAATTCGGAAACAATTCCTATCAAACCCAATAACCACAACAAAAAACACTTGCGCGCATTTGTTGCGACAGGTGTTTTTTGTTTAATTTTGGCAATGAATCATTCTCAAAAACCAATTTGTGACAGCCACTTTTTGGGAAACGCTCGCCCGCTTCATGGGTGTGTAGGGAAATTTCTTTCCCCCCCTTTTTGCCGGAACTATTTTATCCCTTCCCCTGCATAAGACATATTTCCCGCTTCCTCCCGCGTATAATGGAGTCAGTGATACTGCAGGAGGAACAAGAATGGATCAGGTCGTGTACGGAGATGTTTATCTGGCAATCAATTTCACCATGGACTGGCTGGCACTCTATCTCACCGCCAAGGCGGTCAAACTGCCCATCCGCCCGCTTCGGATCAGCATCGCCGCCGCACTGGGAGCGGGCTACGCGCTGGTCTCCCTTTTACTCCCCGACGGCAACCTCCTCTCCGCCCTCACCGCGCTGGCATTTCCCTTTTTGCTGATCCTTGCCGCCTTCGGCTTCCGAAACGGCTGGCGGGAGATGCTCCGTCCGCTCGCCGCCTTTTGGGCAATCTCCCTCCTGCTGGGCGGAGCCGCCACCGCCGTCAGTTATCTGGTGGCACAATGGGCAGGGCGGGAGGCGGTCATCGGCGGGCAGGTGGAGACGCTCCCCGCCGACCTTCCCTTTTGGGGACTGCTCCTTTTGGCATTGGTGATAGCCGCGGTAGTCAGCCTACTGCTTCGGGCGCGCAAAAAACTCCCCCAAACCGTCACGCTGGAGGTGGGGGAGAGCCTTGATGCGCTGGTTTCGCTGAACGGGCTGGTGGACAGCGGCAATCTGCTGTCCGAACCCCTGTCGGGGCAGGCGGTGATTTTGGTGGATCGCTCCGCCGCTGCCTTTTTGCCTGCGGAACTTGCCTTTCTTCGAAACGGCGGGACACCCGCGCTGACCCCGCGGCTTCGTCTGATCCCCTACTCCACCGCAGCGGGGGAAGGCATCCTCTATGGCTATCTTCCCAAAGTGGTGCGCGTGGACGGAAAAGCCCGCGCCGCCTGCGTTGCCGTAGCGCCCCTGCCCGAAGGGGAGCAAAAGGTGGATGCCGTCGTTCCTGCATCGCTGGTCTGATCCCGATTTTCCAAATTGAGGTGTACATAGATGCTCACAAAGTTGATTTCCCGCCTTTTAGCCGAGATTTTCCCCCTTTTTTTCGGCAAACACCTGCATAAAATTGCGCAGAAGAGCCAATTTTTTTACATCGGCGGAACCGAAAGCCTCCCCCGCCCTCTCTCGCCAGAAGAAGAGGCCGTGCTGATCAAGCGGCTCCCCGACTCTCCCGAGGCTCGCTCCCAACTCATTGAGCGAAACCTGCGGCTGGTGGTGTTCATCGCCAAAAAGTTTGAGAACACAGGGGTGGGGATCGAAGATCTGATCTCCATCGGTACCATCGGGCTAATCAAGGCGGTGAACACCTTCCGCACCGATCGGCAGATCAAACTGGCGACCTACGCCTCCCGTTGCATCGAAAACGAAATTCTGATGTATCTGCGTAAGACATCGGGGCAAAAAGAACTGTCCATTGACGAGCCGCTCCACATTGATTGGGACGGCAACGAACTGCTTCTTTCCGACGTACTTTCCGACGAGGAAGACTCGGTCAGCCGCGCCATCGAAAGCGAAGAGGATCGCCACACCGTCTACGTTGCCCTGTCTCACCTCTCGCCCAGAGAGCGGGAGATCATCGAACTGCGCTTCGGTCTACGGGGCGGGCGGGAGCTGACCCAGAAGGAGGTCGCCACGCGGCTGGGAATCTCCCAATCCTACATTTCGCGGCTGGAAAAGAAGATCATCGCCAGACTGCGAACGGAAATCGAGGGGAAGGTGTGATGATTTAACTCAAACGCGCCTGCGCCTGACCCATTGTCAAAACCACGCGGATTTATCCAGGTCAGACGTTTGTCTGACCTTCCCTGTTATTGTATGCTTAGTACGACGAGTGATTGGCAGATAAAAAATGCTTCCCTTTTCCATGATGTTCTTAACGAAGAATTGGTGGGCGGTATGTAACCGGAAGGTATTTTTCCTTCCGGCGTTTTGAGTCCGTGCGCCCGTCAGAGCGGATATACCGAAAACGAACGGCATTTCAACTCCACAGCTCACCGACAGCAATCTTCATCCGCTATTATGCGGTGTTGCCTTAATTTGAATTTTGACTTTGTGTTTGTTTGATTTTTCTAATCATTGTGGTTGATTTCACAATTATAGATACACCGTTGGCTACGATCAGACCGCACACGATAAATCCAGTAAGCGCATTACCAAACGGAATGTTTACATGATGGCTGAATGTGTCCAGCGCAATTGCTTGCAGAGAGATAAGGGATACAAGTGCCGTTGTCAAATTGATACACCGAAGGGAACGAACGGCATAACTGTCGCTGCTTTGAACCTTGATATAATTTACTATGGAAATCACTATTTGGTACAGCGTAAATCCCGCAACGGTGTATATGACATATATTTCATAGTCAAACACCTTGTCGGCTCGCACAATGTGCATAATCATCGCTGATAGGCATAGCGTTAATGATATAAACACGATACCGCAAAATCTATACCGTTTTATTTCAAGAAGTATCTTTTCTTCTTCCGATTTTGTGCTTGTCTTTCTGCCTTTATAATATGCAAACAACACATATCCCCGCAGGACAACAAGCATTATATGATAAAGTGCCATCGCACCGCACCATAGTGAATCGGTCAATCCATATACGACAATATTGAAGATGGCGTAGGCGACATTGCCAACGAACGAGAATGCCGAAAATACGACTGTGCGAAAATCGTAGCTTTCGATCAGCAAATCCGCAATTTCATTTTTATGTATCAGTTTACACAAGCACTTGATCATATGCTATCCTCCCCATATGCTTAATTATATGGGATAATAGTTAAAATAATTTGAAATATCAAGTCCATAAAAACAATTCGGGCGGCAAGAATTTGCCGCCCTTTTCCAAAAAGTTCTTACCCCGCTTTCTTGGGGGAAAGCGGGTAGGGTGTGGGGTGAAACCCCACATTCAGATAAATTTTTCCTATACTTCGCTTCCCAGGAGGGACTCGATTGCTTCTCGGGTGGCAAGCCCTGCCGAGCCGGCGGTAGCACTGCCGCAGGCGGTACCAAGACGAAGGGCGTACTCGTAGCCCCGATCCACGCCGGCAAGGAATCCCGCCACCATGGAGTCGCCCGCGCCCACGGTGTAGACCGCCTTGCTGCACATGGCAGGGGCGCGGTGAACGGCTCCGTCCTCGTCCACCAAGAGCGCGCCGTCACCGCCCAGCGAAACCAAAACGTTCCGCGCACCTTTGTCCTGCAGTTGCCGCGCCGCTTCTTCGATGGCGGCATCGTCGGGGAGCGACCTGCCCACCACTTCCTCCAATTCCACGCGGTTGGGCTTGATCAGGAACGGGCGGTACGCCAGCACATTCAGCAGAAGATCGCCCGTGGCATCTACCACAGTCCGCACACCGTGCCCCGAAATCCGCTCCAGGATCTGCCTGTAAATATCGCGGGGGAGCGAATCGGGCACGCTACCCGCCAACACAAGGGTGTCGCCATCGGCAAGGCGGGAAATCTTGCGATAGAAGGTCTCCATGGCTTCGCAGTCAATGACGGGACCGCGTGCGTTCACCTCGGTAATGACACCGTCGCTTCCCCACAACTTCACGTTGATGCGGGTGTTGCCCTCCTTCAGCGGGATCAGATCGCTGTCCACCCCCTCCTGCCGTACCATCTCGATGAGCGCATCTCCCATAAATCCCGCCACAAAGCCCATGGCAACGGTAGATACCCCCAATCGGGAGAGGATCACCGACACATTGATGCCCTTGCCGCCGTAGAGCATCTCTTCCCCCATCGTGCGGTTCACCTCCCCTTTTTCCAAAGGCGGAGTGCGGAGGATATAGTCAACGGAAGGATTCAGCGTTACGGTATAGATCATACAAGTCTCCTGTGCAAAATATTTCTGCTTCTATTATTGCCGACTTTTTGCAAAATGTCAAGCGGTCGGATAAAAAAATACGCCGCATCACGGCGGGGATTGACAAACGCACCCCAAAGCGGTATAATGAGATCAAATTCCACCCATTGGAGGACAATCATGGATTTCACGCAAATTACCGAAAATCTGATCAGGCGAGGCTACAAAGTCGCCTGCTTTCCTACCGTAGCAGAGGCTACCGCTTATCTGGACGCCGCCATCGACGGCAAAACCGTGGAAATGGGCGGCTCGGTCACGCTGGATCAGATGGGGATCTACGAAAAACTGGCTCTGCACAACTCGGTTTTCTGGCATTGGCGCATTCCCGAGGGCAAAACCGAGTGGGATCAGCGGGTCTCCGCCAACACGGCGCAGGTCTATCTCTCCTCGGTGAACGGCATCGCAGAGACGGGGGAGATCGTCAACATCGACGGCACCTGCAATCGGGTAGCGGCGATCCTGTACGGTCACGAAAAGGTGTATCTGGTGGCGGGCGTCAACAAAATCGCTCCTGACTACGCCGGCGCGCTCCATCGAGCCCGCAATATCGCCTCGCCGCTGAACGCAAAGAGGCTGGGCGTTCACACCCCCTGCGCGACAAAGGGCGATCGGTGCTACGATTGCAGTGCCCCTCAGCGCATCTGTCGCGCCCTGTCGGTGCTATGGGAAAAGCCCCTTGGCGCAGACATCGAAGTGGTGCTGGTAGGGGAAGAGTTGGGATATTGAAAAATCGGGAGACCGACGGACGGTCTCCCGATTTTTTCATATTTTGTTGTCAATAAAGACTGTTCTCTATGCCAATACAAGTGATAGCTGCAAATACAGTATTCAATTTTTCAGAGCGTCAAGCAGATGGATGACGCAAACGGTGTCTCAAGAGCTGAATGACGGTAATTGTAAACAGAATCAGACTGATCCACTGAGATGTGGACAGCCCTAACCAAAATCCCCGAACCGCATCTCCTCGCAAAAATTCCAGGAAAAACCGAACGGGTGGATAGAGAAGCAGATAGCAATAGATCAACCGATTTGCGTGCCTTCCTCCCTTAAACAGTATCAGCAGAATCAAAAACAAAATCAGATTGCATCCCGCTTCCGCAAGCTGTACCGGGAATCGGCGGACACCGTTTAATTCGGGGACAAGCGTATTATTGGTTACCGTAAAGCCGATACTGCTTTCGATACCGTAGCAACATCCGCCGAGAAAACAACCGATTCTCCCGAAAGTATGAAACAGCGGCGTGGTGACGGCATACAGATCTATCAGCTGTCCGCGGAATTCCCAAGAGGAAAATCGGGCAAAGATCAAAAGACCCACAAGTCCGCCCAAAAATCCGCCGTAAAACACCATACCGCCAAATGCAGAGGCAAGGATGCTCCCAACGTCCTGAAAGGTCAGCGTATCCAACGTTCGGAAACAAGCGATCAAATCGTTTAGATTCGTAATTGCATACAATAGATGCCCACCGAAAAACAATCCCACAGCGGCGGCAACCATGGCAAGAATCCCGTCTTCAATCTCCAGTCCGACCTTTTTCCCCAGTCGGGCAACGACTATACAGCACACAGCCAGTCCCAACATAGATAAAATGGCATAGGAGCCGATCACCCTGCCGAAAAATGTAAAATAGGGAAACATATTATCAAAAGCCTTCTGTCAGATAGACCCCGCAGGATCAAAACCGATCTCATCCGACTGGAGGTTGAAAATCGGATCAGATTTTTCATTTTTATTCTTTATCGTCTGACATATTTTTACGACGGCAACTGCAAGGGCGACCCCTGCAAGCAGAAGTGCAAATATTTTGGTCTTTGTCATGTAAGGACACTCCTTTTCATAAAAATTTGTTTCGACAGATCAATAATATAAATATAATAGAACGGTAACGCCGTCCGGAAAAACCAAACGGCGCTACTGATTTAGAGAAAGCAAACCTTGCGGCAGAATTAGCCCCAGAGTCCCGACGTTGAGCTTACTGCTTCAGCTGCGCAGAGAACGCAAAGCGTGCAGGAAAGGAAGCCGATGCCTGCAAGAACGGTGCCGATAATGGAGAGAACCAGCCCGGCAGTGCCGATACCCGTGCCGGTGCTTGCAAGTTTTGCTTGCTTTCTGCCCGTTGATGCACATACAATGCCGACGATGCCGAGAACAAGTGCTACAATGTTAATCATGTAAAACCAAGCCAACACACAAGCAACAATTCCGCAAACCATGCCTGCAATTGAAAGTCCTTTTCCGTTTTTGACGGGTGCGGGGGAGTTTCCATACTGATTGTTCATTTCTTTTACCTTCTTTGTCTGTAAAATATTTCACGGTGCGCGCTTCCGTGTCTCCGATTATAGCATATATTTTTTGATTTGTCAAGTGTAAACATCAAAATGATAATGAAATATCCGAAAGATTTTTATATACTATCCAAATGGGGGGTGGTATAATGATAGCAGACAAAATAAAGGAACTCCGAGAGCACAAAGGAATAACCCAATCAGAGCTTGCCAAACTATTGGGCATCACGCGATCCAGCGTAAACGCATGGGAAATGGGAATTTCCGTACCGTCTACTCAATACGTGGTGGAACTGGCAAACATTTTCAAGGTCTCGACCGACTATCTTTTGGGAGTACAGTCTACCGTCTCAATCAGCGTTGCAGGGCTGACCGAAAAGGATATTTTGGTAGTCCATCAACTGATTCGCCATCTTCAAGATAAGAACTCAGGACGCTACGATCAATAACCCTTTCGACTTTGGGATACCCTTTGAATAGTTCCGTTTATGATCGTAATCGGGTAGTTTCAGCCAAGGAGTATAACCGGGACACTAACATCCGCAAGCGTGGATCAGCGTCCCGGTTTTTTCAAACGCGATATCATCCATATCAAAAAGGCAACGGATCCCGTTGCCTTTTTCAAATTCATTTATGCAAAATCTCTCTCGCAGGATGCGCTCCCGAATACGGGCGGCGCGGTGCGGGGGAGCCTTTTGTTTACTTTCCGAAATATCTCTTCAAAAGTCCCTCAAACGCCTTGCCATGTCTTGCCTCGTCGCGAGCCATTTCGTGAACGGTGTCATGGATGGCGTCCAGATTCAGTGCCTTTGCACGCTTGGCGAGATCAAACTTGCCTGCGGTTGCGCCGAACTCGGCGTCTACACGAACCTTCAGGTTCTGCTTGGTGGAGTCGGTGACCACCTCGCCCAGCAATTCGGCAAATTTGGCGGCATGTTCTGCCTCTTCGTGCGCGGCTTTCTCCCAATACTTGCCGATCTCGGGATAGCCCTCGCGGTGCGCGACCCGCGCCATCGCCAGATACATACCTACTTCCATACACTCGCCGTTGAAGTTGGCGCGCAGATCTTCCAGAATATCTGCGGGCACGCCGTTGGCCACGCCCACGATATGCTCTGCCGCCCAAGTGCGATCATCGCTCTGCAGGGTGAATTTTTCCGCAGGTGCGTTGCAAATGGGGCATTTTTCGGGGGCTTCGTCCCCTTCATGGACGTAACCGCAAACCGAGCAGACAAATTTCTTGCCCGTTTTCGGCTGTTCGGATACAGGAGCCGCCGGCGCAGCAGGGGCAGTCGATGCGGGAGCCGCGGCAGACTCGTCGCCAATCTTCTCAAAGTCCTCGGGGCCGTGCTTGCACAGCGGGCATACGTAATCGGCGGGCAGTTCCTCGCCCTCGTAAACGTGTCCGCAGACCTTGCAACGCCAGCCCTTGGTAGCGGCAGGCTTGGGGGCTTTCGCTTTGATCACCGTCTGATAGTAACCGTAGGTGCAGTTTTCGCCCCTTGCCAGCACTTCTCCGTCCACCACTTCGCCGATAAAGAGGGTATGACTGCCCAGATCGTGGGATTCGATGATGGAGAGCGACAGAAACGCACTTGACCACTTGGTCAGATAGAGCAGACCGTTTTCGCTCCGCGCAACGTGAGAAAGGTCAAAATCGGCGAATTTGTCCACGGTTCTGCCCGATTGCATTCCGAAATGGCGGAACAGAGAGAACTCCGCATCGGTGGTGATGGCAGAGAGATTGCATCTCCCCGTGTGCAGGATCATATCGTGGGTGAGATTACCCTTGATCGCCGCAATGGAGATGCGAGTAGGATTGTTTGCCACCTGCACGGCGGTGTTGATGATGCAAGCGTTGTCCTTTCCGTTCTCTTTCGCAGAGAGCAGGTATACGCCGTAGGTGAGGTTATAGAGTGCCTTCGGATTCATATTCGTCCCTCGTTTCAATATTTCAATAATTATCATATACTAATCTACCCACAGCGTTTATTCTGTGGGTAGATTTATGGATCAAAATTTAATTAGTTGTTGAAGTATCTCTTCAGAAGCCCTTCGAACGCCTTGCCGTGACGAGCCTCGTCGCGAGCCATTTCGTGAACGGTGTCGTGGATAGCATCCAGATTCAGCGCCTTTGCACGCTTAGCCAGATCAGTCTTGCCTGCGGTTGCGCCGTTCTCGGCGTCAACTCTCATCTGCAGGTTCTTCTCGGTAGAGTCGGTAACGACTTCGCCCAGCAGTTCTGCGAACTTTGCAGCGTGCTCTGCTTCTTCCCATGCTGCCTTTTCCCAGTAGAGACCGATTTCGGGATAGCCCTCGCGGTGTGCAACTCTTGCCATTGCCAGATACATACCGACTTCCATGCACTCGCCGTTGAAGTTAGCGCGCAGATCTTCCATGATGTCTTCGGGCGCGCCCTGTGCAACGCCTACGATATGTTCAGCCGCCCAAGTCTTGCTCTCAGCCTCTTCCTTTACCATATCCTTGCCGCAAATGGGGCACTTTGCAGGGGGATTCTCGCCTTCATAAACATAACCGCAAACGGGACATACATACTTTGCCATACTTGTTACCTCTTAATTCTTTGAATTTCATTCCTACTGAATATTTTTAGGAATGATTACTGTTATCATCATTATAGCACAGATTATAAAATTGTCAATAGGGTAACGCCGATTTTTTGTAAACAAAATGTGAACGCCCGCCGCTCGGGCGATGCAGAGAACGGTTTCTTCCGAATATTGGAAAGATCATTTCGAAAAATTAACAATTCGCCCTGTTGCAATCTGTCGAAGACAATGGTATAATATAGAAAGGAAAGTATTCCGTCGGGCAATGGCTCTCGGAATGCCAAACGACTGCAACATTTCATAATCTACCTTAATGTATGCAAATATATGTACGATTCGGAGAGAATTGATATGATGAAAAAATACTTCGCATTATTGCTGTCGGCAATAATGCTGTTTCCGACAGCGGCAAGCCTTGTCTCCTGCGGTACGGACGGCACCTCCGACCAAACCTCAAACCGGGGTGAGGACACCGCCCTGCCTGTCACCTCTGCCAGAGCCGTCGACCTGGGCGATATGACCTATTATCTGGACGAAGATGGAAATCTTTGGGCAAGCTACACCGATCACACCACCCAAATGGCGGCGCTTTCGGCAACGCAGATCTGCATCTTTCAAAATGTCCTTTGGTACGCTTCGGGCAACACTTTGTGTACATACGATCTGACCACGGGCAAGACGGCGGTATATACCGAAAAAGACACGCAGATCACCACCTTTGCGCTCTGCGGCGACAAGGTCTACTACCTTTGCGGGGACAAGCTGCTCTGCGGAGAGGACGTGCTGATCAATCTTTCCGACCGCAAAGCCCCCGACGGCTCTTCCCTGTCCACCGTTTGCGACTTTGAACTGCGGACAGAAGATCAGATTCTGCTCTATCTCCCCAATCCCGATTATCAGGACGAGGATGTGGTACCCGGCTATCTGCTGAACGAGCAGAACGACACCCTGCTCACCTATGCTTACACCGTCTCCACAGGACTGCTGGCTCTGTACGATTACTATGAGGAGCAGGAAAACACCTCCCACGCTTCCGCCTCCGAGGGCATTACCATCAACGGCTGGACGCTCCCCTTCTCGGACTACCCCGTCGGTTCCTACTTCTCCTACAACGGAACTGCCTGCACCTGTCACGACAAGGGCTACTGCGTTGCCAACAACAAGTCTTGGGAAAACTGTATCCGTTATTGGCCCAACAAATCCAATTATCAAGTAGATCTTCTGGGCGTTCAATGTATGGGCTTTGCCCGCTTCTGTCAATGGAGACTCTTCGGCAGTCACGACAAAGCAGCTCCCGGCGATTTTTACAACGCTTTCGGACAAAAACTGTCTGCGGGCAGCTGGACTGCCAACACCGTCAAGAACACCTTCACCAGCGTGGGTCCCGGCGGTCACATCCGTACCGGTGCGGGTCACTCGCTTTTCGTTATCTCAGTCAATGCCAACGGCTTTATCACTTACGAGTGCAATACCTCTAACAAAGACTGCCTCATCTACACCCGTCAGTGGACTTGGGACACCTTCTACGCTTACGCAGGTTCCCGTGACCTGATGTACTACAATATGCCCTACAAATTCGACGGTAGCGGCAGCGTCACCCCCGACGGCGACTATGAGATCGGCTCCTACCAGATCACCGCCAACGGCGGTCTGAATATGCGTGCCGAACCGAACACCTCCTCTGCGGTTCTGGTGACCATCCCCAACAACTCCATCGTACAGGTCACCGCCATTCAAAAGGTGGGCAACTACTACTGGGGCTACACCAGTTACAGCGGTAAATCCGGCTGGATCCGACTGGACTACGCCATGTATCAAAGTTCATCGGTCTCCGGCATCGAGATCACCTCTCTCCCCACCAAGACCACCTACACCGTAGGCGACAGTTTCTCCACCGCAGGCATGGTGGTGCAAGCCAAATTCAGCGACGGCACCGCCTTTGAGATCGCGGGCTATTCCTGCTCGGGTTACAACATGAACCAAGCGGGAACCTACACCGTCAAGGTGAGTTACGGCAGTTTCAGCGACACCTTTACCATCACGGTAAAGGAAAAGAACATCCCACCCACCTCCATCACATTGGAACGCAACGAGCTGACGCTGATCGTAGGAGATACCTACGACATGAGTTATACGCTCCTCCCCGCCGATACCACCCAAAAGACCATCACATGGACCTCTTCCGACACCTCTGCGGTCGCCGTTTCGGACGGAAAAATCAAAGCAGTCAAAGCCGGCAGTTCCACGGTAATCGCCAGCACCCAGAACAATCTCAAAGCCATCTGCTATGTCACGGTCATCAAGATGCCCACGGGTACCAACTGGTCCGCCACCGCAGACGGCAATCCGCTGACCTCCCTGCCCATCGGTATCGAGCCTGTGGACTACTCCATCCGCTACCGTCTGCCCCAAGGCAACGGCTGGGGAAGCTGGATCTATGACAATATTCCCGCAGGACTTACCGGTTATCAGTGTCAATTCCGCTCCTTCACCGCCACCTTCGTGAACACGCTGGACGGCGAGACGGTGAAGCTCTTCACCGTTGAATTCAACCAAGTGATCAATCTTTCCAACTACACGCTGACCAGAGACGGCTATCTCTTCACCGGTTGGTATTACGATCCCCGCTCCGCCGAGTCCCACGATTCCAAGAACGCCGCTCCCTCCAAGATCACCATTTCCGAAGACCTTCTGCTCTATGCCGGATGGATCCCGCTGGACAGTATCTCCCGCGACAGCGCCGATCCCTTCGGAACAGGCATGACGGTGCCTGCTTTCGGCTTTGCAGGTGTGGAAATGCGCGTAGCGGGCGACGCAACCGGTCTGCGCTACATCGGACGGATCAGCACCGCGCTGATCGCAGAACTGGAGGGCGTTCACAAATCCAATCAGTCCTTCCAGCCCTCCAAAGCCACTGACACCGGCATCGGTTTCGGCATGGTGGTACGGATGCGCGGCACCTCCTCCGTTCCCTTGGTCAAATCCGACGCCAACTATCTCTATCAGGGCGGTACGGTCACCGTTCCTGCGCAACGAACCTACGCCACCTATAACGGCTACATTCTCTTCAACGCCTTTATCTGCGGCTACACCGCCGATTATTACAAGACCGAGTTTGTCGCCCGTCCTTATCTGACCTATTCCGACGCCAACGGTATCACTCACACCCATTACTTTACCGTATCGGGTTCCAACGCCCAAAGCGGCGGTTATTATACCAGCCTATACGCCGAGGCGCAAAAACTGGTAGCCGATGCGAGCACCGATCCCGTTACCCGCAAATGGCTTGAGGACACCATTCTGAACTAATTTCCCACAGACATCTCCTGCTCTTGCACGAGATGTCTGTTTTATAATGTTCTTTGATTATTTGTAAAAAATCACAAAAATCCGATTGACAGACGGGAATTTATATGCTACAATAATGATGAACTATCTTGTTTCGTTCTACAAATCCATATCGAAAGGAAAATGCAAATGAACCTGTTCAAAAAATCCTGCTCAGCACTGCTGGCAGCACTGCTGATGGTGCCTATGGTCTCTTGCGGCGGAGAAGCCGCCGACGGAACCGACACGACAGCCGCCACCACCGCGGAAACTCCCAACCCGGAGGACTCCCTCACCCCCGGCATTGATTCCCTGACCAAGGAAGAGATCGCCGCCTACGCCGCTCTGGCTACGCAAAATGCCGATCGCGCCAGTGTTCTGGGTT
Organism: Eubacteriales bacterium; assembly: GCA_051867925.1. Lineage (GTDB taxonomy): Bacteria > Bacillota > Clostridia > Oscillospirales > CAG-272 > CAKSQF01. Next base: position 22,308 of record JBJDZI010000116.1, read on the forward strand.
CGGTCATCGAAGATCACTACGTCTCCGGTCGCGGAAACAATCTGCGCTTTGCCATGTATCTGAACACCAACACCCTGAGTACCAGAGACACCGCCTCGGTATGGCACATTACCTCCGTGCTTTCCATGACGTCCAGACTTTGGGCGATCAACGCTGCCGGCAAGGGTTCTCATTACTCTGACTTCCACGCCCAGACGCTGACGGCTATGGAGTATTACAAAGGAACTGCCTACATCGCCAACTACAGCAAGAACCTTGAGCAAACGATGTACGCCGTCAACCGTTCCGGCACTATGGGCGGTGCTTCTCTGGCGGACATCGCCGCCGTGTACGACGACCAGATGTGGATCATCCGCGACTTGGTTTATTGCTACAAACTGACCGGCGAGGAGACTTATATGACGCAGGCTCTGACGCTGACCAAGGCTTGTCTGGATGCGTGGGACACCTCCGACGACGGCAATGGCGGAGAAGTGGGCGGCATCGATTGGGGTCCCGGTTACAGTTCCAAGCACACCTGCTCCAACGCGCCCATCATCGAACCTCTGGTTGAGATCTACGAGATCTTTGCCGCAGAAGGTCGGGAAAACGCTCAGTATTATCTGGATTTTGCCATTAAGATCTACGAATGGACCAACAAAAACCTGCGTCTTTCCAGCGGGCTTTACGGCGATCTGGTCAGACCGCAGGGACGCGAGCTGGTTGGCTCCGGCAGAACCAGACACTGGGTATCCACCGGTCCTTTGGGCAGTCTGGATCCCACCACCTACTCTTACAACACCGGCGCGATGATCTCGGGTGCCGTTGCGCTCTACCGCGTCACCGGCGAAGCATCTTATCTGAAGGATGCCAAGACCAGCGCCAGCAAGGCTTACAAGACCTTTACCATCTCTACCAAGATCGACGGCGAGAGTTGCAGACAGTATTCTGCCTACCCCAACTCCATCTACCGCAGTAACACTTGGTTCAACATGGTTCTGTTGGAAGGCTTTATCGATCTGTTCCCCTACGATACCAAGTGCGCTACCTATATCGCCGCTTATCAGGATTCTCTGGACTACGCTTACGAGAACTATAAGACCGACGAAGGTCTGATGCCCCGCGATCTCTACAACGGCTGGGATAAGAAAGCCACCATCTCCTCTTCTGACAGCAGATGCCCCGATCTGGACAAGGATATCATGGATCAGGCATCCTACGCAGAAATGTACGCCGCTCTGGCAGAACTCTATCTCCGGATCGCCGCAGAATAATTGGAATCAATCTATCCTATTTGGGGCTTCGCCCCAACCCCCATCAAGAACCTTTTTGAAAAAAGGTTCTTGGAACTCCAAAAACATCTATAAGGGGCGGCAAATTCTTGCCGCCCCACAGACTGTCGAAAAAGTTAACGAGAATGCTGGAGGAAGGGGAAAACCATCTCATACGCCGAAGTTTTCGTAGCAACCGCAACGCGGTTGCTACACTCCTCATCAGACCTCCAACCCCATTCCTTGGCTGGCGGCACTCTAAATTATAGTTTATCGACAGACTGAGGGGCGGCAAATTCTTGCCGCCCCATTTGTTTAGCATAATCCGGAGAGTCTGAGCAATCAGAGCTATACTCCACCCGGAACGACAAACACTCCCCAACACTCCCGTCCCACCAAAAAACAGGTGCTATCGCAAGTTGCGACAGCACCTGTTTGGTTTTGACAGGATTTATTCACCGGAAGACTCCGACGGCACGGGAGGTTTCATCAAAATGGTCTTTCGCCCGGGCGTGTAGCACTTGGAAGACAGATGCATAGCCAACTCCTCGACCACGGCGATGAAAGCCACCGCTCCAACGCCTACGCAGTATGCGCCTCCGATGGGCGTGGGAAGAAAATAGGGGACAGCGAACATGGAAGCACCGGTCACTTTATTCATATAGGTATGCAGAGAAGCAAACCGTTTGTAGCGGATCGCCGCTACCAGATAGCCCACCAAGCGGAGCGTGACCAGCACCACGACGTGATACCAGAGCCACGAAGGGAACACTTCCCGAAGTTTCGGCAGTAGCCGCACCAACATGGCGGTGTAAAAAACCAGATCGGCGATACTATCCAGACGCGCACCGAATTCACTGCTGGATCCGGTGGCTCTTGCCACCATTCCGTCAAAGGCATCGCTGATGCCGCAAAGCGTGTAAATTATGTAAAACGGCATTGCCAACGGTTTGACAAAAAATAATGCCGCCGCACCGATCAGTCGGACTGCCGTAATGCAATTAGGGAGATTCAGAATTTTCTTCATCATAGTTGTTTTAACCATCCGTTTTCGCATATGCGCATCGCCAGGTCACCCGGTCATAAATGCATCCACTATAATTATACTCCTTTTTTCCCGCTTAGTCAACACATTTTTGCGCGATTTGGCGAAAAATTTCAAATTTCACAAGCATTTGTTCCGCTCCATGATTTGCCGCGGATAAGTGCGGGTTTCTATGCCCACACTACCGATAAATCAAGGGAAACGAGGGGTTCTATGTTCAAATTTGTAAGAAAAAAACTGCTGACGCTGTTGCTGATTGCAGGAGCATTCTCCTGCGTTTGGCTGACCGCGCAGAGATTGCAAAATGCCATACAGACAGGCAATGATAAAATCGCTTCGGCGGGAGCCGCCGCCGTGGCTGCAATCGAAAAAGCGGAGCGTGTCGGGAGCGAACTGATCGAGACGGTCACTGCCACGCAGGTCAACTTCCTCATCACAGGCATCGACGACGCATGGGGCGGCAGCGACGTGATCATGCTGGCTTCGCTGGACACCGCAGAAGGAAGCGTGCGGATCGTGCAGATCCCGCGGGACACCTATATCAATCGGTCGGGTAGCGGTCAGCACAAACTCAATTCGGTCTTCGCCACCGCCGCTGCAAAGGCAAAAAAGGACGGACAGTCCACCCAAGAGGCGACCCATACCGCCAGCCGCGCGTTGGTTTCTTTTTTGGAAGCCAACATGGGCGTGGAAATTGATCACTATGTGACGGTGAACACCGAAGGGCTTCGTGCCATCGTAGATGCCGTAGGCGGGGTGACGGTCAATATCCCCATGGATATTGATTACGACGATCAAAGCCAGAATCTGCACATCCATCTGAAGGCGGGAGAGCAGGTGCTAAGCGGAGCGGCGGCGGAGCAGTTCGTGCGCTTTCGGAGTGGCTATCTGACCGCCGATTACGGTCGGATGGATGCGCAAAAGCTCTTCCTCTCCGCGTTCTTTCGCAAGATCAAGAACGAGTTTTCCCTCTCCACCGCCGCAAATCTTGCCGCTTCTTGCTTTCGCCACATTCAAAGCGATCTGGGACTTGCCGATCTGATCCCCTTAATTCGCGGCGCAATGCAGGTATCAGAGGAAAACGTGAAAATGATCACCCTGAAAGGGCAGTCCGCCAAAGATGAGAACGGCGTTCTGTGCGAGGTGCTGTCCCGTGAATATGCCATTGATCTGCTCACCGACTATCTCCTGCCCCGCGGCGCGCAGTCGTCGGATCTGAAATTTGATCCGAGCGGTGTCTTCACCGCCCCCGGAGCCATCGACGAGATCTATCGCGGCAGTAGCCCTTTTGGTAAAAAGGGAGTCACAGTCAGTGACAGTGACTCCATAAAGATCCGCTGAATCGGCTTTTTTCGGGATCCACCCTTGCAAATGGGCGAAAAATGTGCTACAATAGAGCATATTCCATCTACTAAACGAGGATCCCATGAAAAAAGTTGAAATTTACACCGACGGTGCCTGCCGTGGCAATCCCGGTCCCGGAGGCTGGGGCGCAATTTTGGTCTATAAGCAAAAGGAAAAGGTAATGTCGGGCGGTGAAGCCGCCACCACCAACAACCGCATGGAACTGATGGGCGCCATCGCCGCTTTCGAAGCCTTGAAAGAACCCTGCGTGGTGACCTTCACCTCCGACTCCAAATACGTCATCGACGGACTGGAGAAGGGCTGGGCGGAAAACTGGAAAAAGCGGGGCTGGAAAAAATCCGACGGCTCCCCTGCCCTCAATCCCCAACTTTGGGAACGCCTGCTGAACGCCACCGCTCCCCACGAGATCGCATTCCGTTGGGTGAAAGGACACGCAGGTCATCCCTACAACGAGCGGTGCGACGCATTGGCAACCGCCGAAGCGGACAAGTTAAAGTAACGCATTGTCGTCAAGCGGCACATCCTGCGCAGATTTGCGCTCATTCCGGCAGACTTGCACTTCGCGCACCGTTCCAAACGATTCGGGCATCATTTCCATGGGCTTTGCGGGCAATCTCTGCCCGTGACGTACATAGAGGCATATAATTCCGCCTCTTCCCATAGAATGATTGGAGCGATCTTGTGAGCCGCAAAGTCCCCATCCACCCTGCGCTATTGTCCGCGCACACCCCTCAAGACGCCGCCCGTTTGCTGATGCGAGCCAAGGGCGGCGCTTTCGTCGCAACGCTGAATTTCGAACTATTGGCGCGAGGTGCCGCCGATCCGTCTTATGCCGCCCTGCTCTCTTTTGCCGATTATCGCGTGTGCGACGGCATCGGCGGAGCGATCCTGCTTCGCCGAAAACATCCCGACAGATCCGTCCCCCGCATTCCCGGAATCGATCTGGGATACGCTCTGCTGGAACTTGCCGCAAAGCAAGGGACACCCGTTTTTCTCTTGGGCGGGCGCCCCGGTGTGGCAAAACGGGCGGCAAATCGGCTGAGGGCGACACTCCCCGCCCTGCGGGTGGCGGGGGTCGCCCACGGTTTTTTTCAAAGAGAAGATCTCCCCGCTCTGCGGGGCATGATCCGCAGAGCGGGTGCCAAGATCGTCATCGTTTGCCTTGGCAGCCCCCGACAGGAGGAATGGATCGCCGCCAACCGTCGCTATCTGCCGTCGGTGGATCTGTTTTTGCCGCTGGGCGGTAGTCTGGATGTCTGGGCAGGCGAGGTCGCCCGCGCGCCCCGTCTTTGGCGGCAAGCGGGAGCAGAATGGCTGTGGCGCATCCTCCATGCGCCGGAGCGTTTTCTGCGGCTGTTGTCGGCAGGGGGCGCGCTTCTGCGCTCTTCTCGGGCAAATATGTTTCCAAATACCCACAATATTGTTTCAAATTGAATAATAGTCTGTAAACTATTTGGGATTCGCTTGACAAAAAGCAGTTTTTGCGTTACAATAAACTGAATATATCTACTTTGAATTTCCGTATAGGAGATAAATCATATGAGAGCATCCAAACAACCAACCGGAACCAAAGTGAAGAAGACCAAAGGCAAACGGGTCTCCCTTCGCTGTCCTCTCTCCATTGAGCGGACCGATCTGGAATATAACTATGACGCCTCTGCCCTGCAGGTCTGCATGACCGTGGAAAACATGGGTGGCGGCGGGCTTGCCAGCGACACCGTGGAATCTGCGGTGATCGTGGTGCGTCTCTTTGACGCAGACTGCAAACTCCATCCCTGCCGTGGCAACGAATATTTCGCCAAACTGTTGCGATTCGGCGAAAACGGTCTGGAAAGCGGCGCACGGATCACCTTCCGCCTGCTTCCCGATTGCGACGGCGGTACCCGCGTCGAGGACGTGGAAATTTACATCAGCCGCATCCGTTATACCGACGGCACCGTCACCGACTATGTGCGGGGCGACTTTTTCGACCTGCCCGGTGAGGGCGTTCCGCTGGTCAAAAAATTCAAAAAAGACCCCGACACCGCCATCGAAGCACTGGGCGAGGGCGCGCTCTATGTTCCCGAAAAACTCACCGAGATCGTTTGGCGCTGTACCTGCGGTGAATTTTCCGAATCGGACACCTGTCCCACCTGTAACCGCAACAAAAGCGAACTGTTTGCCGCGCTGGATGCATTGACTGCACCCAAGATCAAAAAAGCCCCCGCGACTCCAGTCTCCCCCTCCCCTGTTCCGACTGCCGATTCCGCCGACGGCGGCGCGTCTTCGCTCCCCGCAGACGGCGATCAGACCGCCGAATACTCCACCGCCGCCGCCAAAGCCGCGCTGGCAGCTATGAAAGCGGAAAATGAAGGATCGACAGACAACGCAGACCTGCAAAGCGAGGGTGAAGCAGATCAGAACACCCCCGTCGCCCCCCTGCATGCTCCGCAAAAAGGCTCTCCCAACAAGACCCGCAACATCCTGCTGATCGCTATCACGGCGGCATCGGTGGTTCTGCTGGTGATCCTCCTTCTGCTGATTTTGACTCTTTGCGGAAAAGGCGACTCCCACGACGGATCTGACGACATCACCACGCCCGGCATTACCGATTCCGCCGACCCCGACAATGCCGCCGAAAAGGTGATCCGCACCTATCTTGCACAAAACGATTTCGACAACGCGCTGGGGTACGCCATCGCATCCGATTGCGATCAGGAACTGATCGATGAGATCTATCTTGCCGCAATGCAGTATTACCTGAATGCCAATCAGCCGGATAAAGCACTGGAATGGGCGCAGAAAACCGGCAATCAGACCTACATCGACACCGTCAACCAGCAACGGTTCTACGCGGCACTGAATGCGAAAGACTATCTTACCGCGCTGGAGCTGGCAAACAATCTCCCCGCTGAAACGCAGGACAGCGCGCGGGCAGAGGCTGCCGAAGGTTACGTTACCTCTCTGGTGGAGCAAGGCAAATTCACCGAAGCAATGGCAGCCGCCGATCAGTACGGCACGGCTACTACCTCTCAAATGATCGCCGAAAATGCGGTGCAGGCTCTGCTTGATCAGAACCAATACGCCGACGCCATCGCGCTGGCAGAACAGCTGAATCTGCCTTCTCTGGTGATCACCGCCGCATCCTCTGCCGTTGACTACTACATTTCAAGAAACGATTACGGCAGTGCCGCCGATTATGTCGGCCTTACCGGCAATACCTCCAAGATGCAAACTGTCCTCGGCAAGTTGACCGATGCAGAGTTGCGGCGTCATCTGCCCACCTTCTTCTCCCTTCTATCCTTTGATCAGATGCAGAAGGTCCACTCGGTTTCCCTCGGTTCCAGGCCCTCTGCCGTTGCCGCCATCGACACTGCGGGTAACGTCTATCTGGGTGGCTCTAAGATCTACGATTCTACCCGTTATACCGTCGTCATCGACCCCGACACCGGCGATCCCGCTGTGGATCCCATCAGCGGAGAGACCGTCTACGAGACCAACTTCGTCCCCGCCGTTTCGGTATCCTGCTGTGACACCACCGTCGTGATCCTGCTGGCAGACGGCACCGTCCGCATTGCGGAAGGCACCAATCTCTACTACGCACAAGCGGATATCAACAATTGGTCCAATATCGTCGCTATTTCCGCCAGCAACTATCATCTGCTGGGACTGAAGTCGGACGGCACCGTCGTTGCCGCAGGCAGTAATGTGTACGGTCAGTGCGACACCGCCGCGATTCGGAACGCCGTTGCCATTTCCGCCGGAGACAATCACAGCATGATCCTCCGCGCCGACGGCACGGTTGCCGCGCTTGGTTACAACATCTCCGGCATCTGTGACACTGACGGCTGGACCGATGTGATCGCCATTTCGGCAGGTTCGCGCCACAGCATCGGTCTGAAAGCCGACGGCACTGTGGTGGTGAAGGGCTACTGCAATGTCACCGGCTGGAGCGATGTAGTCGCCGTGTTCTCCACGGCTACCAACGCCGTTGCGCTGAAGTCGGACGGTACGCTCCTCTGTTCCGTCAACAACACCGCCTCCGATCTCCTGTCAGGCGTCAGCGACGCCATCTGGGTATCGGTGGGCAAGCAGGCAATCACCATCCTGCACAGAAACGGCACGCTGAGTACAGTTCTCCTGTCCGGCAGTACCACCCCCGAACTCCCCGCCTCCTGGAAATCCGGCGCGTTTGGAATTGAATAAATTTATTGAAATTGGGGCGTTGCCCCGGAGCCGGGCGTAGTCCTGCTCCGGGGCAACGCCCCAATTCAAATTAATTCATTCAATAATACAGCATATCGCCGTAGGTGGGCATGGGCCAGTATTCGCGTCCAACCAGCATTTCCAAGCGATCGGCGGGCGCGCGGACGGCGTTCATGGCGGGACGGATCACGTCGCGGGTGTAGAATGCCTTTTCTTCGGCAGTTCGGAGCGATTTCAGTCCGACCAACGCCTCCTCCAGTGCCTTGGTGGCGGCGTAGAGCGTATCGGTGAGACCGTTCACCTCTGCGCCGATCTCTGCCGCACAGCCACAATCGGCAACCGACAGATCGGTAGAATAACTAAAGCAAGCAGGGAGAATATCGCGGATCACCATCTCACACATGGTCTGTGCCTCGATTTTGATCTGATTCACATAATTGTCGAACATCACCGTCTTGCGGCAACGCAGTTCATCGGGCGTCAGCACTCCGTGATCGGCGAACAGCTTCACGTATTCGGGTTTGTCGTAGACAGAGATGGCTTCGGGCGTGGTCGCGTGATTGGGCAGACCGCGGCGCGCCGCTTCCTCCTGCCATTCCTTGGAATAGCCGTTGCCGTTAAAAATGATGTGATCTTTCTCGGCTCTGAATACCTCGCGGACCAGACGGCGGGCGGCAGTTTCGAAATCGGCTTTTTTCTCCAACCGATCGGAAAACTTCTTCAGCGTCTCTGCCATGATGGTGTTCAGCACCATATTCGGCTCGGAAATGGACTGGGATGCGCCCGACATACGGAATTCGAACTTGTTTCCGGTAAAGGCAAAGGGAGAGGTGCGGTTGCGGTCGGTGGTGTCCTTTTTCAGCATGGGAATCGCCGCAACGCCTACGCTCATGGTAGTCTTCACGGGAGAGACGTACTTCTTGCCGTCCGCAATGGCGTTCACTACGGCGGTCAGTTCGTCGCCCAGATAGACCGACAGGATGGCAGGCGGTGCTTCCAGCGCGCCCAGACGGTGATCGTTGCCCGCGGTGGCGATGGAGACCCGAAGCAGTTCGCTGTAATCGGAAACCGATTGGATGGCGGCGGCAAGGAACAGCAAAAACTGGGTGTTGTGATAGGGATCGGAGGTGGGATTCAGCAGATTCTCACCCTGATCGGTAGCCATGGACCAGTTGTTGTGCTTCCCCGAACCGTTGATGCCCGCAAAAGGCTTCTCGTGAAAGAGGCAGGCAAATCCGTGCCGCTGAGCGGTGGTCTTCATCACATCCAGCGCCAGACGGTTGGTATCGTTGGAGAGATTGGTGGTGTCAAAGATGGGAGCCAGTTCGTGCTGACAGGGTGCCGCTTCGTTGTGTTCGGTGGTGGCATTGATCCCCAGTTTCCAAAGCTCAATGTTGCAATCCTCCATGAATTCCTTCACCTGCGGCTTGATGGCGGCGAAATACTGATCGTCCAACTCCTGCCCCTTGGAGGGTTTGGCGCCGAAGAGCGTTCTGCCGGTATACCGGAGATCTTTTCGCTTCATGTACAGTTCGTAGGGGATGAGGAAATATTCCTGCTCGGGTCCTGCGGTGGTGCGAACGTAGCGGACGTCAGTCTTGCCGCAGAGATGGAGAAGGCGAACTGCCTCTTTGGACAGTGCTTCTACCGAACGGAGAAGGGGAATCTTCTTGTCCATCGCTTCGCCGGTATAAGAGACGAAACAGGCGGGAATGTAGAGACATTTGTCCTTGACGAATGCGTAGGAAGTGGGATCCCACACGCTGTACCCCCGGGCGTTGCAGGTGCCGCGGAGTCCGCCGGAGGGGAAACTGGAGGCGTCCGGCTCGCTTTGGAGCAGATTTTTGCCGGTGAATGCTTCGATCGCCGCCATTCCGCCCTTGGGAAGCAGGAAGGAATCGTGCTTTTCGGCAGTGGAAGCGGTCAAGGGCTGGAACCAATGACTGAAGTGGGTACAGCCCATGGAGATTGCCCAGTCCTTCATGGCGGCGGCAACGGTGTTGATGTAGGCGGGATCCAACGCTTCGGCGTGATGGATGGTGCGCTTCATCGCGGCGTATACATCTGCAGGCAGACGCTCCTTCATCACCTGATCGCTGAACACAGAAGTGGCAAAAACCTCGGTAATCGTTCCCATAGCTGACTCCTCCTTGGCGGTATTTCGCAGAGAATACCGCGTTTTCAATCAAAAATCGCAGGTCGAAGGCTACATTTGCCGTCCGAGGCTGCGGAGGTACATTTAGTAGTATTATATACTATCCGTCGGAATTTGTCAATAGCTTCGGGGGAATTTCAACGGTAGTTTTCCGCATCCGACCTTTTTCGCGTCCCCCACTACGACTCATCCGCACAAAAAACAGCAAGTACGCGGTGTACTTGCTGTTTGAGTCTGTAAAGTTCGCTTAAACGATGCCCTGCGCGATCATCGCGGCTGCGATCTTCTCGAAACCTGCGATGTTTGCACCTGCAACCAAATCGCCTTCTCTGCCGTACTTCTTGGCGGCTTCGTCAGCGGCGTGGAAGATGCCGATCATGATCTGCTTTAGTTTTGCGTCAACTTCCTCGAAGGTCCAGCTGTAACGCATGGAGTTTTGGGACATTTCCAGACCGGAGGTAGCTACGCCGCCTGCGTTGGATGCCTTGGCCGGAGCAAAGAGCAGACCAGCGTTCTGGAAAGTAGCGATTGCCTCGGGAGTGGAGGGCATATTTGCGCCTTCTGCCACCACCTTGGTGCCGTTCTTCACCAGAATTGCGGCGGACTCGCCGTCGATCTCGTTCTGGGTAGCGCAAGGCAGTGCGATGTCACAAGGAATGGTCCAAACGCCCTTGCAGCCGGGAGTGTAAACCGAGCCGGGAACGCGGTCAGCGTATACGGAAATACGAGCGCGCTCCACTTCCTTGATCTGTTTGACCACATCCAGTTTGATGCCGTCTTTGTCGTAGATATAGCCGTTGGAATCGGAAAGTGCAACCACCTTGCCGCCCAACTCCTGTGCCTTCTCGCAAGCGTAGATGGCAACGTTGCCGGAGCCGGAGATGACGATGGTCTTGCCTGCAACGCTGTCGTTCTTCATGCAAGCCATCATTTCCTGCGTAAAGTAGAGCAGACCGTAGCCGGTAGCCTCGGTGCGCGCCAGAGAGCCGCCGAAGGACAGACCCTTGCCGGTCAGCACGCCGCTGTACTCGTTGCGGAGTTTCTTATACTGACCGAACAGATAGCCGACTTCGCGCGCGCCAACGCCGATGTCGCCTGCGGGAACGTCGGTATCGGGGCCGATGTGACGGTAAAGCTCGCTCATAAAGGACTGGCAGAAGCGCATGATCTCCATATCGGACTTGCCCTTGGGATCGAAGTCAGAGCCGCCCTTGCCGCCGCCCATGGGCAAACCGGTCAGGCTGTTCTTGAAGCACTGTTCAAAGCCCAGGAACTTGATAACCGATGCATTCACGGTGGGATGGAGACGGAGACCTCCCTTGTAGGGGCCGATGGCAGAGTTGAACTGTACGCGGTAGCCGCGGTTGACATGAACCTTGCCGGCATCGTCTACCCACGGAACTCTGAACTGAACGAAACGCTCGGGCTCGACGATGCGGTCGATAACGCCTAAAGTTTCCAGCTCGGGTCTTGCTTCCACTACGGGTTCAAAGGATTCGAGGACCTCGGTAACTGCCTGAATGAATTCAGGCTCTCCGCCGTTCCGCTTTTTCACGGTCTCGAGGACGGAGATCAGATATTGATTGGTAAGTGCCATATTGCATTACCTCCTGTAACAAGAATGGTTCTATTATACACTTTTTTCATTGCAATTGCAATATCTTGCGGAAAAATTTTTTCGCTTTTTTTGAAAAAAAGTGGGGAATTTCCTTTTCGCTTTCGAAAAAGAAGAAAATTTCCAAAATGAGTGACAAAAATCGGTAAAATTTGAAACAAATCAACCACAGTTGACATTTCACCCGGATAGTGCTATAATAAAGAAAAAGACAAATGAAGGAGTATGTCATGAACCACCCACAGATCGTGAACATCGTCAACTTCATCCGCGCCGTAGAACCGCGGGCGCCTATGGATCTGGTCTCGCCCGTGAAAGAGCAGATCGCGCTGATGAAGCGACACAACCTCCGCGGTACGTTTTTGCTCCAGTATGATGCCCTCATTGATCCCGCCTTCACTGATCTGCTCCTGCCGCTGGATCGGGCGCAGTTCGAGATGGGTGTGTGGTTTGAGACCGTTCAGCCGCAGGTAGAAGCGGCGGGGCTGACTTGGCGGGGCAGATTTCCTTGGGATTGGCACGCCCATTGCGGATTTTCGGTGGGCTACACCCCGAAAGAGCGGGAAATGCTGGTGGACGTGCTTTACCGCCGTTTCAAAGAAGTGTTCGGATATTATCCCCAAGTCTTCGGATCGTGGTTCTTCGATTCCCATACCGTCCGCTATATCGCCGACCGTTACGGCGTTGATGCCCTTTGCAACTGCAAGGAGCAGTACGGCACCGACGGTTACACCCTTTGGGGCGGCTACTACGGACAGGGCTATTACCCTTCCCGCACCAACATCTTTATGCCCGCCCAAAGCGAAGCGGATCAGATCTCCGCACCTCTCTTTCGGATGCTGGGCTCCGACCCCGTCTACCAGTACGATTGCGGCACCACTCCCGAAAACGGCGCGCCTGCCCGGCAGGGTGTCATCACGCTGGAGCCGGTTTACCAAGCCGCAGGGGGCGGCTCCAAACAATGGGTGGATTGGTACCTTCGGGAAAACTACAGCGGCGAATGTCTCTCTTTCGGCTACGCCCAAGCGGGGCAGGAGAACAGCTTCGGCTGGGATGCCATGAAGGATGGACTGACCTACCAGTTTGCGCGCTTTGAAACGCTCCAAGCGGAAGGCAAGATCACCGTTGAGCCTCTGGGCGACAGCGGCAGACGATACAAAGCAACTTACCGATCCACACCGCCCTGTGCCATCACCGCTCACACCGCCTACGACGATCCCGAAAAGTCCTCGGTATGGTACTCATCGAAATATTACCGCGTGAATCTCTATATGAGCCACGGAAACTTCCGCATCCGCGACCTGCATCTCTTCTCTCCCCGCTTCCCCGATCCCTTTGAGACGGCAGTCTGCAAGGGCAACGAAGCCACCTACGAGACGCTCCCTGTGGCAGACGGCAACCGACACAGCGGAAACGGTGTATTGGCGGGCGTGTATCTCACCGAAGCGGACGGTAGCGCGATGAATCTCGGCAAGCCGGAGTTTGCCGATCTTGGCGGCGGGATCGCCCGCGTTCGCTACGGCGATCTGCAAGTGGAACTGAGTGAAGATCAGCTGATTCTTACCTATCCCAAAGAGTTTTCCGCAGAGCTTCGCATCGGCAAGTTAGAGCATCTTCCCACGGTGACAAGTCACAGTAAGCATCGAATCGACCTCTCTTATCAAGGCACCCCCTACGGACTGTGCGCCGCAAAGGGCAGATTTGTCTCTGCCAACGCCGTCGCATCGGAGAGCGGAACCATCGAACTGCTTTTTGGCGGATCAGTCTGAACCCCACACAATCGGCTACGACTTCCCCGTAAATTACAGTAAAGGAAAGCCTTCGGGCAAATCGGATCATGAAGACCATTCATATTTATAATCCCACCGCAGGAAACGGAAATGCAAGCAAATCAGCCGACGGCTACATCACTGCCTACGCAGGCGACTGCCGCCGCTATATCGCCGAATGTTGCAAAAAAGAGCCCCACACCCACTTTGTGGTCTACGGCGGAGACGGAACGGTCAACGAAGCAATCTCGGGCGTGCTGGATGCAGGCGCAGGCGAGACGGCGCGTCTCACCTTCGTTCCCGCAGGTTCGGGCAACGACACCGTCCGCACGCTGGATGCTATGCCGGGCGATGAACTTGCTCTGGACGCCTATCTCTGCAACGGACGTCCCGGCGTCAATATGATCAACATCGGCTTCGACTGCAACGTGGTCTCCTCTGCAAAAAAATTCAAGAAAAAGTTCGGTATCGCAGGCGGACTGTCCTACATTCTGGGCGTGATCACCGAGTTTTTCAAGCCCTTCGGATGGAGTTTTTCCATTCACGCGACGCAGGAGGACGGCGGCACCTTCGATTATGAGGGAGATTGCCTGCTTTGCGCTGTCTGCAACGGACAATGGTGCGGTGGCGGGTTTCACAATTCCCCGCTCTCGGATATGCAGGACGGGATATTGGAACTTTTGCTGGTGAAAAAAGTCAGCCGTCTGAAATTCCTCTCACTGGTCGCCAAGTACAAGAAAGGTACGCTGATGAACCCCGACACGGGTGATGTATACCAGAAATACGCGCCCATCGTCACCTACAAGCGAGTAAAGGCGCTGACCGTTGGCGGCACAGAGCGCGTCTGCATCGACGGCGAGGTGCTGAGTGCCGACTCGGCGACCATCGAGGTGTTGCCCTGCGCCCTGCGATATCTGCCGGGCGGCAGAGTTGTGCGCGAGACCGCTGATCAGATGTGAGCGGCGTTCCCAAGCGCACGGTTCGCCTTTGCCAACGGCACAATCGCTGACATAATCCAAAAACGCTCCGCGGGAAGGATCACACAATCCAACCTGCGGAGCGGTTTTTGGTGCTACCGCCAATACAGGCGGTGGGCAGATTTGCGAGAGGGTTTACAATTTCCCCGCGATAGGGGAACACCCCGACTTTGCTTAGTTCTTCTTCCACTTGGTGCCCTGAGCGGTATCCTGCAGAGTCACACCCATGTCGGAGAGTTTGGCGCGAATTTCGTCGGCGCGGGCAAAATCTTTCGCCTTCTTTGCCTCGGCGCGCTGAGCGATGAGGGCTTCCACTTCCTCCGCAAAGGCTTTGTCGGTGGCGGATTCGCCCACCAAGCCCATCAGCTTGGCGATCTCCACGAAGTATGTCCCCGCTTCTTCGGCGGCTTCCTTGGAGGGGTTCGTGGCAAGGAGACTGTTCAGTTCGCGCACCATCTCAAAGAGCGCGGAAACGGCGTCTGCGGTATTGAAATCGTCGTCCATTTTCTCGATAAACTGCGCCTTGTAGCCCTCGAACGCCGCCTTGATGTCAGCCGACAGCGGTTCGCCGGAGGGGGCATTTTTCAGATAGAACGCCAGATTATCGTAGCAGTTCTGTATACGATCCACCGAATTTTGTGCAGCCTCGATGATGTCGGCGCTATAATTGATGGGCTTTCTGTAATGGCTGGAGACCAGAAAATAGCGGATGGGCATATAGCCGTAAACCTTCGCCACGTCACGGACGGTGAAGAAGTTGTTCAGCGACTTGGACATCTTCTGATTGTCCACATTGATAAAGCCATTGTGCATCCAGTAACGGGAGAAGGGTTTGCCCGTAGCCGCCTCGGACTGTGCGATCTCGTTTTCGTGGTGGGGAAAGGTCAGGTCTACGCCGCCGCAATGGATGTCGATGGTCTCGCCCAGATAACGCTTGACCATGGCAGAGCATTCGATGTGCCAACCGGGTCTGCCCATCCCCCAAGGGGACTTCCATGCAGGTTCACCGGGCTTTGCCGCTTTCCAGAGAGCAAAATCCAGCGGATCTTCCTTGATCTCGTCCACTGCAATGCGCGCGCCCGACTCCAGATCCTCAATGGGCATATGGGAAAGGCATCCGTAGCAAGGGAAGGAGCGGGTGCGGAAGTATACGTCGCCGTTTTCGGCGGGGTAGGCGTGTCCCTTTTTGACCAGCATGGACACCAGACCGATGATCTGCCCAATGTTTTCGGTGGCTTTGGGGTGAATGTCAGCTGCCTCAACGCCCAATCCCTGCGCGTCGGTAAAATACTCTGCAATGTAGCGGGCGGCGATCTCGTCGGAGGTAACGCCTTCCTCGTTTGCCTTGCGGATGATCTTGTCATCCACGTCGGTGAAATTCTGGACGAAGGTCACATCCCAGCCCCGCCACTTCAGATAGCGGCGGAACAGATCGAACAGCACGATGGGACGGGCGTTGCCGATATGAAAATAGTTGTAAACGGTAGGTCCGCAGGCGTAAATTTTGACCTTTCCCTCCTCCAGAGGGATAAATTCTTCTTTCTGACGAGTCAGATCGTTGTAAATTTTCATCAGTTTGTCCTTTCTCCAAGGGGTCTGCCCTTGGATCTTATTGAAAGATTTGGGATGGATCGTTCTGTGCCGACCGACATAGGTCGGCAATCAATGGTTCATTTGGCATCGCCTTGCCCAAGGCAAACCGCAGGGCGATGCCCTCCATTATTTTACCTTTTCGCTCAGCACGGCGATGGCATCTCGCAGTTCGGCAAGTTCCTTGGCGATGGGGTCGGGGATGTGGACTTGATCCAGATCTTCCACCACTTCTCCGTCCAGCCGAACCACCTTGGCGGGAATGCCCACTGCAGTGGAATTTTCGGGAATTTCTTTCAGCACCACGGCGCCCGCGGCGATTTTGGCGTGATCCCCCACCTTGAAGGGGCCCAGCACCTTGGCGCCTGCGCCCACCATCACAGAGCTACCCAGCGTAGGATGGCGTTTGCCGCAATCCTTGCCCGTACCGCCCAAGGTCACGCCTTGATAGAGGGTACAGTTATCGCCGATCTCGGCAGTTTCGCCGATCACCACACCGGAGCCGTGATCGATGAACAGACCTTTGCCGATGGTGGCACCGGGATGAATCTCGATGCCCGTCACCATCTTGACGAATTGGCTCAGGGCGCGGGCGGTCAGTCGGTAGCCTTTTTGATGCAGATAATGGGAAAGTTTATGTGCCGTAACGGCGTGAAATCCCGAATAGAGCAGTGCTACTTCCAGATTGCTCCGGGCGGCGGGGTCGCGCTGGCGAATGCAGTTCATATCGTACTCCAGCTGCTCGCAGAGGGTCAGCAGTTTTTGGAGTAGCGAGATACGCTCGGGCTTTTGGGCAGTTTCGGGCTTTTGTCGGCGCGATTTGCCGATTCCAACGGTAATTTTCATAGAAAACTCCTTTCTGTCCGAATGGGGAGCGGTTTGCGGAAAACAAAAAAATCGCCCACTCTCCCCTTGGGGAGACAAAGGCGAATGATCGCGGTTCCACTTTGCTTTCTCACTCATTGATCCGTAACGGGGATAATGCGGGAGCAGATACGCATTTTCTCTGCGAAAACTTCCCTGCTCCGACTCACGGGCGCACAACCGTTGCTGTCTCCGATGCCGCTTCCAGCCATGGCGGCATCTCTCTGGCAAGACTATTGCTCCGAATCTTCCCGATCGCAGTCGTTACTTTTATTATATGCGATGAATCGCTTTTTGTAAAGAGGTTTTGGGGAATTTTTTGAAAAAGTTTTGGGAAAAGAGGCAAGGTGTCATTCTGAGCATGGTCGAAGAACGGCGTAGCCGAAGGATCTACGACAGACTGTTTCTTGGTTCAAACCCTTCGTTTCCGAGAGGAGTGTAGCAACCGCTTTGCGGTTGCTCAGTTTGTCGAAAAAGTCTTTCAGAAAATCGAGAGGAGGGCGAAACCATATAGGACGCCGAAGTTTTCGTAGCTGTCGCATAGCGACTGCTACACTCCTCATCGAGCTCTCCACCCACTTCCTTGACTCGGCAGTTCGAACACACATAGCGCACGCACAATCGCTCTCGGCTTAGTATCGCTGAAGAATCCCACAGGTAGAAACCACGACTCGGAGCGAGACAGTACACCCCCATTCGCAGACTTCATTGATGTTGCATAGCCAATCGCCTATCCCCATCGGGCGACTTCCGTCGCCCGATGGGAAGAGGTTGGGGTACGCGGGGAGGAGAAACCGCAGGTTTCGCCTGCTCCGCGCAGTTCTTTGCGCCACTTTCTTTCTGTAAAGAAAGTGGCATTCAAAGCAGGTTTGCTGTTCCGCTCCCGAGGAACCGGGGGGATGGGTACGGGTCGGAATTGAGGAGAGTTCTGCAAACGCAATCCAAGGCGCACCGACAGACTGTTTATTTGTTGAAACCCTTCGTTTCTGAGAGGAGTGTAGCAACCGCAAAGCGGTTGCTACACCCCTCAGACGCTCCACCCACTTCCTTGGCTCTGACTTTGCTCAAACTCATATATAACAAGTCGGGCAGCAAATCTTTGCCGCCCTATACAAAAGTACTCGGAGGTGCAGGAACCTTCTTGAAAGAAGGTTCCTGCCGGGGTTTGAGGCGAAGACCCAATTCAGATAAATTTATTCATTAAACCAGTCGAAAGTGATGACTTCGCCGTTTAGCAGGTATTTGCGCGGGGTGGTGGTGTATTCCCAGTCTAAGGGGATCAGTTCATCCTCGGCTTTGGAGGCGCGAGCGTACAGTTCCTTCATATAGGCAAACTGCTGGTCGGTGAGGGTGTTGGCGGCGCTGGAGATGAAGAGGGGCGTTGCGGATGCCGCCGCCAGCGTAGCCCATTGACAGTTCAGTTTCCAGTCAATCTTTCCGGGGATAAAGCCCACGCAGTCCGCATCGGCGGCAAAAAAGATATTGTGCTGACACATCCGAAACGCCAGCGTGTTCACGCCCATCTGACGGGTGCGCGCCCATTCGTTGCCGCTGGTATCGTCACCGATGCGGTTCAGATGAGCCAGCCCCGCCAGCAGATGACCGATGCAGTTACAGCCCAGAATCAGACACTTGCCTTCGGTGGCATCCAAAATGTTGCGGTAAAAATCCTTGGTAATCTCGGCGGAAGTCTTCTTTTTATTATAGAAAGACCAACCGTCGTTTGTGATCAGCCGATTCCGATCCTTGCCCCATGCGCCGAACATATCGAACATGGAAAAATCGTGCTTGATCAGCTCGTAGCCCCACTCGTGAACGATCTTCTTTATATCGGCGGCAATGAACTTCGCCACTTCGGGATGAGAGGGATCGAGATAGCAATCCCGCAAAAAGCGGGGATCGCTCTCGGAAATGCCGCGCTTGTTCAGCCTCCACGCAGCAGGGATCTCGGGGCGTTCATCACGAAGCAGACGCACCCAAATGCCTGGGCGCACGTCCATCGCTTTGAAGGCATCCGCCACCTTCTTCATATCGCCGTATTTTTCGTTTGCCACCCAAGGACCCGCACAGCTATTTGGTTGCCAGCCGTCATCAATGACCATAAATGGGCGGTTTTCCAGCCCTTCGGAGAGCTTTGCCTGCAGGGAGCAATCGGAAACGATCTCCTCATAGGAGGAGTTCCCATAGGCATAGTACCAGTTGTTTCCGCCGTAAACGGGCTCCTTCGGGAGCAGAGGATTCGGAGACATGACCTTGCAGAACGCCCGCACCGCAGGATAGCTGTGGGTGTTCTCATACCGTCTGCTAACCACTGTGCAGGTCTCCAACTCGCGACCGTCCAGCTCGACGCCCACGCCTCCGCAACGCACATCGAGACACAGGGTGACCCCTTCGGTGTCACATTCCCAGCTTGCCATCGCATTGGGAAGCACCCTCACGCCGTAGCCGGCGACGGCGGTCGTCTCTCCCTCGGGATGCTCTTCGCAAAGAAGAAAATACCAGGGCATCCAACGCTCGGCACAAAGGCTGTTCCAGCCAAACGTGCCGTAGCCCCGCTCCCAAGCATCGCCCAGCACCTTCACGGGGCGGGAAATGGGATTTTTCCAGCGGAGCGTCACGATACGGGGCTTTGCCTCTCGGGCGGTCAGATATACGGTAAGCCCCTCCTCGGTTTCGGTAAAACGGAGAGCGGCATCGTCCGCAGCCCCATCGGGGAGATCGCTTTGGATCGAAAACTGATCGGGAATTCTGTTGATGAGATTCATAAAAAGACCTCTCAAAGATAGGATTTTCCTCATTTTATCACACGGATCGGGCAAATGCAATAGGACTTTTTCAATTTTCCGTTGAGAATTTATTTCTTTCCGATTATTTTATAAAAATATTTACATTTCCTGCACTTTCCTACCCTTGATTTTCACGCACAATATGTTATAATGTAGTATATCGAATTGGTTCAAATTTTCACCCGATCCATCCTTTTCAAAAAAAGCGGGATCGGCGGCGCTCTACTATATCTTGCGCCATTCTTCCAAACAGAAAGGGACCTCCATGAAATCACTTCAAAAAATCCATTCCGCCTCCTATCTGATCCTGCTGGGGCTGATGATCCTCATGGCGATCGGCACCGTCGTGGCGGTGATCCAAGGGGACGTGAGCATTCTCACGGGTGGGCTTGCCTCTACCGTGTTCGTTATTTTCGCCATCGTGCAGATCGTCTGCATTACGCTGTATCAGCCCGGGCGGAGCGTTTATAAAATCGGATTTTATCTCATGCATATCGGACTGCTGGTTCTGCTGGCAGGGCTTGCGGCTTACGCTCTGGCGGGCGATAGCATCACCGTGCAGGTGCCCATCTCCCAGACGGGCAATTATTACCGCTATGTGCAAAACGAGGACGGAGAAGAGGTCGACCTGGGATTTGCCTTCAAACTGACTGATTTCACCGTAGAAAAGTACGAATCAGGGGGCGATCGGTATTACAAAACCGACGTGACCTTCGCTGATCCCACCACCCTTGCCACCGAAAACGATTATCTGGAGGTCAACCGCACCCTCCGCCGAAACGGCTGGAAGCTCTATCTGATGAGCTACTCCGACGGCACCGCCAATCTCGGAGCGCTGCAACTGACGCCATACATCAGCCACGTCTATTCCGCAAGCGGAGCGGACGCGGGCATTTCGGTCATCCGGCAGATCTACGCCGATCTTGCGGGCAAGTGGTACACCTATTATTATTACGATGAAATCAATGGTCGCTTCACTGCGGTGAGCGACGAATCTGTCGGCGCGCTGACCGGTTCGCTTTGGGCGTATACCTTTGAGGAAGAGAGTGCCGTTACCGTTTATCTGACCCGCAAGGACGGCGCGTTTTCCGAAACGCTGACCGCCACGGGCAGTGAGATCGCCGCTCATATTGCAGAGCAGTATGGCGACAGCATCGTAAATTACTACTATTACACCATTGATATGGGACGGATCACCGAGATCGACACGGACTATCTCATAGGACAATGCACCGATCCCGTGTTTGCAGGCATCCGTGTGAGTCAGTCGGGGCAGGTTTCGGTCTGTGTCATGAAGGAAGCAATGACTCCCGACGCCGCCTTTACCTCTGCCGAGGGGGGCAGTTCCCTGCTGGCTGACATCACCTCGGTCTACGGCGCTTCCACGATAACGCCTCAGTATCGAATCTACTCACCCACCATCAGCGACTACACCGCCGCCACGGAAGAGGAGATCCTCGCCGAAGAGGGCGTCCTCAACGCTTACGCGGTGAATATGGGTGACACATTGGTGATCTTCGTTCACCCGCTGTCCAACATTCTTCTGCTCAAGCGCGATCCCGGCGAATACGCTACCGTGATCGGTATGATTTTGGTAATGGTCGGCGGCGTGATGATGTGCCTCTTTCGCGGGCGCAAAAAAGCCAAAGACGAAACCGTGAGTGACGCGCCTTCGGCAGATCAGCCCACCGCCCATCCCGCGCAAGGGGACAAACGCAAACCGTCCAAAGGAGGCAAACAGAGATGACGCCCACCGTATTGAAACTCATTGCCCTCTTTGCGGCGCTCTGCTACTACGGCGCGTTCGTCACCGAACTGGCAAAGAAAAAATGCCCGATTCTGCTCTCCCGCGGATTGTGGGCGGTAGGCTTTGCCCTCAACGCCACGCTGGTGATCGAGAACTATCTGAACAACGGCTACGTTCCCTTCGTCAGTATGTACCAAGTGCTGACCTTCTTGGGCGTGTGCTTCCTTCCCATCTGGCTTCTGATGCGCTTTTGGCGTAGCGGCGGATGGATGGCTCCCTACTTCATGTTCGCGGCGGCAATCGTGATGACCGGTCTGTGCTTTATGGATGCCGAATCGGTTTGGGAATTTGCTCCCGCCCTGCAATCGCCCTTCTTCATCCCCCACGTGCTGGTCTATATGATCTCCTACTGCATGGGTGCGGTGGCATTCATTCTGACGGTACTCTCCTTCTTCGTCCCCAAGAAAGACCTGCCCCGCTACGAGGACGGCATTTACGACTGCGTGTCGGTGGTTTTCCCCTTTATGACCATGGGTCTTTTCTTCGGCTCTGTCTGGGCAAACGAAGTTTGGGGACATTTCTGGTCTTGGGACACCAAAGAAAACTTTTCGCTGGTGACCTGGCTGGTCTATATGCTCTATCTCCACTTCCGCAGAAATGCCAAACTGAAAAAATATGCCCGTCTGCTGGCGCTGGTGGGATTTGTGGGCATCCTCTTCACTTTCCTGTTTGCCAACATTCTGAGTACCGGCAGTGTCCACTCCTATTCCGTCTGACGGGGTACGCCCCTTCCGAATGATCAATGAAAAGAGGAATCTTTTTGAACAAACGAAGCTACAAAGCCGCCGTCGCCGCCATTTTGGCGGTCACCCTCTCCGCATCAATGCTGACCGGATGCGGCACCTCCGCACCCCTTGCGGAGCCGTCCCGCACCGAGTCCGCCCTGACGAACAGCACCACGGGCAGCACTCCCTCGCTGACCACCCCCGCTTATTATACGCCCGTTACCCCCGACTCGAACGAGGTCTACACCCCCGAATACCAGCTTCAACTGCTGGCAGATCGGGATTTCGGAGGCGGCATTTTCCTGACCATTCAGGAAGAAGGACTGGAAAACGCCATTTTCCCCTCCGATGACGATCTGATCGACGTCTTTGCCGACCGCCGCAACCGTCTGATCGGCGAAAAGTACAATGTGGAATTTGCCTGCATTACCAAAACAGCCGACGAGATCGTCACAGAACTGACTGCCGCCAAGAAAAACAACTCCTATTTTGCAGACCTGCTGATCGTCTCCCCCTCGCTCTTCAAGCAGCTCAAAACAGGCGGACTTCTGCAAGCGCTGGATCCTCTCCCCTTCTTTGAGATTGACTCAATCTGCATCCGCTCTGACGCCACCAAAGAGATCAACAGCGGATGGTCGGGCATCTACGGCATCTGGGGCGATGCGCTCCGTCAGCCGGGGCGCTCCTATGCGGTTTACTACAACACCCGGCAGGCAAAAGAAATGGAATGCCCCAACTTTTACAAGAGTGTCACAGACGGCAAGTGGGATCTGAACACTCTGCTGGAGTATGCCCGGGAAGGCAAGCTGGTCTTTGACGGCGACGCCGCAGATCTCTTATTGGCACTCTCCGGGCAAAGCTCCGCCACTGAAGAAGGAAAAGCGCTCCTGGAAAGCGAAGCCTTCGCGAACTTGATTGCCGCTTTCGAAAACTGCCGATTTGTCCCCGAAGATGAAAGCCCCACCGAAGCCTTTTTGTCGGGCAAGACCCTCTTTTACATCGGCACGCTGGGTGAGCTGACCGACTTTTCTCAGACAGAATCGGTCTTCGGACTGCTCCCGCTCCCCAAATATGATGCCTCCGCGGAAGACTATCCCTATGTGATGGATCAGTCCGAACTGCCGATTTTGGCTTGTCCTATCAATGTGACCTCCACCGAAGGCACGGGCATTATGCTCTCCGCCCTCAACGCCGCCTCCTGTGACGAGGTGGAGGAAATCTTCCTGCAAGGTGCCGAGACCCACGTCCGCGATAACGGCTCCTTACTGATGCTTCCCTACTGCATCGGCTCCCTCACCTTCGACCGCAAGCTGATCTACGGGGGATAATGAACGCCTCCGGCGCCAAGGGCTTCGCCCGTGAGACCTCACCAAAGAAATTTTTTGAAAAAAGTTTCTTTGGAATCTTCAAAAACTTTTATAAAATAAACCGCTCCGAACAACGGATCACAATGATCCATCCTTCGGAGCGGTTGCGTTATATCCGCCCGGCAAGGATTTGCCGGGCTTTCAAAAGTTCTTGGAGGTTCGGAACCTTCTTTCAAGAAGGTTCCGAGAAAAAGCCGCGGACGGCAAGGATTTGCCGTCCTGATAAAAGTTTTCGGGGTCGCAAGCCCCTTTTTCAAAAGGGGCTTGCGGAGTTTTTGAGGCAGAGCCTCAATGCAAACCAATCGCCGGGCAGAACCCCTGCCTGACGGAAGCATTTTAATTCAATTCTATTCCTCTTCCTCCGCGTAGCCGTGGAGGGTGAGACGGCGGGCGCCGGCAAAGGCTTCGTCTTCCAAAGCCGCCAGATCCGCCTTGGCT
This sequence comes from Eubacteriales bacterium, assembly GCA_051867925.1. Classification (GTDB taxonomy): domain Bacteria; phylum Bacillota; class Clostridia; order Oscillospirales; family CAG-272; genus CAKSQF01. The sequence continues at coordinate 46,246 of JBJDZI010000116.1, forward strand.
TCCTCTGCAAGGACTTTGTCCGGCTCGGGACGGGTCTTGGGATGCTTGGGAGTAAAGACTGTGCAACAGTCCTCAAAAGGCAGAATAGAGGTCTGGAAGGTGTCGATCTTGCGGGCGATCTGTACAATCTCCTCTTTATCCATACCGATGCAGGGACGGAAGACCGGCAGATTCACCGCACAGTCGGTAACGCTCAGAGCTTGCATGGTCTGGGACGCCACCTGCCCCAGCGATTCGCCGGTGATGAGGGCGGTGCAGAAATGGGTCTGCGCCATCCGCTCTGCAAGTCGCATCATGGAGCGGCGGAGCAGGAGGGTGAAGTATTCCTCGTTGACGGTGCGTTTCAGTTGTTCCTGAATCTTTGTCAGCGAAATGATATTCACCCGCATCCGTCCGGTGTACGCGCAGAGTTTTTTGCCCAGCTCCAGCACCTTTTCGGTAGCCTGCTCGGAGGTGTAGGGGAATGAATCGAAGTGAACGGCTTCCACAGTCGCACCGCGCTTGGCGATCATATATCCTGCCACAGGGGAGTCGATGCCGCCCGACAGCAGAAGCATTGCCCGCCCGGAACCGCCTGCAGGTAGACCGCCCGCACCCTTATCGGCACCTGCGTGGAGGAAGGCGTACTTCTCGCGGATCTCCACCCGCACCACTACGTCGGGATTGTGGAGATCAACCTTCAGCTGGGGCATTGCCTCCAGAATCGCGCCACCTACCTCGCCTGCCAATTGGGGGGAGGACATGGGAAATCGCTTGTCCGAGCGTTTGCCCTCCACTTTGAAGGTGCTAATGCCCAAAAGACGGTCGGGCAGATCGCTTTTCGCCGCGGCGAGGATTGCCTCAGGGGTTTTGTCCACGGCGATAGCGCGGACGACGGTGGCAAAGCCGAACACCAGCTTCATCCGACGGAACGCCTCGTCCAGATCGCAATCGTCGGACTGGGGTTCGATGTAGATAGTGGACTGACACCACCAAGTGGTGAAATCGCCCAGCCCTTCCAGACGGCGGCGCACCTCGGTCATCAGAATATGTTCGAAATGGGCTTTGTTGAGACCTTTCAGCACCACTTCGCCGTATTTACAGAGAATCAATTCTTTCATTTTGCATTTTATGCGGCAGTTGCCACAACTCCTTTATGGTTAGATTGATGTGCGGCGGTTGCCGCCATTCGTTGATGGGTTTATTGTAATTTCGGTTCCAGCGTATGAGGAGCCTGCGCCATGATGCAGGACTCTTCCAGCAGACCGAACCCGCTGACGCAGGTTCTGGACAGAGAGGAGAATCGCTTTTGATCGGACATCCCGAAATATCGATAACCGAGGATGCCCGAAACCTTATACACGCTCTTCTCCCAAGTGGGATCAAAATGGTAATACGCGCCGTCGATCCTCGCATAGCACCAGCCGTGATCGGAAAAGCCGGAGGCGGTATAGGTTCCGCCCCGCCACAGATGGGCTTCGATCCCTGTTTGACGGAGCAGATACCCGAAGGCATCGGCAAAGCCGTAGCAGATGGACTCACCCGCCACCAGCGCGGAAAAGGCGGTGATCTCCTGTTCGGTGTAGTCAGTGGAAAAATAGGAAACGTTTTTCACCACCCACTCGTACAGGAGGGTGGCGCGGCGCGCTTCTCCGTCCTCGGCAGAGAGAACGGACAATGCACGGTTCACCGCAGATGCAAAGGCAACAATCTGCCGCGCGTGCTCGGTTCGGTCGCAGAGATAGGTCACGCGAACCGTATCGCCCTCCACGGAAAATTCTGCCAGCGCGGCAGGCGGAAACTCAAAGGCGATATTGTCCACTACCGTCTGCGCGTGCAATGCACTCAGCGTAACCGAGGTTTCGTAGTCTAAAATAGCATCTGCCAGCCGTTTGGCATCCGCTTCGTACTCGCCGATCAGACGGTCGAAACAGTAAGGATCAAAGCTGTACGCCGCATCGGGAAAGGTTTCGGGGGTGAGAGGCAGATCGGTCACAGGCGGCTCGGTGGCAGGCGCGCCGGTGGTTGATGGTACACCGGTGGCAGAAGGAGCGTTGGGATCGCCTGCGGGAAAGACCGCGGTGGTGACGGCGGCAGAGTCGGTTTGGGAGTCGTTCGCATTCCCGCCGCAGGCGGTCAGCAGAAGTGCAGGACCCAGCAATAGCGAAACGATTTTTGTCGATCGTAAAATCTTTTTCATGAAAAAACTCGTTTTTTTGAATTTTACTATTTCTTTATTCACAAATCTGTGTTATACTAACAGTGGAGCAGTTTGCGGTCTGCAAACTACGCCCTTACGATAGTATCTTCGCTTATTATAACATAAATCTGATAGGATTTGCAAGACAATGCAAGAAAAAACCATAAAAAGTTACAACTTGACCGATTTGCCCGAATTGTTGGCGCCTGCGGGAAGCCCCGAGGCTCTTGCCGCCGCCATCCAAGCAGGGGCAGATGCCGTTTATCTGGGCTCCACCCAATTTGGCGCGCGGGCGTTTGCCAAAAATTTCGACCGCCCCGCCCTGAAGCAGGCAGTGGTTGATGCCCACGCTGCAGGCGTGCGCGTCTATCTCACGGTCAACACGCTGATCACCGACCGTCAGATGCGGGCGGCAATGGATCTTGTCGCCTACGCCTACGAAGTAGGGGTGGATGCACTGATCGTGGCTGATTGGGGACTTGCAGAACTCTGTCGGGAGAATTACCCCGACTTTCCCCTTCACGCCTCCACCCAATGCTCGGGTCACAACTCCCACGCCGCCAAATGGCTGGCTGACCACGGATTTTCGGTGATGGTCGCCGCCCGTGAACTGTCGGCAGACAATCTGCGGATGCTGGTGAAAAACTCCCCCATCCCCATCGAGGTTTTCGTCCACGGTGCTCTGTGCGTGTCGGCATCGGGGCAATGTCTCTTCTCCTCCATCGTAGGCGGCAGAAGCGGCAACCGCGGCGAGTGCGCCCAGCCCTGCCGAATGCAGTACAACAACAAAACGCCTCTGTCGCTGAAGGATCTCTCCCTTGCCACCCACATTCCCGAACTGATCGAAATGGGTGTTGCCTCACTGAAAATCGAGGGACGAATGAAGTCTCCCGACTACGTTTATCGGGTCACCTCCATCTATCGGCGGCTACTGGATGAGCGGCGCGCCGCCACGCCCGCCGAGATCGCCGCGCTGGAAGCGGTCTTTTCCCGCCAAGGCTTTACCGACGGCTATTTCGTAGGGGAAACCTCCCAAATGAACGGCGTGCGCAGTGAAGCGGACAAATCCGCAACACTGAAGGCGTCCGCATCGCTCAAACAGCACGCGCCTGTGCGAACAAAGCCGCTCCCACCCATCGAGACACCCGTGCGGACACCCCACCCACCCATCCTCCCGCCTTTGCCGCAACAACCCAAGGGCATCGTCAAGCCCTCCGCCCGCTTCTACAAGCCCGACACCATTCCCACAGAGCATTCGCTGGAGGTAGTCTATCTACCGCTGGAAAAGTTTGACGGCAGAGTGGCAAACGGCGTACTCCTCCCGCCCGTCATCCCCGACGGCGATCTGGAGTCTGTGGGCGCCGCTCTCTCCCGCGCCGCCCAAAGCGGCGCCCGCCACGTGATGGTGGGCAATGTGGGAGGGCTGGAACTTGCCCGCCGATCAGGTCTTGCAGTCCACGGCGATTGGCGGCTGAATCTGCAAAACAGTTATGCCGCAGGTGTGTTTGCCGATCTTGCCGACCTGCTCCTCTCCCCCGAACTGCTACTGGCGCAGATGCGGGACATCCCCGCCAAAAAATCCGCCATCGTTTACGGTCGCATCCCGCTGATGTTGCTGGAAAAGCCCTGCGGTGCCACCCGTCTGACCGATCGGATGAAAAAAGATTTTCCGATCCTTGCCGAAGGCGGGCGCGAGCTGGTGCTCAACTCTCTGCCCATCTATATGGCGGACAAGCAGTCCCTGCTGGCTCCCACAGGTATCGGCTATCACTATCTCTTCACCAAAGAAGGACCTCAAGAGGTCAAGGTCACCCTCTCTTCCTACGAACGTTCTCTCCCCACCAAAAAAGAAGTGCGGAGAATGAAATAATCAAAATTTCATCGAAAGGATGTAAAAATCATGGCAAAAAAGAAGAAGAATCTCAAACCCGCTGTATTGGACACCACTTTCTTTGTGGGCGGCGTAGTCATTGGCGAACTGATCGCTCATCTGGTGCGCAACATCAGTTTTCTGAAATGGCTGTCCTTTCAGGTCTCCGGCACGCTGGATCTGGTGCTGGTGTCAATCTCTGTCAACCTGAATCCCGCCGTAGTCATCTTCCCTCTGCTGTTCGTGGTCGGCGGTCGTCTGCTGAAGCGGATGCTTGCCGAGCAAAAACAGCGTCGCTTTGAATCGGACGAAGACGATTTCGACAATGATTGATCCGAAGATGCCCGCAAACAATCCCGCAAAACTGGTACTTGCCTCTGCATCCCCGCGCCGCAAAGAACTGTTACAGAAGGCAGGCGCGGGCTTTGCCGTCCTGCCCAGCGATGCAGACGAGCACGCAGATCCTGCCATTCCTGCCTCGGAACTGGTCAAGGTTCTCTCTGCCCGCAAAGCGGCGGCGACCGCCTCGCTTTGGAAAAATCTGCCCAAAGACATTCTTGTCCTTGCCGCCGATACGGTAGTGGAAGCCCCCGACGGCAGAATTCTCGGCAAACCCGCAGATGAGGCAGATGCAAGAACCATGCTCCGCGCGCTTTCCGGCGCGCTCCACTATGTTTACAGTGGCTTCACACTGCTGTGGTCGGATGGGATTTACACCGACTCGGTGGCAAGCGGCGTGCGCTTTCGCCTGCTGACCGATGCCGACATAGACGGTTACATTGCCTCAGGTGAGCCTGTGGGCAAAGCAGGCAGTTACGCCATCCAAGGGCTGGGCGGTGCCTTCGTGGAGGCGCTGGAGGGCGATTTCACCAATGTGGTCGGTCTGCCCATGCCTGCGCTGGAAGATGCGATCCAAATACTTTTCGGAAAGAAACTTGCAGACTTTTCCGCTCCCGAGTCTGTTTGAACAGGTAAAATCATGACCAATGCAATGCAAATTGCCGCCGCGCTGGAAAAGGTTTATCCCGAAGCCCTTTGCGCCCTTCGCTATGACGGAGAGCCATGGAGGCTGATGGTGATGGCGCGGCTCTCCGCTCAATGCACCGACAAGCGGGTAAACGAGGTGTGCGAAATCCTCTTTGCCCGCTTCCCTACCTACCAATCCCTTGCCGCCGCGCCGCTGGAAGAGGTGGAGGAGATCGTCCGTCCCTGCGGACTTTATCATGTGAAGGCAAGAGAGATCATTGCCGAGTGCGTGATGCTCCGCGACCGGTACGGCGGGCGCGTTCCCGACACAATGGAAGATCTGCTCCGCTTTCCCGGCGTGGGTCGAAAGGTGGCAAATCTTCTGCTGGGCGATCTGTATAAAGTTCCCGCCGTGGTGGTGGACACCCATTGCATCCGTCTGTCGGGTCGGTGGGGACTGGTTCCCCCGGGCGAAAAGGATCCCGTAAAGATCGAGCGGATCCTGACTGCCGCCCTATCCGAGCTTCCCGGTAGCGGGCAAAGCGATTTCTGCCATCGGATCGTTCTGTTCGGCAGAGAATATTGCTCCGCCCGCGCGCCCCGCTGCGGGGAATGTCCCCTCCGCGCGCTCTGCCCCTCTGCGGACAAGGAGGACAAATGAGAACCGCCGCTACGCGTTTGGTGAATCTTTTGGCTCGCTACGGACTGACCGTCACCACGGCGGAATCCTGCACAGGCGGGCTGGTGTCCGCCGCCATCACCGCTGTTCCCGGCGCATCTTCGGTGCTGGACGGCGCCATCGTCACCTATTCCGAAGCCGTCAAGGGACGGTTTCTGGAGATTGATCCCGCCATCCTCTACGAGGTGGGCGTAGTCTCCGCCGAGTGCGCTAAAGCCATGGCGGAAGGCGCGGCAAAACTCTTTGCCGCAGACTCTGCCATCGCCCTCACCGGCTACGCAGGTCCCGGCGGCGGGGATGAGAACAATCCCGTGGGGACGGTCTATATCGCCGCCACGCTGTTTGGCGAGACCGCCGTCCGCCGTCTGTCCCTTTCCGGCGATCGGGATGCGGTGCGGAAGGGTGCCGCCAAAGCCGCTCTGGAACTGCTCTCCGACTTGATCGATGAAAAAGTCCAACAAAGTTTTTAGATTTCGTCTGATTTCGTTATAATCCGTTCATAATGATATGCTATACTAAGGCACGATCAGACATTTACGGGACTATTCCCGAGTTACAGACAGTAAGGAAAGGAGTGGCAGCATCGCTGCCAACCGCTGATATGAAGATTACAGTAATCGGCTGTGGAAGATGGGGGTCCTTTATCGCATGGTATCTGGACAGTATCGGACACAACCTGACCGTTTACGATAAAGCCGATTCCCCCGCCATGAAAGAATTAATGGCAACCCGCACCAATGGCGTGCTGACCTACCCCGATTCCATCAAACTGACGGCGGATCTGTCCGAAGCGCTGGCGTCGGATATCATCGTCATTTCCATCCCCTCGCAGGTACTCCGCTCTCTGATGGGCGAGATCGTACCGTTCAAGCCCCGGAACAAAACCCTCATCCTTTGCATGAAGGGTATTGAGATCTCCACCGGTCGCCGCCTGTCCGAGATCACCTCCGAATTTATGTGCGCCCACGAGGCGGACAACAACCACGTTGCCGTTTGGATCGGTCCCGGTCATCCGCAGGAATTTGCCCGCGGCGTTCCCAACTGCATGGTCATCGACAGCGCACATCAGCCCACAAAGGAAATGCTGGTGGATAACTTCTCTTCTCCGCTGATCCGATTCTACTACGGCAGCGATCTCATCGGCAACGAGATCGGCGCCGCCGCCAAGAATGTCATTGGCATCGCCGCAGGTATGCTGGACGGCAAGGGCGTTTCTTCTCTGAAAGGCGCGCTGATGTCCCGCGCCACCAGAGAGGTCGCACGACTCATCGAAGCCATGGGCGGCGATATGCGCTCCGCCTACGGTCTCTGCCATCTGGGCGATTACGAGGCCACCGTCTTCTCCAAGTTCAGCCACAATCGCGCCTTCGGCGAGGCTTATATCAAGGGTGAAAAGTTTGAAAAACTGGCAGAAGGCTATTACACAGCCGCCGCCATCGAAAACCTCTGCCGCAAATACGGCGTGGAAATGCCCATTTGTCAGGGAATCTACAAGATTCTTTACGAAAATGCATCTCCCGATGATGTGCTCGAGTCCCTTTTCTCCCGCAGTCTGAAAAACGAATTCTGATCGGTTCATTTCAAACAGGAGGATTCATCCCTATGAAAAAAAGTAACCTTTCTTTGGTCATCGTGCTGGTTGCGCTGATCACCGTCATCCTGATTGCCTCCATCGCGCTGGTGGTTGCCATGAACAGCAAAGGCGGTTCTGATCCCGCCCAAACAAGTTCTACATCGGTCACTGTTTCGGTCACAGACAAGACCACCACACCTACCTCGTCTACCCAAACACCGACCACCACCCCTGCCGTGCCGGACACTACGACAACTGTACAGTCTCCCGCAACCACCGTTCCCACCACTACGCCCAAGCCTACCACTACACAGACGCCCGCCACCACTACGAAAGCACCCACCACTACCAAGGAGCCTGCCGGAACTACCAAGCCTACCGTTCCTGCCACTACGCCCAAACCCGGTGAGATCATTGCCGGTGACAGTGTTGGTTCGTTGGGTCTTTTCGCCGCCTATACCACCGAGGACGCAGGTTCTGACCGCATCACCGTTCGCGTGACCTTCTATGTGGAAAGTTATGCCCTGCGCATCGGCGCCCGCACCGACAACTATCTGACGGTGAACGGCCAGAAGATCAGCGGGCTTAGCAGCGAAGCCATCAGCCTCCCCAACGGATCGCCCCAAACCCGCACGGTACTCTACGAGTATGTAACCACCGTCAGCAAGACAGGTAACACCCCCGTCCGCTTGGAGCTGGAATATTTCTGGCATTTCCAGGCAACCTACTCAGGCGAACACGCCGATTGGCTCTCGGTCAAGGCTGATCTGGTATTCTGAGCCGCCCGATCTTCGGTATCCATTATCCCGATTCGACAGAGTTTTCCGTTGAATCGGGATATTTTTGTGACAGATAAGATTTTTCAGTATTTTTTCATCGTTTTAATTCGACATTTTTCCAATCACTTCCTGCGAACCGCAAAAATTGTAAAATCCACTTGAAGTCGTGCGAACGATATGGCACTCCTGTGTCTTTTCAAACTTCCGAAAAAGTGATAAAATACGATTATAAATGCGACTTGCCAAAATCGCAATCCTGCGCGCAAACACTTCAAGGAGGCAGCATGATTCGCAAGACACTACTAAAAACACTACATCATCCGATAAATTCATCTTTTCTCCGTTATTCGCTCTACGAGAGTGACACAGGCGGCAGACACGCCTACTCCATCTCCATCACAGACGACCGCTACGGTGCCGTCTGCGCCGAAGACGGCACCGACGACCGCGATGCTGCTGAGCGTTTTTTGCATCTTTTGCATCAGGAGGGCGCAGAGCCTTGCCATTTGTACTGCCTGCTGGAGGATGCACTCCCGCTCAGATAACCGAAAAAGCGACATTCTGAACGTGTATCCGCCCATAGCAGACGCAATGAGCAGGCAACCAACGCTCGTCAAAATCCACAAAAATTCGCGTCAATTTTCGTCAAGATGACGATTCGCAAATTCTTTCTTGACATTCGAGCCAAAATGCGGTATAGTGAAGAAAAGATTATCCAAGGAGGTCACACTATGCCAGACAACAATCAATCCGACGCGCCGAAGAAGTTTCTACGCAAACTCCGCCGCCGTCAAAAGGAAGCGTCCGAAGAATACACCAAATTCGCCTTCAAAGGGAATATTGTTAACCTTGCCATAGGCGTCATCATCGCCGGTATGTTTACCGCCATCGTCACCTCCTTAAACGAAGACATACTGACTCCGCTCCTGACTCCGCTGATCAAGGACATCAATTTCAGCCAGCTGTTTATCGCAATGGACGGAAACACTTACGCCACCATTGAAGAAGCCCACGCCGCAGGCGTCGCCACGCTGAATTACGGTAAATTCATGACCTCTGTGCTGAACTTCTTTCTGATTTCCGTCGTCCTGTTCGCGATGACGCGTTATGCGAACCATACGACCAAACGCATCAACAAGATCAGAAAAGAACGGCTGGAAAAAGTTAAGTCGCAGGCACAGACCGACGCGCCCGAAGTCCCCGAAGCACCCACCACCAAGCAATGCCCTTACTGTCTCAGTCAGATCCCCGCAGCCGCCACCCGCTGTGCATTCTGCACCTCGCATCTGCCTGCAACAGACGATCCCGCAGCGGATTCTTCCGCGGCAGATCATTCTGCGGCAGAATGATCTGCGGCAGAATGATCTGCTATGGTCGCCACCCCCGAAAATGAGTCTTCCGAAAAGGACTGACCATCCCGCACATCCCCTCCTCCGAACGCCCTTCGGGGGAGATTTTTTGCGCGAAAAAAGTTTACACAATTAAAGGAAGATTTCAAGGAAAAAGCATTGACGGAGGGGAAATTGTATGATAAAATATAGAGTAAACTATTATGGGGAAGTATTTCCCTTGACGAGGTTTTATGATCATTTTCGGCATAGACCCCGGGCTTGCCATCGTGGGCTGGGGGATTATCGAATACAAAAATTCCCGCTTCCGTACGCTGGCTCACGGTGCCATCCAGACCCCCGCGCACACCCCCATTGAGACGCGCCTTACCGGGATTCACGAGGAACTGTCCTCCCTGCTGACCATCTATCATCCCGATGCCGTGGCGGTAGAGGAACTGTTTTTCACCAACAACATCACCACAGGCATCGCCGTTGCCGAAGCCCGCGGCGTGATCCTGCTGACCGCAGCCCAGCAGTGCGTGCCCATCTACGAATATACCCCCATGCAGGTGAAGCAATCGGTAGTTGGCTACGGTAAAGCCACCAAAGCGCAGGTAATGTTCATGGTAAAGTCCATCCTTGGTCTGCAAAACGCCCCCAAATTGGACGACACCTGCGATGCCCTTGCCATCGCCATCTGTCACGCCCACACCGGCGGAAGCCGTCTGCGAGAATTTTATAATTTGAAGTGATTTTTCGCTTTTTTCAAGAAAGCGGCGCAAAGTACTTCTGCTCTGCAAAATTGCCGGCAATTTTGTTGCAAGCAACTTGGCGGGAATGGATACGAGCGCGACCATCCCCATTTGTAACAGGATGGCGACAAAACACAAACCGCTACACACAAAGTATTGGAAGGATTTTGGGGAAAGATTTCTCCAAGAAAGATTATGTACTACTATATTTCCGGCAAACTGATCCTGGCCCGCCTCTCAACCGCCGTTATTGACGCGGGAGGCGTTGGCTACAAATTGACCATCTCCGCAACCACGCTGGGCAAGCTGTCAGGCAAGGAAGGTCAGAACACCCTGCTGTATACCCATCTGTCCATCCGCGAGGATGCCCATGAGCTCTTTGGGTTCTACTCCGAGGAGGAGAAAAACACCTTCCAACTGCTGACCTCTGTCTCGGGCATCGGTCCCAAGGCGGCGATGGCGATCCTCTCGGTGATGACTCCCGAAAAACTGGCGGTCGCCGTGGCAACCGGGGATGCCAAAGCTATTTCCAAAGCTCAAGGCGTGGGTGCCAAATCTGCCGCACGAGTGGTGCTGGAACTCAAGGACAAGCTGAAAGCCGATTTTGCCGCCGGCGGCGAGGATGAGGGCGATTTGGTATCTGCCACCGCTCCCGACAGCAATCTTGCCGATGCGGAAGCGGCGCTGATGGTGCTGGGTTACACCAAGCAGGAAGCGGTTTACGCGCTCAAGGGGCTGGATCCCGCCAAAGACACCGAACTCCTGATCCGCGAAGCATTGAAGAAACTGATGAAATAATTCACCGCCTCCCCGACCGCGCCCTTCGGCTATTCCGGAGGACAAGTTTGATCAGAAAGGGTTTTGCAAAACATCATGCAAGAGTTTGAAGCTGAATTTGAATCAAGAATCATGGACACGTCTTACACGGCGGCAGATCAAGAGGTAGAACTCTCTCTGCGCCCCAAGACGCTGGACGAATATATCGGTCAGACCAAAGCCAAAGAAAATCTGAAGGTCTATATCGAGGCAGCCCGGGCAAGAGGAGAGATGCTGGATCACGTCCTGCTCTACGGCCCTCCCGGTCTGGGCAAGACCACCCTCTCCAACATCATCGCCAACGAGATGAATGTGAACATCCGCATCACCTCGGGTCCCGCCATCGAAAAAGCAGGCGATTTGGTAGCACTTCTGACCAGTCTGCAGGAAAACGACATTCTCTTTATTGACGAGATCCACCGCCTGCCCCGCACCGTCGAGGAAGTGCTGTATCCTGCCATGGAGGATTTTGAGATCGACATCATCATCGGAAAAGGTCCTGCCGCTCGGTCTTTCCGCATGAAACTGCCCCATTTTACGCTGATCGGTGCCACCACCCGCGCAGGTCAGTTGTCCACCCCCTTGCGCGACCGATTCGGCGTACTGCTGAAGCTGGAGCTTTACTCCCCCGAGGATCTGTCCACCATCGTTCAGCGGAGCGCGCGGATTCTGGATTTGCCCGTCACTCCCGACGGAGCGATGCAGATCGCATCCTGCTCCCGCGGCACACCCAGAATCGCCAACCGCCTCTTAAAGCGCGTCCGCGACTTCGCACAGGTGAAGGGCGACGGCATCATCGACCGCAAGATCGCCAAGATCGCGCTGTCCGCACTGGAGATCGACCATCTGGGACTGGACAACATCGACCGTCGGATGCTGGAGACCATCATCAAACTGTACGGCGGCGGTCCCGTGGGTCTGGAGACCCTTGCCGCCACCATCGGTGAAGAAGCCGTCACCATCGAGGATGTGTACGAGCCTTATTTGATGCAGATCGGATTTCTCTCCCGCACCCCCAGAGGGCGTTGCGCCACCCGGCTGGCATATGATCATTTGAAGATTCCCTTCATCAGTGCATCGGACGGACAGACCGGTCTGTTTGAGTAAGCCGGAAAAATCATCCCTCCCCGCAAAATTGCCCGCAATTTTGCTCATCAAAAAGTCTTTGGGAGGTTTGGAACCTTATCTTCAGAAAGGGTTCCAAGACTGCCAACTATAACGCTCGCCGTATAATTGCACAAGACTTTTCCCCGCTTTTTCTTTGACCAGAGAAGGCGCAAAGAAAAAACTTAGCAAAAAGAAACGCCGATAGGGGTGTTTCGCGCTCCGCGGAGTGCGACAAGGGCTCTGCCCTTGCCCCGCCGCCTTTTGAAAAAGGTGGACAAAAACTTTTATATCATTTATCCCGCAAAATTGCCCGCAATTTTGCTCATCAAAAGTCTTTGGGAGGTTTGGAACCCTTTCTTCAGAAAGGGTTCCAACTAAAAACCATGTTCATTGCATCAAACTGGAAAGAATACGAGCTGATCGACACCGACGAGGGCAAGCGGCTGGAGCGGTGGGGAAGTTATCGCCTCATCCGTCCCGATCCGCAAGTCATCTGGAAGGGTGCCGCAAACTCACCTCTTTGGAAGGGAGCGGACGCATCCTACCTCCGCTCCTCCAAGGGCGGCGGCGCGTGGAACGGCAAATCCAATCTGCCCGAGGAGTGGAAGCTCCGTTACGAACCGCTGAATCTGACCTTCAAAATCAAGCCCATGGGTTTCAAGCATACGGGTCTTTTTCCCGAGCAGGCGGTCAACTGGGATTGGTTCGCTTCGCTGATCCAAAAGGCAAGCAGACCCGTCAAGGTGCTGAACCTCTTCGCCTATACGGGCGGTGCGACGCTCGCCGCCGCAAGAGCCGGCGCGCAGGTGGTTCATGTGGATGCCGCCAAAAACATGGTGGCACAGGCTAAGGAAAATGCCGCGCTGTCGGGACTTGGCGACGCACCCATCCGCTACATCGTGGAGGACTGCCGAAAATTCGTGGAACGGGAAATCCGCCGCGGCAACCGATACGACGCAGTCATTATGGATCCGCCCTCCTACGGAAGAGGCCCCACGGGTGAACTGTGGAAACTGGAGGAGAACATCCACGAATTCATCTCCCTCTGCGTCAACGTGCTATCGGATGATCCGCTCTTCTTCCTGGTCAACAGCTACACTACCGGGCTTTCGCCCTCCACCATGGGCTATCTGCTGAATCTCACCCTCACGCCCCGCTTTGGCGGCAAGACCGTCTGCGACGAGGTAGGGCTTCCCGTCTCGGTCACCGGCGCGCCCCTCCCCTGCGGTGCCGCCGCACGGTGGGAGCGATAACGCCACCGCATTGCCAAGGTCGCCGACCAAGGAAAACCGCAAAGATTTTCGCCCTAATAAAAGAAATTTGGGCAATCGCGAAATTCTCGCAAAATTACCCAGCAATTATACTTTACAGAAAGAACCCGGGAGGTTCGGAATGCCTTTTCCAAAAAGGCTTCCCAGAAAATCCATGCCATTTATTGATACCAAACATCTTTCCTTCACTTATACCGACGAGGACGATCCTCAGCCGGTTCTGCACGACGTCTCGCTTTCCTTTGAAAAGGGCGAGTTCGTTGCCATTCTCGGGCGAAACGGCTCGGGGAAATCCACCTTTGCCAAACTGCTGAACCTGGTGCTGGAAGCCACCGATGGCGAGATCGTCATCGACGGCAAGCCGGTTCACGCAAAACTATCCGAGGAGGAGATCATTGACCTGCGCAAGCGGGTAGGAATGGTCTTTCAGAACCCCGACAACCAGCTGGTTGCCACCGTGGTCGAGGAAGACGTGGCATTCGGTCCCGAAAATTTGGGGATCGAACCCGCAGAGATTCGCCGCCGCGTGGACGAAGCACTGGAAATCGTGGACATGACGGCATACGCCCGTCACGCGCCCCACAAACTGTCGGGCGGTCAGAAACAGCGGATCGCCATCGCAGGCGTCATCGCCATGCTCCCCGACTGCATCCTGTTCGATGAGTCCACCGCAATGCTGGACCCCCGCGGTCGCGCAGAGGTAATGGAGACCATCGAACGGCTCAACCGCGAAAAGGGCATCACCGTTCTGCTGATCACTCATAATATGGACGAGGCAGTCCGCGCCGATCGCGTGGTGGTCATCGACGACGGCAGAGTGAAAATGGACGGCACGCCGCGGGAGGTCTTCGCTCAAGTGGACCAACTCTTCGCGCTGGGACTTGCAGTTCCGCAGGCAACCGAGCTTGCCGCACGGCTGAAACTATCCGACGTTCCGCTGACTCCTGCCGAGGGAGCAGACGCCGTCGAACGGTGGCTGGCGGCTAAATAAGTTGCCGAAAATCCCGCTCACAAGGGCTTCGCATCCGCGCGATTGCACCGTCTGCTCATCGACACGCACCAAACCATGCCCGCGTGGCATTGCTCCCCAATTGTTAATTTCCGCAGAAAGGATCGAACCCGGGCAGGGTCGGTACCTTGGTAAATCGAACATGAAACTTGAACTCAAAAATCTTTCTTACACCTACAGCGGCGGGACTGCCTTCGCACGACAGGCGGTGAACGACGTTTCCGCCGTTATCCGCGAGGGCAGTATCACCGGCATCATCGGACACACGGGCAGCGGGAAGTCTACTCTGGTGCAAATGATGAACGGACTGCTGGCTCCCTCCTCCGGAGAGGTACTTCTGGACGGCGTTAACATTTTCGCCGACAAGCTGACGCTGCGCGACGCCCGCTTCAAGGTGGGGCTGGTCTTCCAATACCCCGAATATCAGCTTTTCGAAGAGACTGTCGCCAAGGACATCGGCTACGGTCCGAAAAATCAAAAACTCTCCCCTGAGAAGATCGCCGCCCGCACGCTGGAAGCGGCAGATTTCGTAGGACTGGATCGGGAATTGCTGAGCAAATCGCCCTTCGATCTATCGGGCGGACAAAAGCGCCGCGTTGCCATCGCAGGCGTGATGGCGATGCGCCCGCCCATCCTCGTTTTGGACGAGCCTGCATCGGGACTGGATCCCGTGGGGCGGGAGGAAATCTTCGGCGGACTGCTCCGCTATCGGGATCAGACCGGCGCTACCGTTATCATCGTCTCCCACTCCATGGAGGATATGGCGCGCTACGCAGAGGACATTCTGGTGATGAACGACAGCCGTCTGATGCTGTCGGGCAGTCGGGATGAGATCTTCCAAAACGCAGATCTGCTCTGCTCCGTCGGTCTGAATGTACCTGAGATCACCCATCTGGTGAACGAACTGCGCCGCCGCGGCTACGATCTGCCCGACAATCTTTACACCGTAGCAGGCGCCGAGGCGGCACTCCGCACGCTCAAAACCAAACTGCAGCGAGAGGAGGGGTCGGATTGCTGAAAGATATCACTTTAGGGCAATATTTTCCGGGAAATTCTCCCCTGCACCGCTTAGACCCCCGCATGAAGCTGATCTTGGCGTTGCTGTTCATCGTCACCATCTTCTTCGCAGGCAATCTGATCACCGTTGCCATCGTGACCGTAGCGGCGTTTTTGCTGGTTCCGCTGGGGAAGATCCCCTTGAAAACGGTTCTGCGCTCGCTCAAGCCCTTACGTTGGATCATCCTGTTCACCACCGTGCTGAATCTGTTTTGGGTCAAGCAGGGTACCCCTCTGGTGGACTTCTACTTCATTCACATCTACTCGGGCGGAATTGTCTACGCTCTGTCTATGGCACTCCGCGTCACCGCGCTGCTCGCCGGCTCCACTCTGCTCCTTTCCTACACCACCTCCCCCATCGCTCTCACCGACGGCATCGAGCAGATGCTCTCCCCGCTGAAAAAGATCAAGGTACCGGTTCACGAGTTTGCCATGATGATGACCATCGCCCTGCGTTTCATCCCTACGCTGATCGAAGAAACCGACAAGCTGATGTCCGCCCAAAAGGCGCGGGGTGCCGATTTTGAGACAGGCTCCATCCTGTCCCGGGCAAAGGCGCTGATCCCCATCTTCATTCCGCTGTTCGTTTCTGCCATCCGCAGAGCCGACGATCTTGCCACCGCAATGGAATGCCGTTGCTATCACGGCGGCGCGGGACGAACCCGTATGAATTGCCTGCGCTATTCTTCGCGGGATCTGTTTGCCCTGCTCTTCTTCCTGCTGTTTATGACAGGCATCGTTGCCCTGCGCTGGGCGCCTCTGCCCACTTTCTTGGCAATCTGAGAAAAGCGCCGAGGATTACCCGCATCCATCCTCTATCATCTGCAACCATCCGTAATCACCGCAGAGCCGTGCCGCCCATGGCGTCGGCAGGCGGAGAAATTGCCCGTAAACGGTCGAAAATCCACCGTTTCCCGCCATTTCGGGGCAAACAGGCTTTCTGTCTGTTTTCAGACCAATTCCAACTGATGCAATGAAAATTTTACTGGAAATCGCATATATGGGTAGCCACTATCACGGTTACCAGACGCAGAACAACGAGGCACTCACCGTCCAGCGGGTTCTCCAGAATGCACTGGAGGACTTCTTCGGCGTGCCGCTGAAGATCACGGGTTGCTCCCGCACGGACGCGGGCGTTCACGCCAAGCAGTTTTACTGCACCGTGGAGGGAGAAATCCGCTCCACCCTGCCGCCGGAGAAGATTCCGCTGGCTCTGCGCCCCCATCTGCCCGAGGATATTGCCATTCTCACCGCCCGGTCGGTGCGCGAGGAGTTTCATCCCCGCTATCTGCCCCACCACAAGGAATACGAATATAATATCTACAACGCCCCCATCCTGCACCCCTACTTTGCGGGGCGGGCGTGGCACTGTCCTGTGCCGCTGGATGTGGCGGCAATGAATGCAGCCGCCGCGCATCTGGTGGGACGCCACGATTTTGCCGCTTTGATGGCGCAGGGCTCGGCGGTAAAGTCTACCGTGCGGGAGATTCATTACTGCGATGTCCGCAAAGAGGGCGATTTGGTGATCGTCCGCGTAGCGGCTGACGGATTTCTCTACAATATGGTGCGCATCATCGCAGGCACCCTCACCGACGTGGGCAAGGGAAAAATCTCCCCCGACGAGATTCCCACCATTCTTTCGTCGCTGGATCGCACGAATGCCGGCCCCACACTCCCGCCGGAGGGACTCTACTTAAACCGCGTAGTCTACCCCGAAGATCAGATCTGCTGATCCAACACCGCGGCAAACGCTGTCTGCAAATTTTCAAGGAGGTTTCCATGGCCGAGCAAAATCATCTGCAAAAGAATAAACAATCCAGTCAACCCGCCAAGTCACGGAAATCTGCCAAGAATGTCCGTGTCAAACGGCTTTTCCGCGGGAAAACACCCCAGAAAAAGCGGGAACAGACCGCTCTGCAGGAACAAAAGCGCGAAAGATCCCTGCAGCGGCAGGAGGAACTCTATCAGAGCGAACGCTATGTATCCTCGGAAGAAGCGCTGGGGCCTGTCATTTACAACGAACAGTATCTGAAAAAGGCATCGGTCTTCCGCTATTTGCGCTACGGCGTGCTGATCCTGCTGGTTGCCTTCCTGCTGGGAATGCTGAATCTGTTCAAAGAAGAGATCACCATCGAAAACTTCCGCTATCTCATGCGCAACGTGGATTTCGAACTGCGCACCGAACTGGGCGAAGCAGGCAATATCAGTTATGACAGCAACCCGCTGAATACCTTTGCCGTCTACAAGGGATCGCTGGCGCAACTGTCCGATCGGCAGATTGCCATTTATGACGCCTCCGGCCGCTCCTCTTACACCGGCAGTCTGAACTACACTTCTCCTGCGCTGACCTCCTCTGAAAAGTATCTGTTGGCTTACGACCGCACCGGTGGCAGTTACAGTCTGTATACCGGGTTCAGTCAGGTTCACGCCGCATCCACCGGCTATCCCATTGCCGACGTGGATCTGTCCGATTCGGGCGTTTTCGTCATCGCCTCCCGCTCCAAGGAATATTTCGGCGTGGTAGAGGTCTACAACAGTTCCTTTCAACTGATGAACAAGATCCAGAAGAACAAATACATCGCTTCGGTGGATCTTGCCGACGACGGCAAAACTCTGCTGATCGCCTCCTATTTCGTGGGAAGTACCGGCATTTGCACCGAACTGATGGTTCTTACCATCGACTCCGACACCCCCTCTCTGCTGATGACGGTGGAAGGAACGATGCCATGGGAGGCATCTTGGGTGGACGAGGACTGCTTCGTGCTTGTCTGTGACCAAGGTGTAAAATTTTACGATGAAAGCGGTAAACAATCCGCTGAGTATGACATTTCCCGCAAAAATGTGATAGAATATAGCGTAAGTCTGCAAAGCTCCCGCATAGCGATCCTGTATAAGGAAGAATCCGACACGTCGGTTTATCGCCTCTGCGTTCTGGATGCCCACGGCAAGACCGTTTTGGAGCACACCTTCCACAGGGCAGTGGAGCAGATCACCTATTTTGAAGAAGATCTGATCCTTTTGTCGGGAAACACCGTCTACCGTCTGGCAGAGGACGGAACGCTCCGTTCCTTTGAAAATGACGCCACCATCAGGACGGCAGTTGCCCAAAACGACACACTCTATCTCTGCACCGCCACCCGCGTGACTGTGCCAAAGTGGAAAAACGAAAAAAACTGACGGTTTTCCACCGTTATTCCGTTGCAATTTCGATTTGCAATTAATTGGAGGACCTATTCTATGAGCATGATTTTAGACATTCTTGTGATCGCAACACTGGCGATTTGCATTTTTCTGTACACCAAGCGCGGATTCATTAAGGGCATCATGGGACTGTGTGGCTGTTTTATCGCAATGATCGCCGCCGCGCTGGCAGGACCCATCCTTCAACCTCTGCTGGAAGTACCTTTGCACAAACTGCTCTCGGAAAACGCCGGCGAAGCCGGTCTCTCTTCTCTGCTGGGGGTCGACATCACCGCCTCGGTAGCGGCTTCGGTCATCTCCTTTTTCCTGCTGTTTTTGCTGTTTATGGTGCTGGTAAAAGTGATCACCTATCTGATCGATCGCTTCTTCCGTCTGCCTGTTCTCAAACAAGCCAACAAACTGCTGGGGTTTGCACTGGGTCTTTTGATCGGTCTGATCTACGCTCAGATTCTCTCCGTTTTTCTCTTCACCTTTTCGGAGGTGCTGGTCACTTCTCTGGGCTGGCTGTCCAAAGAAGCCTTTGAAGGCTCTGTCGTCGCCCGCTGGATGTTCGACCACAATCTGTTCCGCATTTTAATAAATCTCATTTGATCATACAGTAGCCAATCCATCCCCGCATCCGAAACTTTTGGATGCGCCGCTCAGTCATAGGATCGACCTGTGCTGTGCAATCTACTAACGAATCTATTTCTGTCAACGCAAAAAGGAACCAATTTTATGGAAATGTGCGCAAGATGCAAAAAACGGGTAGCCGTGATCTTCATCTCCCGGATCGACGGCAACAAATCGGTGAACGAGGGGATCTGCATTAAATGTGCAAAAGAACTCGGCATCAAGCCCGTCAACGATATTATCAAAAACATGGGACTCTCCGACGAGGATCTGGATCGCATGGACGGCGAAATGGAAAACCTCATGGAGATCATGCCCGCCGAGGGCGACGATATGGAGGATTCTCCCCAAGGCAAAACGCCGCCCATTGATTTTCGTAAACTGTTCGGCAGTATGGGCTTCCCCGGAATGCCCGCTATGCCCTCTGCGGAAGGGGAGGTTCCCCCGCAGAGCGGAAAAAAGGGAAAGGCACCCAAAGGAAAGAAATTCCTTTCGCAATACTGCACCGATCTGACCGCCGATGCCCGCGCGGGCAAACTGGATCGCATCGTAGGACGCGAGCGGGAGCTGAACCGCATGATGCAGATCCTCTGCCGCCGTCAGAAGAACAATCCCTGTCTGATCGGCGAGCCGGGCGTGGGTAAAACCGCCATTGCAGAGGCACTGGCACAGAAGATCGCAAACGGCGAGGCTCCCTACAAACTGCAAAACAAGGAAGTCCATCTGGTGGATCTGACCTCGCTGGTGGCAGGCACCCAGTTCCGCGGGCAGTTTGAGTCGCGGATCAAGGGTCTGATCGAAGAAGTCAAAGCGCTGGGCAATATCATTCTGGTGATCGACGAGGTCCACTCCATCGTAGGTGCAGGCGATGCCGAAGGCTCCATGAACGCCGCCAATATTCTCAAACCCGCCCTTTCCCGCGGCGAGATCCAGCTGATCGGCGCCACCACTTTGGCGGAATACCGCAAATATATCGAAAAAGATGCCGCGCTGGAGCGCCGCTTCCAGCCCATTATGGTAGAAGAACCCTCCATCGCCGACACCGTCGCCATTCTGAAGGGCATCAAGACCTATTACGAAAACTTCCACGGGCTGAAGATCCCAGATCTGACCGTGGAGCGGGCGGTTACGCTGTCGGAACGCTATATCACCGACCGTTTTCTGCCCGACAAAGCCATTGATCTGATCGACGAGGCAGCCGCTTATCTGGCACTCCATTCCCCCGAAATCAAGCGGGCGGAACTGGCTACCGCGGCGCTGGAGTCCGTCCGCAAGGAGCGGGAGGCAGCCGAAAACGAAGAAGCCGACACCGAGGAAGCCCAAAACGCCAAGTATCAGAAAGTCGCCGAACTGCGGGTAAAAGAACTTTCCGCCGAAGCAGAGTTCAAAGAAGCCTCTGCCCGGCGGGATGCGGTGGCGCTGACCACCGACGAGCTGGCTGAGGTGATCGAGGTCTGGACGGGCATCCCTGCCTCCCACATCACCGAAAACGAGTTTAGACGCATTGATCATCTCGCCGACCGGCTGAAAACAAGGATCGTCGGGCAGGACGAAGCAGTGGACGCCGTTGCCCGCGCCATCAAGCGGAGCAGAACCGGCGTCACGGCGAAACGCCGCCCCGTGTCCTTTATCTTTGCAGGCCCTACGGGCGTGGGCAAGACCGAACTGGTGAAGACGCTGGCATCCGATCTCTTCGACTCTCCCGAAACGCTGATTCGTCTGGATATGTCGGAGTTTATGGAGAAACACAGCGTTTCCCGCATCATCGGAGCGCCTCCCGGCTATGTGGGCTATGACGAAGCGGGGCAGCTCACCGAAAAGATCCGCCGCAAGCCTTACTCGGTCGTCCTCTTTGACGAGATTGAGAAGGCACATCCCGACGTGATGAACATCCTTCTGCAAATTCTCGACGACGGCGTGATCACCGACGCATCGGGCAAGAAGGTGAACTTTGAAAACACCGTCATCGTCATGACTACCAACGCAGGAGCCAACGGTATTTCCGCCGCGCCCGGCTTCAATCCCACCGCAAGAGCCGCCGAGGAATCCAAAACCCAAAAGGCACTGGAATCCTTCCTGCGCCCCGAATTTCTCAACCGAATCGACGAGATCATCACCTTCCGCACGCTGGATGAGGCAGACTTTGTGAAGATCGCCTCTATTTTGCTGTCCGATCTGCGTTCTGCGCTTTCCGAACGGGGCATCGCCCTGACTTGGAGCCAGGATGCCGCCGCACTTCTGGCGAAGAAATCCTACTCCCGCAAGTTCGGTGCCCGTAATCTCCGCCGCGTGATCCAGCGGGAAGTGGAGGACGCGCTGGCATCCAAACTGATTGCCGACTATTCCACCGGCATCAGTGCCGCCTCTGTCACCGCCGACGGCGATCAACTGGTGATCGCCTGCGTCTGATCGCACACCCGTGCGGGGAAGGCAGGCAATCTCTCAGGAACCTTTTCGACAAAGGTTCCTGAGAATCTTTCACCCCCATAACTCCGAGGCGCATCGCGATCGGAGATTTCCCATTTGATTTTCCAAAGATTGTTGAAAAGGCAGAGGAATCCCCAAAACTCCTCCGCACTTTCCCGAAAGGAGGCAGTATGGCCAGATGGTTTGATCTGACGCCCGACGAGGCGGCCGAGGCACTGGGCAGCGATCTGTACGCCGGTCTGACGGCAGCGGAAGCTAAGCGGCGCACCCGCGAGCAGGGAATCAACCGCATTTTCCCCATCCCCGAGGGGAACTTCTTTACCTATCTACGGCAGATTACCTTCAATCCGCTGTCGGTTCTGCTGCTGCTCGCGGCAATCCTGACGGCGTTTTTCGCCAACCCTGCCATTTCGGTCACGCTGATCCTGCTTTTGGCGATCGGATATGCTTCCACGATCTTCGTCTACAACAAAGCGCAACAAATTTTCGCAGGAATGAGCAAATTTTCACTTCCCTACGCCAAGGTGATCCGGGAAGGACGGATGTTCATCCTTCGCCAAGAGCAATTGGTACCCGGCGACATCATCATTCTGTCCGCCGGCGACATTGTTCCCGCCGATGCCAGAGTCATCGAAGAGAACGATCTGTATCTGCTGGAATCGGGAATCACCGATGCCAAAGGCGCCGTCCGCAAAAACGCCGCCTTTTACGACTACCGCAATCTGGAGCCTCATCAGCAGATCAACATGGTCTTCGCCTCCACCATCGTGGCAAGAGGACGGGGGCGTGCCATCGTCTGCCGCACAGGCGAAGAGACGCTGGTCTGCCGCACCCATCAAAATCGCCCTGCTGTCCGCTATGACAAGCTGGCGCTGTTTGACCGTCTGCAGAAGATCTCCCATGTCGCTTCAATCCTCTCCATTCTGCTGGTCTTCCTGCTGACCCTGCTGAATCTGGTCGTCCATCGCTGGGAGGTATTGGACGGTTTTCTGACCTTTTTGGCACTTTCGGTATCGGCACTCAGTGAATTTTACACGGCATTTGCCCGTATTTTGGTGGCAAGCGGCATTTTCGGCGCTGTCAGTCAGCAAAAGAAGGTGACCAAAGGCGCGCTCATCAAAAACGCGGACAAGCTTGCCGATCTGGCGGGCGTTACGACTCTTCTGATCCCTCCCGAATGTCTGGTGGACGAACGGGATATGAAACTTTGCGCGCTGATGACAGGCGGGACGTTTTACGATTTCGATCCCAAAACGGAAGAACCGCTCTGCAAAAACCTCCTGCGCTACGGCGTGCTGTCCACCGGCATTTACGGCACCGACCGGCTGATTGCGCTGGGCGAGGTGGGTGCCAACACCTTCACCTTTGAAGAAGACGCTATTCTGAAGGCGGGGCACAGCTCGGGCATCTGGAGTGCCAAGCTGGACGAAGCCTATCAGCTGATCGAGCATCGCCGTCGTGAAGACACCCCCGAAGGTCTGCCGGTCTGCGATCTCACCCTCACCCATCATTCCGGGCAATATGTACTCATCGCCCGCGGCGACGTGCGGCAGATCCTCGCGCTCTGCTCCCACTATACCGACGCGCTTGGGCAGCCCCGTTCCCTTTCCATGGTGCGCAAGCAGCAGATTTTGACCGACGCAGGTCAGCGGATGCGAGGCGGCAAACAAATCACCGCCATCGCCACCACCCTCACCGCCGCCCGCGGGCTGGCATCACTGGGCGATCTCAGCGGGCAGCTCACCTTCGAGGGACTTCTGACCTTCGATCAACCGTTGCTCCCCGGCTGTGCCAAAACAGTACGCAAACTGCGGGAAGCCGGTCTGCGAGTGATCCTGCTCTGCCCCGAAGAATCGGAGCGCGGATATTATTTGTCCGAGTCCCTTGGCATACTGGACGACCGCACGCAGGCGATCACCGCCGCCGAAATCCGTCAGATGGGCGACGAACGCTTCTTGGAAACTTTCACGGGCTATACGCTATATCAAGGACTATCAATCTCCATGCGGCGCACCGTAATGAAGCTCTGGAAAGACAAAGGCGAGCGTGTATTGTACATCGGGCGCGAACTTGCCGAGATCACACTGATCCGTGAAGCGGACGTAGGTGCCACCCAAGCACTGACGCTGTCGGGCAAAGGTCTGCGCAGTCTCGCTTCCCCATCGGGAGCGAAAATTCCCGTACATTTCAGCCAATCCTCCGACGGTGCCCTCAACGGATGCGACGCGCTGCGTTTCGTTTCCGACGTGGTGCTTTCTATGGTGGATCAGGACGGGAGCGGCGGCCTCAACGCGCTGACCTCCGCCATTTGCTCCGCCCGCCACATTTTCCGCGGACTCCGACGGATGTTCGTCTATCTCACTGCATCGCTGACTGCCCGATTGCTTCTGACGCTGATTGGATTTGCCTTCGGCGGGCTGTGGCTTTCCCCTGTGCAACTGCTGTTTTGGGGTATGATCGTGGATCTTTCCGCCATTCTGACGCTGGCACTGGATCGTCCCTCCGACTTTCTTGCCCGCAAAGCCGCTCCCCGCAGGATCTTTGCAAGCGATCCGTCCACCAAAGAACGCTATCACCGCAATCTGTTCGGATTATCAGCAGGTGTGGGCGGCGTGCTTGCCATCAGCCAACTGGCACTTCTGCTGCTCTCTATGCTCTCGCCCATTGGGACGGCGGGGCGATCTGCTCTGCTGTTTCTCAGTACATTGCCCGCAATGGTGGTTCTTGTGTTTGAAACGGGACGGCATACCGGGCATCGAACCCCCGGCATCGCCGTGAGCCGAATGTTCGTGGTAGTTCTTGCGCTGATCTGCACGTTTCTCGCGCTGTGCTTTGCTCTCCCCGCGTTGGGCGCACCGTTCGGCATCGTCGCCATCCCCCTGTGGATCCTCCCCCTGTCTTTCCTCCCTGCCTTGGTGCTATTGCTCCTCTGCGAAGCCCTGCACCGCTTATTGGGCGATTTGGATTGAATTTTTAACGTATTGGGGCTCCGCCCCAAACCCCGGTCTGAACCTTCTTGAAAGAAGGTTCAGACACCTCTAATAACTTCTATATAGGGCGGCAAGTATTTGCCGCCCTCAGTTTGTCGAAAAAGTTTACGAGAATACTGGAGGAAGGGGAAAACCATCTCAGACGCCGAAGTTTTTCGTAGCTGTCGCGTAGCGACTGCTGCACTCCTCACCAGACCTCCAACCCCTTTCCTTGGCTGACGGCTTTCTAAATTTATAGTTTCTCGACAGGCTGAGGGCGGCAAGTATTTGCCGCCCTTTTCAAAAAGCTCTTTGTCCCGTTTTCTTTCAAAGAAGTTCTTTGCCCCGCTTTCTTGGGGGAAAGCGGGTAGGGAGGAGCAGGACTACGCCCGGCTCCGAGGCGAACCCTCAATGCTATCCGCTCCCTTTTGGCGGAGATTTGTCGGAAAAGGGAGAAAAATCAGCGAAAAACTGAGCGATTTTCCTGTATTTTCCTCCCCTCGGGTGCCTTTGGGCGAAAAAACATATTGACAAACAGTGAAAAAAATGGTACAATGAGAAGTACAATCCACAAGACGAACTTCCGAAATGATTCATAAAAAGGTGAAAAAATGAAGAAACGCCTCCTTTCGCTGGGACTGGCTGCTCTGATGCTGTGCCAAGTCTGCACGCTTCCGTTGTCAGTTCTTGCCGAGAACGCAGAAAGCAATCCCGAAGAAAGCGAATCCTCCGCTACCGAAGATACATCCACCCAAGAACCGCAACCCGTAGACTATACCCACCAAATCAGCGACGCAGGTCTGGAACTGATCAAAAGTTTTGAGGGCTTCTCCCGCTACGCCGTCTGGGACTATAAGCAATATTCCATCGGTTACGGCTCCTACGTGGAGTCCCCCGATGTATATCCCGACGGCATCACCGAGCGGGAAGCATCGGAGTTGCTCCGCGCAATGGTGGAAGATTTCAACATCAAGCTCAATGCATTCCTGGTGGAAAACAAGATTCTGCTGAACCAGAATCAGTTCGACGCACTGTCCAGCTTTACTTACAACCTGGGCAAATATGTTTGGACAACTAAGGATTATACCTTTATCCAAATGCTGAAAAGCGGCGAATATCTCACCAATCAGGAAGAATTCATTGAAGCATACTGCTCCATCTGTCACGCGGGCGGACAGTTTTTGCAAGGTCTCTATGACCGCCGCGTCCGCGAAATGGATATCTTTTTCTCTCCTTATAATATGTCCGATCCCGATGCAGATCTGTATGTGGTCAACGTGGATACCACGCTTTCCATCCGTGAGACTCCTTCCACCTCCGCCACCCGCGTCGGAAAGGTGAGCGCATCCAAAGTCATCCGCATCCACGAGTATTCCGAGGACAAGAAATGGGGCTACACCTCCTACTGCGGTTACTACGGCTGGGTAAATATGGACTATCTGGTCAGCATCTCCGAAGAAGAGATGGTCACCGTGGCGGATGCCAACGGCAGAGACGATTCGAACATTCAATACACCTTCGACAGTATGGAGATGACCGCCACTGTTGGCTCAGCCGCCCCTGTAAATTCCTCCGGCTACACGGGTGAGTATGGCGGACAGGTCTATCTGACCAAATATATTCTCTATAATGGCGCCATCTATACCCTCACAGGCATTTCCGACACCGCATTTTACGACTGTCAGACCATCACGGGCATCTACATCCCTCCTGCAGTCACCAAAATAGGAGCAAACGCTTTTGCAGGCAGTTCGCTGAAAGAGATCATCTACACCGACGGCAGTTATGCCAAAACCTATGCCAAGGAATCTCCTTACATCGCCACAGACGAACGGTGCGTTTCCGGACATACCTGCTCGGCGTGGAAAGTGACCACCAAAGCCTCCTCTACTGCCGCACAGGTGGAGGAGCGAACCTGTTCGGTCTGCAAGGAGACACAGACCCGCCGCCACGTGGGCATTGAGATCGCCACCTATCCCTCCAAGACCGAATACAAAGAAGGGCAATCCTTCCTGCAAAGCGGGCTGACCGTTCATGCGATCTATTCCGACGGAAGCCGCTCTGCCGTCACCGGCTTTACGGTCAGCGGATACAACAAAAATACGCTGGGTACCCAGACCTTGACCGTCTCGTACAGCGTGTTCAAGACCACCTTCGCGGTGCAGGTCAACGCCAAATCGCTGACCGGCATCTCCATTTCCGCAAAACCTAAAAAGCTCACCTACATCGAGGGGCAAGCGCTGGATCTCAGTGGACTGGCGGTCAAAGCCTCCTATGACAACGACACCACGGCAACCGTCACCAATTACTCGGTCAAGGGTTACGATCAGAGCAAGATTGGCAAGCAGACCATCACCGTGACCTACAACGGAAAGACCGCTACCTTTACCGTCACCGTAAACGCCAAATCGCTGACTGCCATCCACATTGCCGACTATCCCGTTACCATGGAATATTTCTGTAACGAAAAACTGGACACCACCGGGCTTCGGTTGCGGCTTTCCTATGACAACGGTACTACCGAATATATCACCGACGGCTTCACCGTCACCGGCTATGAAAGCAACACCCCCGGCATCCAGACCGTCAAGGTCAACTACGGGGGCAAGAGCCAGACCATGCAGATCACCGTGATTCTGAATTATCTGAAATCCGGCGATCTGAAGGTAGCCGGGCGAGAGGTTACCGGTATTTTTGCAGGCACCACCGTTGCCAAATTGCGAGAGTATTTTGAATCGGGAGACCGCATCGAGGTGCTGAAAAACGGAAAAGTCCTACCTGATACCGCCATCGTTGCTACCGGATACGCGGTTCGACTGGTTTATAACGGAACGGTGCAGGATACTGCTACCCTATATGTGCAGGGCGATCTGACCGGCGACGGTCACGCCACCGTCAGCGACTTCGTGATGCTGGGCGATTACCTGATGGGAAATATAGAACTTTCGTTCATGGCTATGCGGGCAGGCGATCTGGACGGTGATGGCGTCATTACACTGGCAGATTACTGCGCACTTTATCCCCTCACCTTGACAGACGATCCCTCCGGATCGGTCTGACGGACCATTTGATTTGAGGAAAATATGAAAAAATCAATTGCAATCCCTGCAATCCTGCTGAGTCTGACCCTATGGATCACTCCGCTGCATGGCGCGCTTCCCGCATTTGCGAGTGCCGAAGCAGCAGAAGCCGACGAATCGGCTTCCTCACCGGACGAGCCGCTAACAGCGGAGCCTGCCGAAACGGAAGATGCTCCGGAAAATCCCGCATTGATCACGCTGACCGCACCCAAAGCGCTCCGCGCAGGCGAAGCGGTGACTTTTACACTGGTCTGCAACGGAACAAATCTGCGGGCGGCGCAGGGCAGTCTCACCTACGATCCGTCCATCCTGACCTATGTGGGTAGTGAGGCGGTTCCTGAAGATTGGGAGATTACCTTCTACGAGGCGGACGGAACGCTGAAATATTTAGGTCTGTCCACCGAAAACCGGGGGCTTCTCGGCGAAACGGAGCTGATCCGGATCACCTTCCGCATCAAAGATACCGCCGTGGAAGGGAAAGGACTTCCCTTCACCCTGTCGGATGCTACGGTTTACAACGGAAAAGAAGAAGAAATCCTGCCCGGCGGCGAATTCACCTTCGCGGTGACCCGTCCGCTCTCCACCAAATGTACGCTGGAATCGCTTTCCATCGCGGGCGGCAATCTCTCCCCTGCTTTCTCCCCCAAAATCACCGAATACACCATCACGCTTCCTTATACCACCTATTACGCGGATGTGACTGCCGTTGCCTGCGAATACGGGCAGATCAAACTCAGCAGTCGGGAACTGGCGGTGGGTGAGAACGAGATTCGGGTGACAGTTGTTTCCGAGTCGGGACTGCAGAAGGTCTACACCATCACCGTTACCCGCCTTGCGGATCCCAACTACGTTCACTCCTCAGATAATCGCATCCTTTCGCTGGAACTGTCCGACGGTCTGCTTTTCCCCGCATTTTCCCCCGAAGTCACAGAATATTCGGTCTATATGGTGAAAGGACAGGATGTGACCCTGACTCCCACCCCCGCAGACAAAGCCGTTGCGGATACGCTGACCATCGCGGCACGCATTGCTCCCGGTACGTCTTTGAAAGACGCCACCGCCGGCACTTTTACCATCGTCTGCAGTGCTGAAGACGGCACCCCCCGAACTTACACCTTCCATACAATCCTGCTGGATACCCCCGAGGAACTTGCCAAGGTGCAAAGTTCCACCGTATCCGAAAGCCCTCTGACTGTGATCCTGATCTTCTCCTTCGCCGCCGTGACCGTCTTCTTCCTTGGATTCGTAGCGAGCCACCTCTTCCAAGCCCGCAACGGCAAGAAGGAAAATTGAATAAAATCCAATTGGGGCGCTGCCCCAAATCCCGGCAGGAACCTTCTTTCAAGAAAGTTCCTGCACCTCCAAGAACTTCAAAAAGCCCGGCAAATACTTGCCGGACGCAGACTGTCGATAAACTATAAATATAGAAAGCCGTCAGCCAAGGAAATGGGTGGAGAGCTCGAGAGGAGGGCGAAAACTTCGGCGTTTGAGATGGTTTCGCCCTCCTCTCGATTTTCTGAAAGACTTTTTCGACAGACTGAGCCCGGCAAATACTTGCCGGGCGAATTGTTATTCATAAATGTTCTGCATCGAACCTGTTCGGGCGGCAAGTATTTGCCGCCCTTTTATAAAAGTTTTCGGGGTCAATCCCCTTTTTCAAAAGAGGCTTGCAGGGTTTGGGGCGGAACCCCAATTATATTTAATTTTTTTTCCTTAACTGATTGATGGCATGGAGGAAGGTGTCGATGTCCTTGAATTCGCGGTAGACTGATGCGAAGCGAACGTAGGAGACCTCGTCCAGTTTTTGCAGGCGATCCATCACCATCACGCCGATCTCGGTGGACGGCACGTCGGAGCGCAGATTGTTCAGCAGTTCGGCTTCGATATCATCCACCAGCGCGTCCAGTGCTTCGGGTTTCACGGGACGTTTATAGCAGGATTTCACAAGTCCCGCCAAAATTTTACGCTTATCAAACACCTCGCGGGATCCGTCTTTTTTCAGCACGAACAGCGGAGCCACTTCCACCGCTTCGTAAGTGGTAAAGCGGAATTTACAGGACAGGCACTCCCGGCGTCGGCGGATCGCCGAATTTTCGGTGGGACGGGAGTCGATCACTTTGCTGTCCATACAGCCGCAGTTGGGACACTTCATCTACATCATCCTTTCGTAAATCAATTCTCGGAACCATCGGCATTTTTCATTTGCCGTAAAACGTCCTCGTATAAGGGCAGACCGCCCAGCAGATTGATGGCTTCCAGCAGAGCGTTTGCCGACAGATCGTCGGGCAGATCCAGTGCTTTCGCCAGTTCTGCACGAT
The DNA here is from genome assembly GCA_051867925.1 of Eubacteriales bacterium. GTDB lineage: Bacteria > Bacillota > Clostridia > Oscillospirales > CAG-272 > CAKSQF01. The sequence goes on from JBJDZI010000116.1 coordinate 76,241, forward strand.
AGCGTGTGCTGCTCCGCGCGCCGGTGAAGCCGTCTTCGTAAAAGCGGTACTTGCTGACAGGCTCGGGAGCCTTGGCATCTTGTGCGGCGTCTGCCGCATAGGGAGCAAACAAAGAGCGAAGCAGATCGGCCTCCATCCCCTCCACGCCCAGCGTGCCTTCCTTGGAGGGAGCGGCTTTGCGGGCTTCTTTTCCCTTGATCTTGGGGATGTACAGATGGATCACCTGCTCCTTGGGCAGAATCGACGCAATATGTCCGCGGATTACTCTGCCCGCACCGTCGCTGTCGGTGACCACGATCAGCCCCCGCTCTTTGGCAAGCCGTCGAAGCAGAGCCTTTTTTTCGGCTTCCTTAAAGATTCCGAAGCCTTGGGTAGTAAGAATCGTGGCATCCAGCAGAGAGTCCAGCTTGATCTGATCATACTTTCCCTCCACCAGCACCACGCGATTGAGTTTCAGTTTCATTGTTATTGTCTTATAGTTGCAGGATCAGCAGTTCGATCACCCGATAGGAGTCCAGACGTGTGGATTTGATCTTACGATCGGCTTCCCTGCAACGGGCGGCAGTCTGTTCCAGCTGCTCCACGGTGCGCTTCATCGCCGACTGCAAGCGTAAAGAGAGAACATACTCGTGCATCTTGAGCTTAGATGCGATCTCGCCGGGCGTCATGCCGCAATCCCGCAGAACGCGGATCTGGAGCAGGTCGCTCATCATGCGGGATACGGTGCCCAGAATTTCCTGGGGCTTCTCTTTTCGACGGATCATGTCCGACAGCAGGATGAAAGCCTTAGCCTTGTCCCGATCCAGCAAAGCGTTGGCAAAATCAAAGGCTCCGTAAATGGCGGAGGGAGACGCGGCGGTCAGAATATCCTTCTCCTCGATCACATTGCGCCCCTGCGCCATCACATAGGCGCAGACCTTTTCGGTCTCCCCCGCCAACACGAACATATCGGCAGAGCAATAGTCAATCATCTTCCGGCAAAGTTCAGGCGAGAGAAAACATCCCTGCGCGGTGGCGTGACGGGCGAGCCAACCCTGCAGGGCGGCGGGTTTTTGCCGCTCAAAATGGACGGCAACCGTGCATTTTTGCAGTGCCGCCAGTTGGGGGGAGGGCTTTTTGGGCGTTCCTGCAGGAAATTCATCGGGGTGGGTGTAGAGGATCACCGTATCTTCTGCCGCGGACAGCACTTCGCAGAGCGATTCCAGTTGTTCACCGCCGATTTTGGAAAAATCGGTATCCCAAAGCTCAATCAGGCGGTCGCCGCCCAAAAGTGCCAGACCGTCCAGTTCTGCCGACAAAGAGGGCAGATCTCCGCTGATCTTGATATGATTAAAAGATGCCTCCGGATCGTCCCCGATGACGGCACTGCGGATCTGTTCCAGATAGCGGCGTTTTAGGTATTCTTCTTCCCCATAGAAAAGGTAAACGCCCCGGGGATCCGATTTCAGTTTTTTGGACAATTCGGTCACGGTCATATGGATGGTACCTTTCTTTTCTGATGTTGATAAATCCACAAACTTTTCCCCAAGGTTGTGGAAAAGTTTGTGGTTATCGTGAAAACTATTGATTTATCCCTTGTCTTTGATCATGGGAATATAGATCGTGAAGTAATTGATTCCCGAATAAACGGTCATAAAGACCATTACCGCCAGAGAAAGATAGGTGATGAACAGGAAGTTCATGGGATAATAGCCTGCCAGCAGAGGCTCCAGCATAGCGGCAATGACGAAGACGATCTGCGAGACGGTCTTCACCTTGCCTGCCATATTGGCGGCAATCACCTTGCCGTCGGCATTTTTCGCCAGCAAACGGAGCGAGGTCACTGCAAGTTCCCGCATCAGTACGATGAAGGTAGAAAAGGTGCAGACGACCGCGAAGAGGTAATCGCCCTCTTTCATCCCGTTGAAAAGTACCAGCGACAGCAGCGCGCCCAGCACTAGCAGTTTATCCGCCAGCGGATCCAGGAATTTACCGAAATCGGACACGATATTGTATTTTCTTGCCAGTTTACCGTCCAGCATATCGGTCAGCGAGATCAGACCGAAGAGTGCCGCGCCCGCAAGACGGGTAGGCGTCTCGGGGAAGAGCGGACAAATCACCAGAATCATAAACACGGGCACCAGCAGAGCACGGATCACCGTAAGCACGTTGGGCAAATTTTTAGGACAACTCATAAGAATATTCCTTTCAATTTCATCGGATCTTCCGAAATTTCAGATCTTGACGCCCACAAGATCGTAGTCCACGACCTCTTTGATACGGACGAAGACAAAGCTACCCAGTTTCAGTTGCTGACCGGGAGCAGCAGTAAAATAGATCTTTCCGTCGATGTCGGGGGCATCTGCGGCACTTCTGCCGTAAAATGCTTCGGAAACGGGATCAAATCCCTCCACGATGACTTTGATGCGCTTCTCCAGCTTAGATGCGTTGTATGCTTCCACGATGGGAAGCTGGGTATTCATAATGACGTCGTACCGATCCTGCTTCACCTGCTCGTCGATCTGATCGGGCAGGAGCGCGGCGGGGGTTCCCTCTTCAGCAGAGTAGGTGAAGGCGCCGAAGTGGTTGAACTTCGCTTCCTTGATGAAGTCGCACAGTTCTGCAAACTCTTCCTCGGTCTCACCGGGGAAGCCTACGATGGCGGTGGTGCGGATGACCATGTTCGGAACGGCTTTGCGAATCCGAGAGACCGTCTCGCGGATCAGCGCGCCGTCTCCGTGGCGGTTCATTGCCTTCAGAATACGGTCGTTGATGTGCTGGATGGGCAGATCAATATACTTGATGAGTCTGGGATTGTTTTGGTACTCCTGAAGCAACTCGTCGGTGATTTTATCGGGATAGCAGTAGAGCAGTCTGATCCACGGGATCTCGGTAGCGGCGGTGATGGCTTTCACCAGTTTTGCCAGCGCATAGTCTCCGTAAAGATCCAGACCGTAGCGGGAGGTGTCCTGTGCGATCAGGTTCAGCTCCTTGACTCCCATCCGCTCCAGTTCCTTTGCTTCCTCCACGATGTCCTCGATGGTGCGGGAGCGGAACCTTCCGCGGATCATCGGAATGGCGCAGTAGGTACAACAGTTATCGCAACCCTCTGCAATTTTCAGATAAGCGGTATAATGGGGGGTGGTGATGATGCGGTTACCGCCCAGATCGGAAATGTTCTTGTCTTTATAGGAGGAATACCGTTCTCCCTTTGCGGCGGCTTCCACCGCAGGCACGATATCGTCCCAGGAACCCACGCCCACGACAGCATCCACCTCGGACAGTTCGTCGAAGATCTCGTCCCGATAACGCTCGGCAAGACAGCCTGTCACGACAATTCCCTTCAAATGGCGATGTTTCTTCAGCCAAGCCACGTCCAGAATGTTATCGATGGATTCCTGCTTTGCGCTCTCGATGAACGCGCAGGTATTGATAATGATCACATCCGCTTCGATGTCCTCACCGGTAATCTCGTATCCTGCTTCTGCCACTTTTGCCAGCATCCGCTCGGAATCGACCTGGTTCTTGGAACATCCAAGCGATACAAATCCTACTTTCATAGTTGTTCCTCCGCAGAGGCGTGTCCTCTGCCCCTGCCCGAACCCGCTTGCATCCAAGCGGGTTTTGAGCATATGGGAATTTGTTTCAGAATGGTATTGGTTTGCGGGACGGTTTTTGCAAAGTCCCCCTCTTCCGCATGGTGGCGGTGGGACGTGCAGACCTTGGCAATGGGACGCACCCGCCGCCTTGGAAGCGTCAGTCTGCTTCTCCCGGCAGATCTTCCGGCACATTTGTCGGCAATTTTGCCGGCAAATCTGCCAATGCTGAGCGGATCTCGCCTGCGCCATATCCCTGCGCTTTCAGTTTGCGGATCAACGCCTCTCTGGATTTTCCCCGCAGCCCGGGCTTATGAGTCAGTTGCTTTGCCAGCGCGGCGAAGTCATACTGCTCCAGTTCGTCGGGGAGAAGCACCTCGATGTACTCCCGATCCAGTTTCAGCGACAGTTCCATGCGGATCTTGTACGCGCCGAAGTAGCGCCGCTCCGCCATATAGCGGATCAGATTTCGCCCGAAGCGAAGATCATCCAAAAAGCGTTTTTCTCTGAGAAACTCCAGCGTTTCTGCGATTTCTTCCTCCGAAAAGCCCCGCTCCGAAAGTTTTTCCCGAAGCTCTCGGCTACTGTGATCCCGCATAGAGATCAGTCTCAGTGCCACCGTCTGAGCGGAGGCAGAGGCTTTTTTTGACCGACCTTTTTCGGTTCGCCCGCGAGATGTTTCTTTCCCGTCGGTTTGTGTCTCGGGATCATCTCTTTCGGGAAGATCCTTTGCGCTGATCAATTTCATTGATTATACGATATCAATATCGAAATCGGCGCTGTCCAGCGGATCCTCGTCGGTCTCGATCTCTACGTCGGCACCTGCATTGCGGATCTTTTCTTCGATCTCGTTGCAGACATCGGGATGCTCTTCCAGAAAGGTCTTGGTTTTTTCTTTGCCCTGCCCCAGTCGCTCGCCGTTGTAGGAGTAAAAGGCACCGCTCTTATCCACGATTCCCAGCGCAACGCCCAGATCAATGATCTCGCCGATCTTGGAAATACCCTTGCCGTAGACGATGTCAAATTCGGCGGTCTTAAAGGGAGGAGCCACCTTGTTCTTGACGATCTTGACCTTGGTGCGGTTGCCGTAGCTTTCCGCGCCGTTCTTCAGGGTCTCGGTGCGGCGCACATCCAGACGGACGGAGGCGTAATACTTCAGTGCAGAGCCGCCGGGGGTGGTTTCGGGGTTGCCGTACACAATGCCCACCTTCATGCGGAGCTGGTTGATAAAGATCACGATGCAGTTGGTCTTGGAAATAGCACCGGTGAGTTTGCGCAGCGCCTGAGACATCAGTCTTGCCTGCACTGCCACCTGAGTCGCGCCCATTTCGGCATCCACTTCAGCCTGGGGAACCAAAGCCGCAACCGAGTCCACTACCACGATGTCTACCGCGCCGGAACGTACCAGCGCTTCGGTGATCTCCAGCGCCTGCTCGGCGGAATCGGGCTGGGAAACCAGCAATTCGTTGATATTGATGCCCAAATTCTGTGCGTACACGGGATCCAGCGCGTTTTCCACGTCGATGTATGCGGCAATTCCGTTCTTTTTCTGCACTTCGGCTACGCAATGGAGTGCCAGCGTAGTCTTACCGGAGGATTCGGGACCGAAAATCTCGATCACGCGCCCTTTGGGCAGACCGCCGATGCCCAGCGCAAGGTCCAGCGTCAGCGAGCCTGTGGAAACTGCCGTGACGTTCATCGCCGCATTTTCTCCCAGCCGCATAATGGAGCCTTTGCCGAAGTCTTTTTCAATTTGTGTCAGTGCTGTATCCAGTGCTTTTTTCTTTGCTTCTTCGCTATCCGCCGCCGTGACGGGAGCGGCTTTTTTTGTTGGTTTAGCCATGGCTTTTTTCGGAGGTACTTGCCTTGGCAAGTTCCTCCATCCCTCCTCAAAAACTATTCTTGTATATTCGATGAAACAGATGGCAGAAAACCTGATTTTCTGCAGGAAATTTCATTGTATAACCTTACTCTGTGACCACGTCGGCTGCCCAAGTGTAGGTATCCAGCTTCCACTCGCCGTCTTGCCTCAGCAAACGGATGGACATGGTCTGCCGCTCCCCCTCCGCGCCGATGCTGTATTCCACCTTCACCTGAATGATGGTAGCGGTGGAACGCTCGACAATGGAAGTTGCGGGATAGAATACCGCCGTCAGCGAACGAGGAGGATGATTGGCGGTCACGTCGATCTGCAGATCGGCAACTACATCGTTCTGCTTATAATCGCAGAAGCGCGCCATATTCTCATCGGTGTTTTCAAAGGCGTACTCAAAGATCTTTTCCTGCATCTGTGTACTGTACACCGCTGAGATGGCATTCTTCAGCTCCTCAACGCTGTGATAAGGAGCATCCTCGTTGACTCTGTAATACTTGCTGAAGTCGGTGGCGTAGACGTCCTCCCCGGGATCGTCCCGGGTAGTAAATCCGTCTCCCCAAACATAGCGATTGAGCCGGGCATCCTGCTCCAGTAGCGGGAGCAGAATCTCCACCGCTTGGGAATCGGAATAGGGACCTCTGCATCCGGATAAAAGTGAAAGCAATGCAGTCAGTGTAAGCAATACGGCTGCGATCTTTTTCACACCTGCGCCTCCTCGGTAGCGGATTCTTCGTCATCCTGCTTTTCAACTTTCGCAAAGTTCACGATATAACTGCCTTCGTCCATACGCATGACGATAACGCCTGCAGCAGATCTGCCGTAGCGGGACAGATCGCCTGCGTTGACGCGAATCATCGTGCCGGTGCTGGTGATCAGCATCAGATCGTCATCCTCGGAAACAGTGGCAATGCCTGCAAGGGCACCGGTCTTCTCGCCGATATTGTGGCAGATCACGCCTTTACCGCCGCGATTGTGGCAGGTAAACTCGTTAAAGTCGGTTCGTTTACCGAAGCCGCGTTCGGTGATGGTGACCAGCGTCTTGGACTCGTCCACCAGCGTAACGCCTGCAACGCGGTCGCCCTCTTCCAGACGGATTCCGCGCACGCCGCGGGCTGTTCTGCCCATGGGGCGGGCATCCTGCTCGTCAAAGCGGATGGCATTGCCGTTGCGGGTTGCAATGATGACATGATCGGAACCGGTAGTATGACGAACGTAGATCAGCTCGTCCCCTTCGTCGAGAGACAGGGCGATCTTACCTCCCTTGCGCTGGATGGAAAATTCCGCCAGCGAAGTCCTTTTCACGGTACCGTTCTTGGTCACAAAGAGCAGATACTCGTTTTCATCGAAGTCCGGCACGCTGATCATAGCGGTGATCTTCTCATCCTCGCCCATCTCCAGCAGATTGACGATATTTGTGCCCTTGGCGGTTCTGCCTGCCTCGGGAACGCGGTAGGCCTTGATGGTATAGACCTTGCCCGCATTGGTGAAGAGCATCAGATGAGAGTGGGTATCTACGGCGATGACCTGCTCCACGAAATCCTCTTCCTTGGTGGTCATCCCGATGATTCCCTTGCCGCCTCTTCTCTGAGCGGAGTAAGCATCGCTGTTTTGCCGTTTGATATAACCGCTGTGGGTCATGGTAATGACGCAGGTATGACGGTCGATCAGATCTTCCAGAATGATCTCGTCTTCCATGGGCTGGATGTCGGTGCGACGTTCGTCGCCGTATTTGCGCTTGATTTCCAGCATATCGTCCTTGATGATCTGGTTCACCTTGGCGGTGTCGCCCAGAATGGCGGTCAGTTCCTTGACCTGCTCTGCCAGCTTGGCAAGGCGGTCTTCGATCTTGTCCCTCTCCATGCCGGACAGTCTGCCCAGCGTCATTTCCACGATGGCAGTTGCCTGCGCTTCGGAAAGTCCGCTGCCTGCCGACTCGTAGTCGCCCAGTTCGGTAAATTTATCCACCAGATCCTCTGGTTTGAAGGCATTCATCAGATTGACCTTCGCCTCGCTGACACTTGCCGATGCACGGATGATGGAAATGACTTTGTCAATATTGTCCAGCGCGATCTTGAAGCCCTCGAAAATGTGCATTTCCTTCATGGCTTTTTGCAGATCGAACCGAACGCGGCGAACCACAACCTCCTGCTGATGGGTGATGTAATGGGTCAGCACTTCCTTCAAGGTCAGTACCTTGGGCACGCCGCCTACGATAGCAAGCATATTCACCGCGCAGGTGTCCTGGAGCTGGGTATACTTGTACAGCTGATTCAGAATCACCGAACCGTTGGCGTCGCGGCGATATTCCACAACTACCCGCAGACCTTCTCTGCCGGATTCATCACGAAGGGCGGTGATTCCCTCGATCTTTTTCTCTTTATGGCAGTTTGCCATTGCCTCCACCATCATCGCCTTGTTAACACCGTAGGGGATCTCGGTGATGACGATGCGGTTCTTGTCCTCCTGCACCTCTGCCTTGGCGCGAACGGTAATCCGTCCTCTGCCGGTGGCGTATGCTTCGATGATGCCCGAAGTGCCGCAAATGGTGGCACCCGTGGGAAAATCAGGTCCCTTGATGAACTGCATCAAATCGGCGACCTCTGCCTCGGGATGATCCATCAGATAGATGGTACCGTCAATGATCTCGCCCAGATTGTGGGGAGGGATATTGGTCGCCATACCGACCGCGATACCCATAGAGCCGTTGACCAGCAGGTTGGGGAAGCGAGCCGGAAGCACGTCAGGCTCACGGAGCTTATTATCAAAGTTAGGGGAGAAGTCAACGACTTCCTTTTCGATGTCGGTGAGCATCTCGTTTGCCATTTTGCTGAGGCGCGCCTCGGTATAACGGTAAGCAGCGGCTTGGTCGCCGTCGATGTTACCGAAGTTACCGTGCCCTTCCACCAGTGTATAGCGAAGGTTGAAATCCTGCGCCAAACGAACCATTGCATCGTAGACAGACGCGTCGCCGTGAGGATGGTAGCGACCCAGCACGTTACCGACGGTAGTCGCCGATTTACGGAACGGCTGATCGTAGGTCAGATGATCCTCGTACATGGCGTACAGAATACGGCGGTGGACAGGCTTCAGACCGTCCCGCACGTCGGGGAGCGCACGGCTGACGATAACCGACATCGCGTAATTGATGAAGGATTTTTTGACTTCCTTCTCCATCTGCACGTCTACGATCTTTTGGTCTTTGAACTCGTAGTTTTGTTTCGTATCCATTTTTTATCGAAATATCCTTTCGAACTCGTTATATAGTAGTTGCATCTTGGCAAACGGTCTCTTCCGCAGAGGTGGGGACTTTCTCGTCCTCGGTATTCTGCATGACGACAGTTTCGGAAAAATCCTCGTTTGCTTCCTTGGTAAAGAAGAATTCTTTGACCGTATCCACCGTATCCATCAGACCGCCCAGCAGAACAATGGAGAGCGTACCCTCCTCGGTCTCTGTGTCGGGGGTATAATTTGCCTTCCAGGTCAGGGACGTGAGCGAATAAGACTTTTTCTCTCCGCATTCTTTCTTTTCCACTTTATAGGGGACTACCGACAAAGCGGCGGCAAGTCCGACGAGAGATCCAAACAGTTTCATAGTACCTCCAACTCACACTCGGGCGGTTTTTCCACTTGTTTTTTACCGTCCGAAAAATCACTTTCCACAGAATTGTGGATAAAAATTCCACAATCAAAAAGCCCGATCAATTCTTGCTTTTTCGCGTTGTTTCCACAGATTCTACGGAAAGTTTTCCACATTGTTTTCCACGGGTTGTGGAAAAATCCACTGCACATTGACAGTATAGTTTTATACGTCCAAATTGGTGACGAAAGTTGCGTTCTTTTCGATAAATTCCCGACGGGGTTCCACTTTTTCGCCCATCAGCAGGGAGAAAATCTCGTCACATTGCATCGCATCCTCGATGGACACACGGAGCAGGGTACGGGTTTCGGGATTCATGGTGGTTTCCCAAAGCTGTTCGGGATCCATCTCACCAAGACCTTTGTACCGCTCGGCTTCTACGTTCTTATCGCCCAATTCGTGGATATAGAAGTCACGCTCCTCGTCGGAGAAGGCGTAGCGGATTTGTTTTCCCTTGTGAACCTTATATAAAGGCGGCTGTGCCAGATAAACGTGACCGTCCTCGATCAGTTGTTTCATGTGGCGATAGAAGAAGGTGAGCAGCAACACCTGAATGTGTGCGCCGTCCACGTCTGCATCCGCCATCAGAATGATCTTACCGTAGCGGAGTTTAGACATATCCAGATCGTTTCCGATGCCGCAACCGATGGACTGGATGATGGGGATCAGCTGCTGATTGGAATAGACCTTATCCAGACGGGATTTTTCCACGTTCAGCACCTTACCTCGCAGGGGAAGGATGGCTTGATATTTGGAATCCCGACCGTCTTTGGCGGAACCGCCTGCGGAGTTACCCTCGACCAGGAAGAGTTCGGTGACTTCCACCGACTTTTCTTGGCAGTCCCACAGCTTACCTGGGAGTCCTGCGCCCTCCAGAGCGCCTTTTCTGCGGGTCAGTTCTCTTGCCTTTCGGGCGGCTTCTCTGGCGCGGGAGGCTGCCTGTGCCTTCTCCAGAATGGCTTTGCAGACCGAGGGGTTTTCTTCCATGAATTCGGTGAGCTTTTCGGTCACCATCTGATCCACGAAGGTACGGATCTCGGAGTTGCCCAGCTTGGTCTTGGTCTGCCCTTCAAACTGAGCTTCTCTCAGTTTCACCGACACTACGGCGCAGATGCCCTCGCGGACATCCTCGCCCGTCAGCTTATCCTCGCCTTTGAGGATACCCAGTTTCTGACCGTATGCGTTCAGCACCTTGGACAGAGCGGACTTAAAGCCCGTTTCGTGCATACCGCCTTCCATGGTATGAATGTTATTGGCGAAGGTCATGAGGGTTTCATTATAGGTATCGTTATACTGAATCGCCACCTCGGCGGTGGTATCGCCTTTTTTGCCCTTGACGTAGATGACCTGGGGATGAATAACCTCGCAATGCTTGATGGCGTTGAGATGCTCTACGAAGGAGACGATACCACCCTCGTAGTGCAGGACGTTCTCCTCAATTTCCTCTCCGCGCTCGTCTCTGAAGACGATACGGATGCCAGCGTTCAGAAAAGCCTGTTCCCGCAGACGGTTGAGCAGCGTAGTATAATCAAAAAAAGTTTCCTCGAAAATCTCTTTATCGGGCATAAAACGAACGTACAGACCGTGTTCGTCGGTTGCGCCCAGAGAGTGGAATGGATCGGTGACCTTTCCGCGGGAGAAGGTCTGGGTAAACTTTTCTCCGTCTCTGGAGTCCTCGTAAACCAGCCATTCGGACAGCGCGTTGACTACTGAAGCGCCTACGCCGTGCAGACCGCCGGAAATGGCGTATCCCTCACCGCCGAATTTACCGCCGGCGTGCAGTACGGTAAAGACCACTTCAGGTGTGGGTATGCCCATTTTGTGATGCACTGCAGTAGGAATACCGCGTCCGTTGTCTCTGACCGAGCAACTTCCGTCGGGATGCAGCGTGACGGTGATCTCACTACATTCACCTGCCAGTGCCTCGTCGATGGAGTTGTCCACGATCTCGTAAACCAAATGGTGCAGACCGCGGATCGAAGTGGATCCGATGTACATACCCGGTCTCTTCCGAACTGCTTCCAGTCCTTCCAGCACCTGTATCTGATTTTCATCATACGTTGTTTTTTTGTTTTCCATTTTAGTTTTATCTCCTATTCGCAGAACCTTTTCTTCGGAAAAGATTCCGCACTTCCAAAAGACTTTTTGAAAAGAAAAATAACTGCGTTATTTTACGGAAAGTGACAAAAAGTTTTCGTCCACCTTTTTCAAAAGGCGACGCCATCCAAGGCGCGGAGCCTTGGTCGCCCTCTGCAGAGGGCGAAACACCCCCATCGGCGTTTCTTTTTGCCAAACTTTTTCATTGCGCCTTCTTTGGCGCAATGAAAAAGCGGGGTTTGATTTTGTGAGACTGAACGGCGAGCGTTTTTATACAGGAATCGTCACTGCTTAGCAATCAGACTCGATATTCACCGTTTTCGCAACGGATGATGTGACACGATCCCGGAAATGACGCGGACAGATCCTCGCAGGAGGTGAGAATCACCTGTCTGTTTCGGATTCCCGAGAGAATATACGATTTTCGCAAAGCATCCAGCTCGGACAGAATATCATCCAAGAGAAATACGGGATATTCACCCGTTTCATTTTTGGAAAGTTCTCCTTCCGCCAGTTTCATCGCCAGCGCAAGGGACCGTTGCTGTCCCTGCGATGCAAAACTGCGGGCTTCTTTGCCGTTGATGGTCAACATAAAGTCGTCCTTATGAATACCGTACAGCGTAGTGCCCGCTCGGATCTCCCGCTGGAGATTTGCCGTCAACAGAGTTTGAAATTCCGCTTCGTCCCGCTGTCCGTTGTACGCGATGGAAGGAGTCTCTCTGCCGCTTGTCATATCGGCAAACACGGTTTTGACGATCTGATCCAGCGAACGGATGTAGGTTTCCCGTTGTGCGGAGAGGTAGGCACTTTCTTTGGCAAGCTGAAGCGACCACACCTCCGCCAGCGGTTCAATGCCGCTGATCTCTCCCTTTTGCGCCGACAAAAGCAGTTTATTTCTCTGCATCAGTGCGCGGTTGTAGATCTGCAAGGATGAAACGTATCCCGCCGACAGCTGAGAGAGGGCGGAGTCGATAAAATTTCTGCGGAGCGCAGGTCCTTCCTTGACGATGGACAGATGTTCGGGGGTGAACAACACCGCGCGGAAATTTCCGATGAATTCGCTCATTTTCCGAAGGGGAACGCCGTTTTTCTGACAGCCCTTCCGTCCGCTTTTATAGCGGATGGCAAGCTGATTTTCTCTTTGCGCGTCCTGATAGGTCAGTTCAACTTGCGCAAAGGACTCGCCGAATCGGATAAATTCCCGCTCGTGGATGGTCCGATGAGAGCGCCCTTGGGCACAAAGATACATTCCCTCCAGCGCATTCGTCTTACCTTGTGCGTTAGATCCCAAAATCAGATTGGTTTCGGGGGAAAAACCGATCTTTTGCCCGACAATATTGCGAAAATTCCGATAATCAACGGATTTGCAGATCATTCTTTCATTTTCACCGGGCTGACCATGTAAAGAAATTCTTCATCTTTGGGAGAATCCTCATTGGGTACGGGATAGATCACGATGCTCTTGAGTGGTCCGTCCAGTGTGATCCGAACCTTTTCACCGTCGGCGGCCTTCAGGGCATCCAGCAGATAGCGGCAATTGAAGCCGATGACGATATTATCGCCCGTTTTTTGAATACCGATCTCATCGTAGACGCTTCCGGTAACCGAAACCGAAGAAATTTTCAGTTTATCGTCCTCAAATGCGCAACGAACGTGAGATTTTGCCTGTCCCAGCGCCTTATCCTCGGTAACCAGCGAAGCCCGTTCCAGTGAGGAGATCATCCCCATCCGATCCACGATGACGTTGATGGGACTTTCACCGGGAATAATTCGCTGATAAGCGATATAACTGCCGTCGATCAGACGGGAGAAAAAGAGCTTGCCGTCCATCTGGAAGATGACGTGCTTTCTGCCCAGATGGATATGGATCAGATCGTCGTCCGAGATCAGACGTATGAGTTGGTTCAGCGTCTTACCGGGAACCACGAAAGAGGAATCCAGAGGCTCGCTTTGCTGATCGGTATTTTCCAGCGAGCAGAACTTTTCGCGGATTGCCAGGCGGTTGCCGTCGCAGGAGACTACTTTCAGCGACTGATTGGTAATGGTAAAGAGCGCGCCGCAGAGAACGGGACGTTGATCGGTAACGGCGATGGCAAAGAATATCTGACCGATCATCTTTTTCAAAATATTTCCAGATACCGTAAAGCCCACCTCACCGGTCAGATCAGGAAGGCTGGGAAAGGATTCACCTTCCATGGCGTGCAGTTCAAATTTGGACAGACCGCTGGTGATCACCACTTTGCAGTTCGCGCTGACCGAAATGGTGATGTACTGATCAGGCATATACTTGATGATACGGTTGAGTTTTTGCGCGTTGATGACATAATTTCCTTCTTCTGCCACGTCGCAGTCTACCGTTGCCTGAAATCCTTTTTCCAAATCGTAGGTGGTGATGGAGCAATGCGTGTCATCCTCGGTCTTGAAGCGGATGCCTTCAATGACGGGAATTGCGTTTTTGTCGGATACCGAACACATGGAATCGTTGACTACCGCCTCCAGAATGCTCTTTTGGAAGGTAATTTTCATAGCGAATCTCCTTTTGATGCTCTCGCCTTTCGCGCGCGCGAAAAAGACAAGACAAGATAGTTAAAGTATATATTTTAGTAGTGGTAGTAGTATGGGGTGTAGAGACTGTGGAAATCCTCCGTATCCCGCTTGGCGACTGGAAAAATGAAAGGTTCAAACAGTCGGAATCTATGCGAAAATCAAAGGGACAAGCTGTGGAGAAATTTTCCCATCTCACAAGCGGCGGGAAAGCCCGTGATTTTTCCCCAGCTGAATCCACAGGAAATTTCTGTGGAAATCCATAGGGAAATCTTGTGCAAATCTATAGAGAAACAGAAAAATGCAGGATCACTCCTCCAGATGACCGCGGATGGAGCCGGGCGACGGAGAGGCGAGATAAACGGCGTTTTCGGTCAGCACGAAGGATTTGGGAATATCCTTTGCCACCGAGTGCAAACGCTTTTTTCGCTCACTTTCGCGAAGAAATTTTCTGGAATCCGGAGAGATGGTGGCGGTGTCCATATCAAACACGCCGATCACATCCCGCTTGTCCAGTACGCAAGCTTGGGAAAGATGTAAAAACATGATCTATATTCCTTTTGGTGAAATAGAAGGTGGGATTGAATTTCGATCATTCAGTGATCTCTTTCATCAGATCGGAAATCTCGATGGAAAAGAGCGGATTGTTTTTGATGTTTTGCTCCACTGTGCTGTTGGAGCTGATAATGGTGGAGTAATCCCGATCAAAGAGCTTGCCGATGGAGGGAAAAGACAGATCGGTGATCTTGCGGATAATGTAAATACTGATATTGCGGGCGTTGGCGATGGGCTTGGTGCGCTTTCTGCCGTAGATTTCCTCTTCAGTAACGCCGTACTTTTTCGCCACCCGCGCCACGATCTTGTCCGCCGTTACGGTAGGCGGTTCACTTCCCTGCACGAAGGCGGCGATACATTCCTTTGCCATAGGAAGGGTGATAGGTTCTTTGGAGAGATAACTGCGGGCGCATATTTTCTTCACCGCACCTTCAATCTGACGGATGTTGGACTTCAGATTCTCGGCAATGTAGGTCAGAACATCACTTGGAAGAGTGATGCCCATCATCTTGGTTTTGTTGTTCATGATGGCGATCCGAAGCTCGTAGTCCGGCTGTTGGATATCGGCGATCAGTCCCCATTCAAAGCGGGTCTTCAGACGATCCTCCAGCGTTTTGATTTCCCGGGGAGGACGGTCGGAGGTCATAATGATTTGCTTGTGATCCTCGTAAAGGGCATTGAAGGTATGGAAAAATTCCTCCTGCGTTGCCTCTTTACCGGCGATGAACTGAATATCGTCGATGAGCAAAACGTCGGCTTTGCGGTATTTGTTGCGGAATTGCTCGGGATTTTTCTGGGAGATGGCGGTGATCATCTGGTTGGTGAATTCTTCGCCCTTGACGTAAATGATGACGTATTCGGGATGACGGATGGAAATCTCGTTCATGATGGCGTTCAGCAGATGCGTCTTGCCAAGTCCCGATTGCGAGTAGATGAACAGAGGATTGTAATCGGTTGCGGGATTTCTGGCAACCGCCGTGCAGGCGGCATGAGCGAATTGGTTGGACGAGCCGACGATGAAGTTGTCAAAGGTGTATTCGTGATTTTGCACGAAGGGAGCAGGCTCTTCTTCCAGAGTGGAAACGGGAGCGGAGGGGACGGGTGTCGCTTCTTTGGGGAGCGTGTCGCCTTCCACGATGAGCTTCAGCTGGTTTTCAAAGCCCACGGTTTCGGAAAAAGCGGTTTGAAGTGCTTGATAGTACCGTTTTTCTACGATTCCTTTTTTAAATTCGGTTTTGAGTGCAATAACAGTCTGATTTTCGTCGAATGCGGCAAGATAGGCGTCGCCGAACCACAGTTCTACCACGGCGGGCGCATAGTCCTGCCGCAGTCTGTCCAGCACAGCCTGCCACATGGCGGTGAGTTCCTGCATTTTATATGACCGTACCTTTCGAAAATTCTCCGAAGATCATGATTTTTTACCCATTTTGCAGGGTAAAAACCATGGAATCCGGAAGAAAGAATATACTACTCTATTATAGCACAATCTGTGGAAAATTGCAATAGCTACGGCAAATATATTTAATTATTATAGGAAGAAAAATTTATAAATTATCGCTGTGATCTGTTTCCACAGGACGGTTCAAAACGATGAGTTCAACCGAAAACTGTTCTGATACGGTCATGGTGCGCATCTTTTTCAGAATTTCTCTGTAAAAATCAGCGGAAAATCGCATTTTTTTTGCAAAAA
This sequence comes from Eubacteriales bacterium, assembly GCA_051867925.1. Classification (GTDB taxonomy): domain Bacteria; phylum Bacillota; class Clostridia; order Oscillospirales; family CAG-272; genus CAKSQF01. The sequence continues at coordinate 92,215 of JBJDZI010000116.1, forward strand.
GGTATTGACAAAGGGGGTGAATTTGATTATAATAGGAATTGTCTCAACTGATTAGAATCACTTTAGGTTGAAAGGAGTGTGCAAAATGGTCAGAACTTATCAGCCCAAAAAGCGTCAGAGAAGCAAAGAACACGGCTTCCGCAAGAGAATGTCTACTGCAAACGGACGGAAGGTACTGAAAAGACGCCGTCAGAAGGGCAGAGCCAGACTGAGCTACTGATTCCTCAGTCTATGCCCGGCATAGAAATCAAAACCGCCGACCTTCCAAATCGGGGGTTTTTGTTTTAAGAGAAAAACGAAGCGGAATAGAAAACCATGATGAAGTATACGTCGCTTTGCGAAAATCATCTCTTTCAGAAGGCATATCGGGGCGGCAAAAAAGCACCCGCTCATCGGATCGTTCTCTACGTACTGACCGACAAGAAGGCGAATCTGCTGAAAAAGCGGCATCCGCTGAAACTGAAGGTCAACCGCGTGGGGATCACCGTTTCCAAAAAGATCGGCGGAGCCGTTCAAAGAAACCGCGCCAAGCGGATCATTCGGGAGGCTTACCGTCGTTTGGAGAAGGAATACGCCGTGAAAAAAGGTTATCTGGTAGTTATCGTTGCCAGAGAGTCTATCGCAGAAGCCAAATCCACCCAGATTTACGGTGAACTGGTGTCTGCCGCCCGTCGGGGAGGGCTTATCGGATGATCGCAAGACTCCTTGCCATCCCGATCCGATGGTACAGACGCTATATCTCGCCCAACAAGCCGCCTTGCTGTAAATACGTCCCCACCTGTTCCCAGTATGCGCTGGACGCATTGCAGGAATGGGGAGCCATCCGCGGACTTTTGCTGTCGGCATGGCGGATTTTGCGGTGCAATCCTTTTTCCAAGGGCGGCTTTGATCCTGTGCCCGTCAATTGGCGGAAGAGAGAAAGACTCGAAAGAAAACAAAAAAAACAATCGGATTCCGATCAGAAAACAGACGACTGAAGGGACAGACCTTCGCTTGTGTACCGGGCGGGCTTGACCCGCACTATCCTATTTATGAACCGTAAAGGAAAATAATGAATGTTTGATTGGTTTTTCAGTCTGTTGGGAATGGTTTTGTCCTTTTTCAACAGCATTTGCGGCAATAACTATTTGCTGGCAATCGTTCTGTTTGCTCTGTTGTTCAAGATCATCCTCTTCCCTTTCTCGATTAAACAACAGAAAAATTCGGTCAAGCAGGCAAAACTGCGGCCGAAGGAAATGGCAATTAAAAAGAAATACAAAGGGCGCGACGATCAGGACTCCAAAATGAAAATGCAGCAGGAGATTCAGGAGATGTACAAAAACGAAGGCTACAGCCCCTTCAGCGGCTGTCTGCCCATGCTGTTACAGCTCCCAATCATTTTCGCCCTCTATGAGGTTATCCGTAATCCTCTGACCTATATTACCGGCGCAGGTAAATTCGCGGATATTATTGCGAAACTGAAGGATGCGGGCGTCGAATGCAACGCAAACACCGGTCTTTCGTTGGTAGATTGGCTCAAGCAGGGTGACAATCTGGTGATCGCGCGAGAGCATGTGACCACTCTTCCCGAGACTGTTGCGGAACTTCCCAATTTCGAAGTATTCGGCATCAATTTCGGTACTATTCCTATGGACGGAATGAAGAGCGCAGGTTGGGGTCTTCTCTGGATTCTGATCCCCGTGTTGACCTTCGCCTTCGCCTACGGCAGTATGAAACTGACCCGTCTGATGTCCTATCAGCCCGAGCAGGATCCCAACGCAGGTTGCTCTATGAAGGTCATGGACTTTGCAATGCCTCTGATGTCTGCATATTTTGCAGTGATGTGGCCTGCACTGATGGGCATTTACTGGATGCTCAGCAACATTCTCAGCGTAGGACAGCAGTTTATCCTCAAGAAGATGTATCCTCTGCCCGTATTCACCGAGCAGGACTACAAGGATGCGGAACGCCAATACCGCGGTAAGGCACCCAAGAACCGCGCTTATGAAGACTCCCGCGTGATTCCCGGCAAGCAATACCGTTCTCTCCATCACATTGACGATGAGGACGACGAACCCACACCCAAACTTCCTCCCATGAAGATCGACGAGGATGAGGACGACAGCAAGCCGGCATTCGATCTCGGTGATGCTCCCAAACTGAAGGAAGACAATCCCGAACATCGGCAAAAGAAAAACAAACAGGACAAGCAATAATCGAAAGGACAGTATATATGAAACAGGAACTGATCGTAAGCGGCAAGACCGTTGAAGCCGCTGTAGAAAAAGCGGTCAACGAACTGGGCGTTCCGGCAGACAAAGTCACTTATGAAGTGCTGGTGCAGCCTAAAAAGGGATTCCTCGGCTTCGGCGAGACTCCCGCGCAGGTAAAAGTGGTCTATAATCAGGCACCCATAGAGATCGCGGTAGAATTTATTGAGACTCTGATCAAGAACATGGAACTGGACGCAGAAGTTTCGGTATCCGATCTGGAAGACGGAAAACTGCTGTCCATCAGCGGTGACAGTGCGTCCGTGCTGATCGGTCATCACGGCGAGACTTTGGATCAGCTGCAGTATCTGGTGAATCTTGCGGCGAACAAGAAGGAAAACGATGAGGACGATCGGGATTACACCAAGATTATGGTGGACATCGAGGGCTACCGTGTCAGACGGGAAGACGCGCTTCGTGCGCTGGCAAGACGGATGTCTGCCCGCGTGCTGAAGTACCGCCGCAATATCACTCTGGAACCCATGAGTGCTTACGAACGCCGCATCATCCACAGCGAAGTGCAGAACATCGAGGGCGTTTCCACCAACTCCATCGGTGCTGAGCGCAACCGCCGCGTGGTAATCTACCCGGAAGGCAGCAAAAAGCCCCAGAAATCCTACGACGAGGAATGATTTTGAATTGGGGCTACGCCCCGGAGCCGGGCGTAGCCCTGCTCCCAACCCCACCAAGAACCTTTTTGAGAAAAAAGGTTCTTGGAACTCCAAAAACTTCTGAAAATGGCGGCAAGTATTTGCCGCCATCAGTCTGTCAAAAAAGTCTTTCAGAAAATCGAGAGGAGGGCGAAACCATCTCAAACGCCGAAGTTTTCGCCCTCCTCTCGAGCTCTCCACCCACTTCCTTGGCTGACGGCTTTCTAAATTTATAGTTTCTCGACAGACTGTGGCGGCAAATACTTGCCGCCACAGTTTGTCGAAAAAGCTTACGAGAATACTGGAGGAAGGGGAAAACCATCTCAGACGCCGAAGTTTTTCCCC